>NZ_VPAQ01000012.1:0-120842 GCF_013419135.1 Acinetobacter sp. YH12100 | reverse complement strand
CAGCAAGTGTTTTTTCTGCTTTAATCGCAGCAAGTGCTACCTTAGCTTTAAAGTCATTTGAATGATTTCTTCTTGGTCTACGTGTCATAAAATACTCCATATATTGATGTTTATAACATCATTTGGGAAGCAAAATATCACTTATAAGTGTTGTTCAAATTTCCTGATCCACCTCTCTCCCACCCGAAACGGGCGAGTTAGGTTTTAAGTTGCTGTATTTAAAAATTATGATTGATGGATAACATTGAATGATTTATAAGCCTTGCAGTTTGAGCCGGTTGGCATGTTGGCGATAGAGTGCTATCGGGTCTTGGGCAAAAGGCCCTAAAATGCCGAAGAACTGGTTCACTTCATCGAAATGATTGTGGGCATAGTCCTGACGAATGATCTGACCATAACGTCCACTACATAAAGGTAGAGCGCCATCGTTGGCTTCACCTTTCAAGAAAGTCCCGCCTAAACTGACAATAGTCGATTCAATGATATCCAGAGGATTGGTGGTTTGCCGGTTGCCCATCCAGGAGTAATGATGAATGCCATTGGCTGTGATCTTTATGCCTTGGGTCTGACAGTCTTTAGGAATCGCAGCAGAACCGTATTTTATATTGAAGGCTCGAATGTCTTCAGGATGCATGGCACTTAAGGCGGCTGTGATATTTACGGGATATTGATTTGCTGTTACCAGATTCATGCTGTAGCCCAGAATTGTTCCAATGGCATGAATCAGCGGTTCTAGTAAAGGTGTCTGGCTGGCATTGACAAAAACAGGTGTGCCTTTCATCGCACCTGCAATTGCGGTCAGTGAAGCCACTTTGGCAGGTGCAACAGCTTCAATATATTGAATGGTTGGTCCACCTTGACTATGTCCAATCAGATTGACTTTAGCTTTACCCGTCAGTGCAAGAACTTCGTCAATTTGTAGTAACAGCTGTTCACCACGTAGTTCATTGGATGCAACCGCAGATAATTCCGCGGAAAATACACGCGCACCATGACGGGCTAAATCTTGCGGGATCTGATACCAATAATCTAAACCGATGTTATCGGTTCCAATGCGGTTAAAGCCCAGACCGAAGCCATGGACAAAGATGAGCGGATAATGGGTTTTGGTGTAGCTGGATATAGCGAATTTGGGTGTATATTCAATCAATGGACTCTGCTTGGCATAAGCCAAGGAACAACTGAATCCAATAAATAGACTGAATACCAGGCTTATTATTCTCATTATTCTATCTCTGCTTCATCCGGGAAAATGATGACCGCTTATATAGCAAAGCCTTTATCAATCCTGATAAAGGCGAGCCACTTACAAACCTTGCAGCTTTAAGCGGTTGGCATGCTGACGGTATAACGTCACCGGATCCGGGGCGAATAGACCTTTCAAGCCAAACATCATGTTGGCCAAGTCAGTATGGTTGAGTTTGTAATTGTCATTAATCACTTTGCCCATATAAGCACTACAACGTGCGACCATACCATCATTGTTTTTATTGCCATAAGACAGTGGGCCCAGTTGCATTAAAATCGTATCAATGTCTAAGGCATTGGTGGCTTGTGCTACACCTGTCCATGAATAGTAATAAATACCTTTAGAATCTTTAGGTTTGAGGTTTTTATTACAGTTCTCAGTCGCTGCTAAAACGCCGTCTTTGACTGCTTCTTTTGCAACAGTTGCATTAAAGTTTTTTGATTCTGTTTGGGTTAATGATTTCATGGATGCATCAAAATCGATTTCTAATTCAGGTTTAAGCTGAGCGAGTGCAATTAAAGGTCCCACAATATAGTCACCTAAAATATTAAACGCGGTGCGGCTTAAACTATTGCTTTGAATATCGTCAGCAACTTTAGAACCATGATAGGTACCAGCAACGCCTGTAATCGATGCCAGATATTCTGGTTTAGTGGCAGCGACATAGAGCACGGTTGGCCCGCCATGAGAGTGACCAATCAGGTTGACTTTGTGTTTGCCGGTGATTGCTATCACATCTTCAACCTGGCTGATCAGCTGTTCACCGCGATGTGCTGTCTTATTTGCCGGAGACAACTGTGCAGCAAAGACGGTAGAACCATTGCGTGCCATATCCGGTAGAATCTGATACCAGTAATCCAGCCCGATGCTGTCGGTGCCAATGCGTGACCAGCCTAGCCAGCCATGTACCATCAGAATAGGATATTTGGTTTTGGCATAATCAGATCTGGCCTTTTCAGTGACCTGTGTCGCACTTGCCGCGGCATGGGCCTGTGCAGAAAAGCTTAATCCCAGAGTTGTTGCTAAAGTCACAGTCAGTAACTGTGCTGTCTTGCTGAAAGTACGCATAAGCATCCCTTTTTAATTTTATCGTTATTAAAGCAATCATTGCTTTTCTAGAGTGTTATAAGCCACAAAAGCAGACTTTGGACCATACAGTTTTGGCCTTCTATGGCTGAGCAATTTTTCTTTTGAGTAGCGGTATTTTTTCACTTCAACGCGCTAAAACCATGTCATTTTAGGACACGACAGAGAGAAGAGATTTACATTGTAAGAATATGTTTTATTTACGGCTGTATTTAAATTTTAAGTTGTTGAAATACAAAACACTCATTACGGTTATTTTGTGTAAACAAGAAATATTTAGAAACAAAGTTAGGGCGGGAGATATGAAGGCATAAAGCTTTCGATATGAGGATCATAAAAAAAGCCATCAACAGGTGATGGCTTTTAGGCTTAATTCGCAAAGGGCAACTTGCCGCCTTGATCATGAATCTGTTCAAAGGTTTCGACCCGCAGCTGGTCATTCGGCTGTTGAAAACGTTGCTGGCGCAGCTTCTCGACGGCTTGCTGTTTGGCGCTGTCACTCATGCCACTTTGCATGATGCTATCCCGTTCATTGAGATACGTCGTGACACTGGATTTCCAGCTGGCACGTTCGCCATCCAGTTGCTCCAGACGTTGCGTGGCTTCAGGGCCGACCAGGTTTAATCGCATTTGACGAATCTCTGCATTTGAGCCACCACGCGCTTTAATGTCTGCGCTGAGTT
This sequence comes from Acinetobacter sp. YH12100, assembly GCF_013419135.1. NCBI lineage: Bacteria > Pseudomonadati > Pseudomonadota > Gammaproteobacteria > Moraxellales > Moraxellaceae > Acinetobacter > Acinetobacter sp. YH12100. The sequence continues at coordinate 117,824 of NZ_VPAQ01000012.1, read as the reverse complement.
TGCGTAAATCTTCGAGTTTATTCAGTTGTTCCAGATTTTCCTGCCAGTCTTGTGGCAATTGTTCAAACAGATTTTTGAGCTTCTGGGCTTTTTCAGACTCGCTTAAGCTGTTGTCTGCCAGCACGGCCATACGGTCAAGCGTATATTCATGATAGGTGTCTTCGGTACCAAATAAACCTTCAATTTCATAATTAGAAAAATATTGTTTACGCAAATTCTGGGTGCTGCTATAGATGCTGCGGTAATAGGCCGGATCTTCCTGATCGAGGCCTGTCGGTGCAGTCAGTTGGCCTAAACCTTGACGATACTGAATATAGCGATCCCATAAATCCAGAATTTGTGAGAGAGCGGGTTCTTTATGATTCTGGCGAATGTAAGTTTTAAAATCCTTTTGAATCTGCGCCAGATTTTTTTCACCAAACTGGGTAATAAAATATTCAAAACAGTTTCGAGTCTGTTCATTGACGGTCAGACGGTTACTCGCATCCAGCTGCATCTGGCAATTGATTTCGGTATCTTGCTGGCTGGCACTGGAAAACGCTGCATTGGCAGGGCTGGTCATACTTAATGCGGCAGGTTCGCCGCGGCGTTCACTAAGAGGTGATTGGCCAATAGTCTCTGTCTGTGATTCATTCTGAGGAGATAGCCAGAGCATCAGGGTGATAAAGCACAGCACCACCAGAGCCAGAATGATCCATATTTTGTATTTCTGCATATCCTATGCACCTGTTTTTTCGGTTTCATTATTTTTAGAGTTTTGATTCAGCTGAATATGCCATAAAAATCATCAGATACCATAGAAAAGTTGTAAATCATCGCACAGGGTCTTACCATGGCGCCAATTTATAAAATGTCTGATTTTTTGCCATGAAAGCATCATCTCCTAAAATTCAGCGTCGTCATCTTAGTGGTGTCTTCCTTTTGAATAAACCCTTGGGCATTAGTTCTAATGCTGCATTGCAAAAAGTTCGCTGGTTGTATCGTGCACAAAAAGCAGGCCATACCGGGGCACTGGATCCTCTGGCCTCGGGTTTATTACCGATATGTTTAGGTGAGGCGACCAAGTTTTCGCATTATTTATTAGATTCAGTCAAGCGTTATCAAACGACGGTCTTTCTTGGACATAGCACCACCACCGGCGATGTTGAAGGCGAAGTCTTATTAGAAAAAGCGGTTCCTGAACTTTCGGAAGCGTTAATTCAAGAAACCTTGACACAGTTTATCGGTGATATCCAGCAAGTGCCACCGATGTATTCGGCGCTGAAAAAAGAAGGTCGTCCTTTATACGAACTGGCACGTAAGGGCATCGAGATTGAACGTGAAGCGCGCCCGATTAGCATTCTGGCCATTGAGCTTTTATCCTTTACTGAAAATAGCATCACGCTGGATATTACCTGCTCTAAAGGGACTTATATCCGGGTACTCGGTGAAGATATTGCCAAAGCCTTGGGTACTTACGGTCATCTGACCTATTTACACCGCATTAAAACCGGTCATTTTGATTTGATCCCGAGTTATACCATTGAATATCTGGAAAGCTTGAATGAAGACGAGCGTGATAGGTTGTTGTTGCCGGCTTATGCACCGGTGCAACATTTCCCGCAAATCCAAGTGCCAGAAGGGCGGGCAGAATATTTTAGCCGTGGCATGGAAAGTAATATCGAGCACGATGCAGCTGAACAGGTCTTGGTTTTTGATGGTGAAAAATGTTTAGGCCTGGCGGAAATTAGTGATAAAAAACGCCTGTTGCCAAAACGCGTCTTAAACCTCTAAGCAAGGTCTGAAATATGGATATTGAGATCATCATCAGCCTGATTGTCTTTGCATTTTTTGCAGGGGCAATTGATGCTGCTGTAGGCGGTGGTGGTCTGATCCAGATTCCGGCAATTATGGGCAGTCTGCCGCATTTACAGCCGGCTACCGTATTTGGTACCAACAAACTGGCCTCGATTTTTGGTACTGGCTCTGCGGCATTTTCCTATTTGCGTCAGGTAAAACTGCCGTGGTTGCTCTTGGGCGTGATTGCAGCTTGCAGTTTCATCAGCTCGTTTATTGGCGCGGCCAGTGTCACCTTGATTCCGGTCGAAATCCTCAAACCTTTTGTATTGATCATGCTGATTGTCATCGCGATTTATACCGTGATGAAAAAGCAGTTTGGTCAGGTGCATGTTCAGCAAAAGCTCACCAAGAAAATGTTGGCATTGGCAGTTTTGGGCAGTCTGGCCATCGGATTTTATGACGGAATTTTCGGGCCGGGTACGGGCAGTTTCTTTATTTTCTTTTTCATTCGTTATTTAAGTGTCGATTTTTTACATGCTTCAGCTTTATCTAAAATTGCCAATTTCACCACCAATCTGGCAGCGTTAACTTTCTTTATTCCCAGCGGCAATGTGCTATTTATGGTCGGGGCGATGATGGCGGTGGCCAATATCTGTGGTTCCTTGCTGGGTGTCAAATTAGCCTTTAAATATGGCAGTGGCTTTATCCGGATTTTATTCCTGATTCTGGTCAGTTTACTGATTTGCCGGATGGCCTATCAGATGTTCTTTATATAAGAATAGATGTAAACCATTCTCAATATTAAAGTTTTTTATACAATTTGTACTTATAAAACCTCCTGAACCCATGCCATTTTCTTTCTATGATGTAAAAAGGCAGGGCGAAAACAGGAGAAAAATTAGATGACCACCATTTTTGAAGCATTAAGAGAAAGTCATGAAATTCAGCGTGATCTTGCAGAAAAATTACTACAAACTTCAGGGGATACAGCAGAACGTCGTGAGCTGTTCAAACAACTCAAGAATGAATTATTTGCCCATGAAGCGGCTGAAGACCGTTATTTCTATATTCCCCTGATGATGACCGATTCGGGCTTGAATATCACCCGGCATGCCTTGGCCGAACATCATGAAATGGACGAGATGATTGAAGAGCTGACTGCAACAGAATTGAGTAATCCGGGCTGGATTGCAATTGCCAAAAAGCTTTCCGAAAAAGTGCATCACCACTTAAAAGAAGAGGAACATGGTTTCTTCCAGCAGGCGGGTAAAATTCTCGGTGAAGAGCAAAAGACCGCTTTAGCAGTGCAGTACAAGACTGAATATCAACGTTATAAAGACATGAAAAAAGATATGCTGGTACAAAGCTAAATTTTAACTTCAAATCAAATAAATAAAAAAGATGGCGCTACAGCCATCTTTTTATCCGGATTCATTTCTTTGAGGTATTTCTTCCAAATGAAGAAAGCACAAGAATGAATGAAAATATTGAGTCAGTTGCCCAGATCCCAATCAGGCTTTATGCACTCCGCTCTGCAGCTCCTTGACGCGCGGCACGTACTGTCACACCGACAGAGGCCAGCATAATACACACCAGAGCGACCGCTTGCAGTACCGTGATTTTCTCACCCAATAACAGAAAACCGGTCAAAGCTGCTAAAGCCGGAGAGAGGCTGGACAGGGTGCCATAGCTCATTTTGTTTAAATGCTGTAAGGCTTTTAAATCGAGGGCATAAGGAATCGCGGTGGCCAGAATTGCAATCACAATGGCCTTGCCCCAATGTTGTGTATCAATCAATGCGGGCGCATTGTTGTAGAGACCGATCGGCAGCAGACACAATGCTGAAATACTGATGGCAATGGTCAGTGCATGCATGCCGATATTCTGCTGAACCACACGTTGACCAAAGAAAATATATAATGCCCAGCAGAAACCTGCCCCCAAGGCACAAGCTGCGCCCAACAGGTCGAAATTACTGCTATTGGCCTGTCCCCATGGCACCATCAGCGCGATGCCCAAAATGGCCATCAATACCCAGATATAATCACTACGGTGTTTAATCGACAGTAGAGCTAGGCCCAAAGGGCCAATAAACTCCAGACCTACTGCAATGCCCTGCGGTAAACGACCAAGTGACAGATAGAATAAAATATTCATGACCCCTAAAGTCGCGCTATAGCAGAGTAAATCCCGCCATTTTAAAAAAGGCAAACGTGAAATTATTTTCCAAGAGCGGAACATGACGCAGACAATGATTGCAGCAAAACAGAGTCTTAAAATGGTGACAGTAATCGGATCCAGTACACTAAACAGCTGTTTGGCAAAAGATGCACTGATCTGGTACGAAGTCATGGACAAGACCATGAAGAATACGGCAAGAAGTTGGGCGTTTGGCATGGAAGCAGCTTCTACCCAGAGCGGGTGAAAATGAGAAATAGAAAGAAATGAAATTATAGCAAACTGGTTGATTTTTGCTGAGTAGGCCAGAGCAATATTTTGTGAATGCAACTTAAGTTTGGAGATAATCAATTTACATTTTAGCTCAATCAAATATGTGAAGTTTTAAATTCAAAATTAAACTTACCTCAGGTGTGGTTACAAATTAATCAATTTTTAATTTGATCTTATTTTTATATTTATTAAAATATCTTAGATCCCAATTCGGGGCAGCATTAAAATAACAATGAAAATAATAAGGTAGATAATAATGAAATTACGAATACTTTCTTGCGCCATTTTGGGCTGTATGCTTGCAGCATGTGGTAGCTCTGATAATTCGGATAATAATACACCAGTCCCTAGCCAACCGGCTCCGACCAATCCAGGTAATCCGAACAATCCTGGAACCCCGGGTGATGGAGCATCAGACACAGTGTCGGAATTCTACAACTATCAGTTCAACTTGCCGAATGCTGATGCAGCAGACATGGAGTCGAAAAAACTTCTATTGGCCAGTCATAAAAATAAAATTACTGACGGCATATTATATGCGGATGATAACAGTGTCGTGGATACTGAATATATAGCTAAATACCAAATAAATCATTACAGTAATCTTTAAATAATTTATCAATATCTTTAACTCTAAACTTATTTCGAATTGCCTTGACTCGCGACCACATATTTTCTATTGGATTTAAATCTGGACTATATCTAGGAAGCCACACAATGTAATGGCCTGCACAACGTACCAACTCCTGAAGTCTTTTCCCTTTGTGAAAGGTCGCATTGTCCATAATCAAAACACTGCTTTCTTTCAACTTAGGTAATAAATCCTGTTCAATCCAACATTCAAATACTTCTGTGTTCACTGAACAATTAAACACACCAACTGTCAGTAATCTATTTTCAATGATTGCACCGATCGCATTACTGCAATTCTTCAACTGCCAGTTAAATTTACCTTCAGCACGTGTTCCTTGAAGGCTATAACTATGGGTTCTGGTACTTTCACTTTGAAAACCACTTTCATCTATGTAAATCAGAGGCAATTTCCCTTCTAAACACTCTATGAGATTTTGAAATTGCTGACGTTGATTTTGATCTGCTTTAGGATGCTTTAACGTCTTTTTTTACGCGATATTCCTGCGGCATGTAACGCATTAAATACCGCATGAGTGCTTACTCCTAAACGTTCAGCTCGCTCATACTGATAATCATCAGGATATTGTTCAACATCCTTCAATATTTGCTCTCTGCTAATTTTAGCTGGACGGCCAGGAATAGGTTTGTTTGTAGTGGATTTTTTCCAGTTCTGAATTGTCTGTATACAGATGTTAAAATGCTGTGCTGCTTTTCGCACAGACATTTCATCTCGAATCATAATTTCTATGACTTTGTCTTTAAAATCTTTTGAATATCCCATATCTCTATTGTTCTATAGTTTTTAGGATTTGGCTATAATATTGAGGAGAACATGGTGTTCCCGACTTATGTCACCGCCAAAGGGGTATTTCCTGCAGATCGGACCCGTAGAGCATTCGGCTATAAGCTGGAAAAAGTACTGGAAAATACGACCACTCAATTTAAGAGTCGTCCTGTGACCATACCGGAGAACAACATCAGTAATCATCGGCATATAGAGTGGTACGACCTGTCAGGAAAAGCATTAACTGAACGTACCAATATTGCTGTGGTGAAAATGTATGAGGATGCTGCAACCAGAGTGTTATTTAATAGTGATAATACGACAGCCGCTGACCGTAAATATTATAATGAGTTTGCAGCCAATTTTATTGATTTGCAGAAGGCGCGCACATTCCCGAATGGATCTAAATGTTTCCGTCTTCAGGCTGAACATCCGGAAGAAGAATATATTGAATTTGATCCGGAAACAAAAACTGACTATCGCACGCTGGCTGATTGGCAGGCACAAATGTCTGTCCAGGAGCTGGCAAAAATTATTCTAGATGACACCATGGCTGGCTTGAAATATAAAAAGGCAGAATATAAAGATGCTGCTATGCAATATTACAAATATTTTGGTGCGATCGAATATCAAGGAGGAATTTATAACAGTGCGTTCTCGGAACATGGAGAACATATTGATCACAACGATTATGTTGCCCAATCACGAAAAGTGGCTTTAGACAAATTAAAGGAAAATGATGCCAGTCCTTTAATGATCAAATGGACAGAATACACTTATGATCAGCTTGCTTTTGCATGTGATGGCTATAATGTGACAGCAGCCACGGTATTAAATACGGCGATTAAAGACGCAACACCACGTTAAAATGATTCTAATAAAGCTATCTTAAATAAAGGCGCTATAGCGCCTTTATTTTTATTCAATGTTTTCGTCTTTGACTGGTCACCGTACAGCCAATTGAAGCACTAATAATCGTGGCCAGTGCCAGCCATTGTGTCCACAATAAAGTTTCACCCAGGAAGATAAAACCAGAGAGTGCTGCGATTGCAGGTTCCAGACTCATCAATGTACCAAAACTCAAGGCGGTTAAATTTCGCAGGGCAATCATTTCCAGGGTAAAAGGCAGGGCGCTGGCCAGCACAGCCAGAGCCATGAAATATAACAGGCTGATGGGTTCAAATGTATGCGCAGGAATGCCAGCAAAAAGCGCAATTGGCATCAGCACCAGCATCCCGACCAACATGCCCAAGCACACAGTATGGTTGCCGGAAACCCCGGAAGGCTTTTGCCCAGCGACGATGTATAGCGCCCAACAGGCACCCGCACTTAGGGCAAATAGAATCCCGACCGGATCAAGTGGCTGTGCAGCCTGATCAAAGGGAAACAGCAGAATCAGGCCTAAAATAGCCAATCCGACCCAGACAAAATCAAATTTTTGCCGCGCATAAAACAGCGCCACACTTAAAGGGCCAATGAATTCAAAAGCAACCGCAATGCCCAGCGGCAAGCGATCAATAGACAGATAAAACAATAAGTTCATGCCAGCCAGAGCTAAGCCATAGCTCATAATTGCTAACCATTTCACCTGTTTGAAATGAATTTGCCAAATTTTAAAAATCAATGCCAAAATTACAGCACCCAAAAGCAGACGCATGGCTGAAACGGTCAGAATGGGAAACTGACCGAACAGATATTTGGCAAAGGAGCCACTGCTTTGCATACTGATCATCGCGATCAGGAGAATCAGTGGCGCTTGTACAATAGGTGCAATTTTAAAATTCAGCATAACTCAATAGGTTTCGATTTCTCGAAGAGCGGAAGAACAGTAAAGGCTGAAAAATAAAAACCTTAAAAAACAAAAAACCACAGCCCGAAAGCTGTGGTTCTTGCATATCGTTAAATTAGAACAGTACGCGTACGCGGATTGTTCCTTCAACTTCATGTAGGGTATCGAGTGCTTCTTTAGATGCAGTCGCGTCTACGTCCATCACCAGGTAACCGACATCACCTTTGGTCATTAAAGACTGGCCAGAGATGTTAATACCGTGTTCAGCAAACAGGTTGTTGATCTTAGAAAGAACGCCCGGCATGTTTTTATGAATGTGCAGTAAACGGTGTTTACCTTCAGTCAATGGCAGCGCAATTTCCGGGAAGTTCACTGCAGATAAAGTCATACCTTTATCTGAATAGGCAACGAATTTCTCAGCAACTTCCAGACCGATGTTGGCTTGTGCCTCCATGGTCGAACCACCCACGTGTGGAGTCAGGATCACGTTTGGAAGGTTACGCAGTGGAGAAACGAATTCTTCACCATTGGCTTTCGGCTCTTTCGGGAATACGTCTACTGCAGCACCAGCAATGTGACCAGACTTGATCGCATCTGCCAGATCTTCAATTACGACACATGTACCACGTGCCGCATTCAGGAAGATTGAACCTTCTTTCATTTGTGCAAACTGTTCTTTGCCAAAGAAGTTACGGGTAGATGGCAGATCTGGAACGTGTAACGTTACTACGTCTGCATTGGCAAGTAATTCGCCCATAGAGCCGACCTGACGTGCATTACCTAAAGGTAACTTGGTCACCGCATCATAATAGGTTACTTTCATGCCCAGGCTTTCCGCCAGTACAGAAAGTTGTGAACCGATTGAACCGTAACCTACGATACCTAAAGTTTTACCACGTGTTTCGAATGAACCGACAGCCGACTTGTTCCAGCCACCTGCATGTGTATCTGTTGATTTTTCAGGTACACGGCGCAGAAGCAGAATCGTTTCTGCCAATACCAGTTCAGCAACCGAACGGGTATTTGAGTAAGGGGCGTTAAATACCGGAATACCGCGACGCATCGCAGCATCAAGGTTCACCTGGTTGGTCCCGATACAGAAACAACCTACTGCAATCAGTTTGTTCGCAGCTTCAAATACTTCTTCAGTCAGTTGAGTACGGGAACGAATACCGACGAAGTGAGCATCTTTAATCGCTTCTTTCAACGCTTCGCCTTCGAGCGCTGTTTTACGATAGTCGATGTTGGTGTATCCAGCTGCATTCAATGTATCGATTGCGTTCTGGTGAACGCCTTCTAACAATAGAAAACGGATTTTATCTTTAGGTAGAGATAGATGTTGGCTCATTACGGCTCCGCTACAAAGGCCAAATTTAGTCGCGGTATAATAGCACAGGAAAAGGGCGGTTATACATTTCCTTGATGACAGTCACCTCAGGTATTTTGAGTAGATATATGAACAATGCTGCTAATTCTGGTTGAATTAAATCTGTATTTTCAAAGGTATATTATCAAAATTGTCATTTTTCGCGGGAAACCCCAAAAAATAGCTTATAATATTGCGCCATGCTGTTTAAGCTGCCATTTTTGGTGCTTTAATCATCATGTTTCGCCTGATTTGTGTACAGGTTTTTATGCCTAAAAAATATGCAAATAAACCAGCGAAGTCTCTCTTGTTTAAATCATGCTAGGTCTGCAAACGATGAATGCTCCAGTCGCTTTAACCCCTGAGTTATTGACCCAATTAACTGCAATTGTGGGTGAAAACCGTATTAAAACCGATACGGACAGCCTCCAGAATTGGGGTCGCGATCATACTAAGCACTTTGATCCAAACCCATCGGTCATCGTTTTCCCATCAACAACTGAACAGGTTCAAGCAATTGTGAAGCTTGCCAATCAGTTCAATGTTGCCGTGACTCCATCGGGTGGTCGTACTGGCCTTTCAGCCGGTGCCGTGGCTGCTGATGGCGAGATCGTGGTCAGCATGGACAAGATGAACCAGATTCTGGAGTTTTTCCCGGCAGACCGTATGGTACGTGTGCAAGCGGGTGTAGTGACTGAACAACTGCAAAATTATGCTGAAGAACAGGGCATGTATTACCCGGTTGACTTTGCTTCTGCGGGTTCATCACAAATTGGCGGGAACATTGGTACCAATGCCGGCGGTATTAAAGTCATTAAATATGGTATGACCCGTAACTGGATACTTGGCCTGACGGTAGTGACCGGTAAAGGTGATGTACTGCGTCTGAACAAAGGCATGATCAAGAATGCAACCGGTTATGCGCTGCAACACTTATTCATTGGTGGTGAAGGTACACTGGGGCTAGTCACTGAAGCAGAAATCAAGCTTGAACGTCAACCGCAAGACCTGCAAGTGATGGTGCTGGGTGTCACTGATTTTGATGCAGTCATGCCCGTGCTTCATGCATTCCAGGCGAAAATTGATTTAACCGCATTCGAGTTTTTCGGTGAACTGGCAATGCAAAAAGTATTGGCCAATGGTCATGTACAACGTCCATTTGAAACTGAATGTCCATTTTATGTTTTGCTTGAGTTTGAAGCGCCGTTTGAGCCGATTATGGACAAGGCGATGGAAATTTTTGAGCATTGTATGGAACAAGGTTGGGTACTGGACGGCGTTCTGAGCCAAAGTCTGGACCAAGTCGAAAGCTTATGGCGTTTACGCGAAGACATCTCTGAGTCAATCGCACCGTTTATTCCATACAAAAATGATATTTCAGTATTGATCACGCACGTTCCTGCATTTATTAAAGAAATTGATGCAATTGTTGCAGAGAACTATCCAGACTTTGAAATTTGCTGGTTCGGTCATATCGGTGACGGTAACTTGCATTTGAACATCTTGAAACCAGCGGATTTAAGCAAGGATGAATTCTTCGCTAAATGTCAGGTAGTAAACAAGTATGTCTTTGACACCGTGAAAAAATATGATGGTTCAATTTCAGCCGAACATGGCGTAGGGATGACCAAGAAGCCATACCTTGAATATTCACGTTCTGCGGAAGAAATTGAATATATGAAAGCCCTGAAACAAGTGTTCGATCCAAATGGCATTATGAACCCGGGTAAATTATTTGATCTTTAATCTGATCGGATTTTAAAAGTTTACAAAAGCGCATCGCAAGTTGCGCTTTTTTTATCAAATGAAGCGTAAAACTCTGTCCTTCAGAGCAGAGATATAAGCGACACGACATAAGATGTCGTTTTAAGAATTGCCCCACATAGGGTATAGAGAAAAAATTGTTAATATAACCACATGAAAACACTCAAATTACGCATAAAAGACAAACATTGCAAGGTGCTAGACCAATTGGCATCTGAGGTGAATTTTGTCTGGAATTATGTCAATGATTTAGGGTTTAAACATCTAAAAAGAAAAGGTGAATTTCTATCAGCTTATGATGTTGCCAAGTACACCAAAGGCGCATCGAAAGAATGCAATCTACATAGCCAAACCATTCAGGCTGTTACAGAAGAGTTAATCACTCGAAGAAAACAGTTCAAGAAAGCAAAGCTGAAATGGCGTGTGAGCAATAAGAAGTCAGCGAGAAGATCACTTGGTTGGATTCCTTTCAAGAAAGTAGCAATCAAATATGCTGATGGATATGTTCAGTACGGCAAGCATCAATTCAAGTTATGGGATAGTTACGGATTAAGTAAATACAGCGTGAGAACAGGCTCATTCGTTGAGGATAGTCGTGGACGGTGGTATGTATGCCTTGTAGTGGATTCATCTAAGCAAAATAAACCTACTGCAACTAAAGCGATTGGTATTGATCTAGGTTTAAAAGACGTTGCCACCTGTTCTGATGGTACTGTAATTTCAAATCCTAAGTTCTATCGAAAATATGCACAGAAATTAGGTATTGCTCAACGAGCCAAGAATAAAAAACGTGTACGTGCATTACACGCTAAAATTGCCAATTGTCGTAAAGATCATTTGCATAAGGCAAGTACCATGCTTGTGAGAGAAAATGCACTGATTGTTGTTGGCGATCTGAGCGCGGGTAAACTTGTAAAAACTAAAATGGCAAAATCTGTTTTAGATACAGGTTTTTCAGCATTCAAAACAATGCTCAAGTATAAATGCGAGAACGCAGGGGCAATTTTTGAAGAAGTAAGTGAGAGATTCACAACCTGAGAAACATTGTTTCGCAAGGTTCGTGCTGTGGTGAGATCACTTCTAGCAGTCCGAAAGGTAGAGCAGATTTGCGAATAATAGTATGGGAGTGTGAATGCGGAAGTTCCAATAACAGGGACGAAAATGCAGCTAAGAACATACTTGCGCTTGGGCATAAGCGTCTAGTAGTAGGAATCACCTCCGTTTCAGGGAGGTGAGGATGTCAATGCTGTGTAAATGGGGTTACATAGTCTAAATAGCGTTAAGCTGAAAAGCGCGGCATGATAAATTTGTATAATAAGGATAATCTGGGTTAAACGATATGTTACGGTTATTAGCGGTTACAGCTTTAGGTCTGGGTATGATGATGTCGGGTTGTACCACTACCCAGCAGGTGATTGCAAAAGTGCAGTCTTCTTCGGATACACCTTTGGATCAGGTACTTAAAATGAGGCCTGATTTACGTAATGAACTGGCAACAGTCGAGATTCGTCAGTTTTTTAATAATGTGGAGTCACCCACCGTTGGGCAGGTGAAAGTGACTGAAACAGGTTTGTTGGATGATTCGGTCAAATCAGTTCAGACCATTTATCATTTCAAAAAAGAACAGAAAAGCTGGAAAATGCAGAATGCTGAAAAGTTATATCAGTGTGCACGTGGTTCAAATACCAGAAACTTCCAGAAAGCAGCCTGCCCATAATAGTGTTTGATCTTTAGTCAGAATTTGGTTAAAAGCGTATCTTAGTGATGCGCTTTTTGCTTTTGGGAAGAGGGGGGAGTTGATGGACTCAAATATATCAGCCGCTACAATTGGCGTGATTGGAGGATTTTTAGCTTCACTCTTATTATTCTATCTAAATAGGTTTTACACCAATTACGATAAAAGAAAATCAGAAAAAATCCTACGAGAAAAATTATTGTATCGTGAGAAAGATAGTGAATTAGAGGCAGATCAAAATTTTATTTTTTCTTTACCTGACTTGAAAAGAGAAGTGTATTTAAACTGTCATATCAATTGGGATAGCGAAATTGCTCTTAATATGATGAAAGGTAATGAAGACTTAATCTGGTTTTTAAGATTCTGTTGGCTGAGCTTAGTAAAATTTTTTCCTCAAGACCATTTTTCAACAGAAGGACATGTTAATTATATTGATAAATTTATCATGGATAGGGCTAACTATCATTACTCTAGATTAGACTGTAGTGACCAATTAAAAAGTGGAAGTATTTCAAAAATAAAGTTAGGATCTTCGATAGCAAAAGATATTGATCAACTAATTATAGACTTAGTAGAAAAAATTCTTCATTTTGAAAATCCTAGAAAAGAAAAATGGTTTCAAGAGTGGAACTCAGTAGAGTCTATTTGATTTTTATAAATTATTAGAATATAGATGAATAATGTATCCTCCATTGATTTGTTTTGAGTAGGTCATTAAAAAAGAGAACGGACTTAAAAACAGGACTCTGCTAAAATTTCCTCTTTCTATTTTAGACAAAGTTTAGCCTGCTTAAACGAGCAGGGTGACAATAAAAACTCCCATGCAAAACATCCAAACCCAAAAACTGACCCGTGCCACACTCATGTTCCCGCTGGCACTGGTCTTGTTTGAATTTTCCGTCTATATCTGTAATGACCTGATCCAACCAGCCATGCTATCGATTACCCGTGATTTTGGGGTAAGCAGTTCATGGGCGCCATCCTCCATGTCCTTTTTCCTGTTAGGTGGGGCATTTGTTGCAGCGATCCTGGGGCCATTATCCGATCGTCTTGGACGTAAAACCGTGCTCTTGGGCGGCGTGGCATTTTTCACAATTAGCTGTCTGGCAATTTTACTAACACCCAATATCGAAAGCTTTTTATTCCTGCGTTTCTTACAAGGCTTTGGACTGTCCTTTATTACCGCCGTAGGTTATGCCGCCATTCAGGAAAGCTTCGAAGAGCGCGATGCCATCAAAGTCATGGCACTCATGGCCAATGTTTCTTTACTGGCGCCATTGCTCGGGCCGGTACTGGGTGCCTTTATGATTGATCATATTTCCTGGCATTGGGGCTTTATCGGCATTGCATTTCTGTCATTTTTAAGCTGGTTTGGCCTGAAAGCCAAAATGCCAAACCTGAAAGTCAGTGTTCCGAAGCAGCCGTTTAGCTATATTCTGGATGACTTTAAACAGGTTTTAAAAAATAAACGCTTTGTGATTATGACCGCGGCACTACCTTTGGTCAGCCTGCCGTTGATGTTATGGATTGCCTTATCGCCTGTAATTCTGGTCGAGCAGTTTGGATTCAGCAGCGTGCAATATGGTCTGGCGCAGTTTCCGGTTTTGGGCGGCTTGATTATCGGTAATCTGGTTTTGCTAAAAATCATCGACAAAATGCCGCTGGGGAAAACTGTACTCTTGGGTGTGCCATTGATGCTGTTTGGTACAGGCTTATTAATACTCGGTCTGTTTATTCCAGATTATTTTGTGCATTGCCTGATTATCGGCACCACCTGTATCAGCCTTGGTGAAGGCGTAAGTTTCTCGGTGCTGTACCGTTTTGCACTGATGTCTTCTGAAGTGTCCAAAGGTACGGTGGCTGCTACGGTTTCGATTATCCTGATGCTGAGCTTTTTCGTGGTGATTGAAGCAGTTCGAATGGCTTATGAAGCCTATGATATTTGGGCCTATTGCATCGCATCTTTTATTTTGATTGCATTGTGGTTTACTTTGCCGCGTCTGAGCTTAAAGCAGATTATTTCTGAGCGGAAGGTGAGAGGGGAGTTTTAAAGCTCCTCCTTTTATAAAGGAAGGCTATACCCTCTCTCTAACTCTCTCAGAGGGAGAGAGGATTTTAATATCTATTGAAGCTCAGCGACGGGCTGCTCTAGTTTCTTTAATTTCAGATCAAACAAAAATGGCCCAAATGGCAAAATTGAAGCGATCAGGCCCATCAAAAACATGCTGAGCGACCATTTTTGCTTTTCACAGACCGCAAATAACACCACTAAAAACAGCACAAATAGTACGCCATGCCCCATACCAACATATTTCACTAAGATCGGATTATCCATCATGTATTTCACGGGCATCGCGATAAATAAAAGTAGCAGAAATGAAATCCCTTCAAACAAACCGACCAGACGTAAAGTTTTGATGTTCATAAGACATACTGATTTAATTAAATTAACCCTGAGTGTACCCAATATAAATTGAAGATTAAATCTTAAAAATAAAAATATATTCAATATTTATAATGAGTTATAACCGAGTAAAGCAGTTGGTTATTGAGTTTCGCGATATTGTTATTGATGGCATAACTGCAAAAAAAAACTTTAAGTTTTCCGGCAATAAACTGATCTATAGTAAAAAAGTTATTTAGATGCCAACTCTAAAGAAAATTTCATGAAAAAAGACGAGCAGATTGCCCGTCTTTTTCTTTTTATATCTACATTAATCTGTTTAGATCACACCACATGCAATGCGGTCGCCACCACCACCTAATGGTAAGGGGGTGTCAGAATAGTTGTCGCCGCCGGCATGAACCATAATGGCACGACCCTGAAGATCTGCCAGTTTCAAACGTGGTGCAAGCAGGGTGACACGGGCAGTACCGTCAGTATTGACTTTTAATGTGGGCAAATCACCGAGGTGACCGGTCACCGGCGTACCATGATTGGGGGACTGGTTCGGATTGTAATGACTACCGGCAGCCAGTGCTGCACCCATCTTGCCATCTTTCATGGCGGGTGCACATGAACCATTTTCGTGAATATGGAAACCTCGCTCACCGGCAGGGAGCTGTTTCAGGTTGGTACGTATCACCAGACCGGCTGGACTGTCACTGAGTAATACGGTGCCAATCTCTTGACCTATCCCCTCAGCGGTTACTGCATTTACAGTCACGGCTCTGACCAGTTCATTCGATGGAGAAGTCGAGGCGCAACCTGTGAAAAGTGCAGCACTGAGCGCACAAAGTGTCGTAATTTTAAACAATGAAGACATGGTATTGGCATCCTGATCTTTATTCTGTTTTGTAAATCTATTGAAACAGAGCAAGATCAGAAGCTCTATATAGAATCAGTACTTAAATGTTTTGTTTTGTTTAAGTCGATTCAATCTGTGCTTTAAGGTGCTTTGGGCGGTGTGTCCTCGGTCTGCGGATCGAGGTCATGTGCCATGGTGGCTTTAGGCATCATTAAAGGTTCATTCAAATTACTTTCATGTAACCATTCACGCCAAATTGCCAGCAAGACTGCAAGAATCACTGGACCAATGAAAACGCCGACCAGACCAAAACTGGCAATACCGCCCAGAACACCAAACATAATCAACAGGAATGGAATTTGTGTTGCGCCAGAAATCACCAGTGGACGAATTACGTTGTCGGCCGTACTGACAATACAGACGCCCCAAGCCATCACCCCAATCGCCTCAATCGTCTGTCCCTGTGAAAAGAGCCACAGTGATACTGCACTATAAGCCACCGGTGGGCCGAAAGGAATCAGGGCGAAAATAAAGGTCACAATGGTCAAGACCATCGGATTCGGTACACCCGCGACAAAATAACTCAGACCTGCCAATAAAGACTGGGCAATTGCAGTCAAACCAACGCCATAGACCACCGCACGTGTAGTGGCAGAAATGGTAGAAAAATAATGATGTACACGTGGCCCGACCACCATCTCAAAAGCTTTACGCACCTGATTTAAAATGGTCTGACCATCACGGTAGAAAAAGAACAGCGAAAGTATCGCAAAACACAATTTAAAGATATTTTTACTGACTTCATTCAATACCACTTTGCCGTAATTCAGATGACCTTGAATCCAGCTCGAGATCGATAGCGCGATACTGTTTGGATCGGTATTGATTTCATTTAAAGTTCGGCTAATTTCCTTGCCGACAATCGGAAGGCCACGAATAAAATCCGGTACATCCAGATGACCGGAAAAGACCTGTCGCTGCAATTCAAAATACAGATTACGACCTTCATGCTGCAACATAAAAATGGCGAAGATAAATGGCAGACCAAACACCAGAATCACGGCCAGAATCATCACGGTTGCACTCAGCGTTGGCCGATTGCCGCACATGCGTAACACCGACTGATACAAGGGCCAAGTCATATAGGCGATAATCGCTGCCCAAACTACAGGGATGATGAAATATTTGAGTATATGAAAACTCAAAAAAATCAGGATAAAGAACAATCCAAATAATAAGACTTTTTGTAATGTAGGCGCGTACTGTTGCACTGAATTTAATGGCTCATTTTTTAGGTCGTGTTCAGGCATATTAACTGAAAAAAAAGCGATCGAAAATGACGGCTTGGTAAGTAGCGTGATTATTTTCCCAAAGCAGTGTTAGGATTCAGCGGACTGGCTTAAAACCACTGACTGGGATCATCGATAATGGCATTCAGCACCGGTTGCCATTGATCCTGTAATTCCCGATAGATTTTTTGAGGTTTATCAAAGACTGACAGACCTTCCATAGCCAGACGGCTATAAGGTGCACGTTCTGAAATCCAGGCCACCGGCTGCTGGTCGATCTTGTCAAAAAACTGCTGTATGTCCTGATTACTGGCTGCATTCGGTTTGGTACGGTTGGCCAACAGTAAAATTTCAACCTTGCCTTTACGAATCCGCTTAATGTCCTGCAAATGCTTGAGAAAACGGCGGGTCGAATCAATATCAAAAAATGAAGGCTGGATCGGAATAATAATCGCATGCGCTTCACTGATCAGCTGCTCGGCATGATCTTCAGTCAACGCTCCCGGTGCATCAATGATCAGATACTCAATCTGCTTCGGTGCATCACCAATGGATTTGTGATTGCGCCAGTCCAGACTTTGAATCGGCATGGCCTGTTCCGGACGTTGCTTGAGCCATTGCAATGCAGATTTCTGGTTATCGGCATCGGCCAGCGCCACCTTATAACCTTTTTGTGCGAGTGCTGACGCTAAACTAATAGCTGTCATGGTTTTGCCACAACCGCCTTTCTGATTCGCAACTAAAATTGTTTTCATGACTCAAGGTGATTTTATTCTGTTCCTGCCTAGCATATCATTCTTTTCAAGCGTACCAATGGCTGATGTTTTCAACTTCAGTCGAATGTTGTGCTGAAAAAATAAAGTAAATTAGGAAGATTGAATGTCCATATGGATGGCCATGCTGATTGGCACATGTATCGGGGTGGTGCTGACCACCATTATTTTAAGTCAGACACGCAATGGACGCATCAAGGCTGAATATGAGCAGTATATTGCCGAGCTGGAACTAGAACATCAGCAGGCATTGATCGCCGCGCAAAAACGCAGTGTCAATACCAGCAGGGCAGTCCTGAAAGGCAAAATGGCGGAACAGCTCGCACCGATCATGCCGGAATTTCAATATCTGCCCAGTGATGCCAAGTTTCTGGGCGATCCTGTCGATTATGTGGTCTTTGATGGCTATACCGATTTCAGAGACGGCGAAGGCGAAGCAGAGGATATTGAAGTGGTATTGATTGATATCAAAAGTGGCGGAGCGCGTCTGACTAAAGGCCAGCAAGCGATTGCCCGTGCAGTTCAGGAAGGGCGGGTGCGTTTTGAAACCATCCGGATTGATTTCGATGATTGAGCACGACCAAGGAAAGAATAAGAAATTATGCAGAAATTACTGATCACTGCGCTGCTGTTTATGCTTGGACTGTGGGTCTGGAATGAGTTTTTTCGTGCGATCCCACATCTGGAAGAACGAGGTGTCTTGAAAAACTTTTCGGTAGAGCCGATTCAACCTATTTCAGCTACATTTACTGTGCATGATAAACGTTTCGTTAAACCGAATCGTCGTGTCTTGCATCAGGCCAGCCCTATGGTTGGACATTTTAATGATCTGGCCTATGTCAGTAATATCGATGTGCTGTTGCTCAGCCAGTCACTGCCAGCCATGCAGGCAACATTAGCATTTGATCAAGCAAAACGCTGTTATCAAATCGAGGAACAAATCAGCCAGGCTGAAGCTGAATTTCTCAGCACGCATATCCGGCATTTTAGTCTGATCGCTGCCAACGAGAAAATTGCCAATCAGATTCGCAGGCTAAAATCAGGGCAGAAGATTACACTCAGCGGTGATCTGGTCACAGTACATTCAGGAAGCACGGGACAGGAATTTCAGGTGGGTACAGGCTCGGAATATCATGCCCATTGTCAGTTGCTGCGTGTGACTCAGTTGCAGCAACATTAACGGCAAAACGAAAATAAATTAGCCTTGCGGTTTACGCAGTCGAGCCAGCAGCATACGCTGGCCAATCTTCGGAATCCCTGCGGCATTGATATAATTCAATTCTTCAATTTCAAAACCAGTTTCCAGTAAGGCAGTTTCAATATCCCGGTTTAAATGACAGCCATCTGCGACTTTCTTCTGAATCGGGGTGAGTAAATGCTGCAGGCGCTGGATATTTAAATTTTGTCGATTCAGCACATGTTCGACCACATGCAAGTGACCGCCCGGTTGTAGCACACGATAAATCTCACGCAGACTTTGGCCGAGGTCAGCAATACTACACAGCGTCCAGGTCGAGATCACATGTTCTAGACTATGTTCTGCAAAAGGCAATGCTTCTGCGCTGGCCTGAATATGTTCAACCTGAAAAGCAGCCTGCTGGATGCGCGGTTCTGCCAGCTTGAAAATGGCCGGATTGGGTTCTACGGCATAGACCAGATCTACTTCTTGATAGAAAGGCAGATTCAGCCCTGTACCAAAACCAATTTCCAGTACTTCACCAGAAATGTTCAAAAGCAATTCACGGCGTAAATCCATCAAGGACGGCGTTTGCATCACCTGATTTAAAAGGTGCGGAAAGATGTGTTGTTGATAAAGTTGATACAGCATTTGGGTTGTTTTAATTTAATCTGAATGTATTTTAGCTTAACTGAAAAATACAATATTCGGGAATGCCCAAGCTGACTAAATACACCCAGTTTGTTACCAAGTTCAACTGTTTATTCATTAAAAAATACGTAAGATCAAGGAAGATATCCTTAAAACGTTTGATCAACTCGATTAGGATTAGATTAAAAATGATGTTCAAACACTTTAAACATTATGCATTGTTGGCCGGTTTGTTGCTGCCTATTTCCAGCTATAGCTCGGTCGATCACAATATTGCCAAAGGTTTGCCACCTGTGGTCAAAGGACAGTCAATTTCTGTCTTGCAGCCTTTTAAAGGCGATTTCCGTATTTTGGGTTCCAAAGTCTATAGCGCTGATCCACAGGCCAAATTCTCTCCGATTGATTATGCGGTGAGTTGGGGGCTGTTTGCTGAACCTGAAATTGCCCGACATATTAGTGTCAATCAATATGACCGTTATCTGAACTGGAAAATGGATCGGGTGCCCGTGCCGGTAGAACAAGCCAAGCAGATGGTGTCCAATATGCATATCATTCCGGCCAATCCTGAAATTGCCAAGGCCATTAAAAAGGTGAAACGTGGTGATCTGGTGCGTATGCAGGGTGAGCTGGTTGAAGTGCGTGATAAAGATCTGGTCTGGACATCGTCTTTAACTCCGACCGATACCGGTGATGGCGCCTGTGAGGTATTCCGTGTCAGTTCAATTCAGTGGATTGAAACGGTTGGGAAAAGCTAAATTAAAATTTGCTATTTAGATGCCTATATAAAACCGCTTTTATGAGCGGTTTTATATATTGATAAACTGCTTATTTAGCAGTTAAAGCCTGACCTTCAAATGCAATGCCATCCCAGCCATTTTGCATAAACTGGCGGATATTCGGATGATCGCTGGTTTGAGGCGTCGTTTGTACAGCTGCATAGTGCTCGGCAAACAGGCTTAAGGTTTGGGTCTGATCCAGCCCATTGAGTCGTGCAAAGGCAAAAACTTTGGCGCTGCCTTGGTTTTCAGTGGTCGCATTGCTCTGCTGGCCATTTTTAAATGCAGTCGGGGTATGGGTATAACGCGCTTCGATATAGGCAATCACATCTGCAAATTTTGCCTCACCTGCGGCCAATTGTGCCAATAAATCTTGTGCCATGCTGTTTTCCCTTTGCAATCAATAAAAAATCGATACGATGAATATAGCAATTTTCTTGCGAAGTTCCATGGTATTTAATAAGTTTTCAGTTCAAGATAATCATGAAAATGATTCATAATTAATTTGAAATTCCGGATCAAATCAACTGGATCAATAAATAGAATAGGAACGTATATGGGCTGGCTTTGGGTGGCAATCGGCGGGGCAGTGGGTGCCAGTTTACGGTATGCAGCAGGGCTCTGGTTGCTAAAACCACAGATGCAATTTCCTTGGCCGACGTGGTGGGTCAATATTCTGGGCTGCTTATGTGCAGGGATCTTTTTTGCCTGTAGCCAAAAATATCCAATGCTGCAACAGGAAGCACGTCTGTTTTTAATGGTGGGGATACTGGGCGGATTTACCACATTTTCCAGTTTTGGTCTGGAAAGCTTTCAGCTTTTGAAACATGGCGCCGTAGGTTTAGCTCTATTGTATGCGCTGTCGAGTGTAATTGTTGGAATTATCGTTCTGGCGCTGGGTTTTTACTTGACTTCACTGGCTTTGGCTCAAAGCTGAAACAGACATAAAAAAGTCAGGAAACTGGAGGTTATTTCCTGACATAAACCACGATTTGAAGATCAAGATAATCGACGGTTTTTAGTTTTAGCCACGTTTAAAGCGGCCAAAACGTTTATTAAAGCTTGCCACGCGACCTTCATTGCTGGTTTGACGCTGCTCGCCAGTATAGAAGGGATGAGAAGCACTTGAAATATCAAGCGTGACATAAGGGTATGTTTTCCCCTTATATTCTTTAGTCTGGCTAGAGTTCATTGTGCTGCCAATCACAAAATAAGTATCGGCATTGGTGTCATGAAATAACACTTCACGATACGCTGGATGAATATCTGGACGCATATATAATTCCCTCATGATTCTTAATGAAATGTTATAACGTAACATTTAATACTTCAAGTTATCTAGAGTTACAGCGTGTAAGCCTTTGGGGTCAAAATTAACCTCGACTCGGCACCAGTTCTTCAAATACATCACTCAGATCATCATGAACTTTTAAATGAATCAGGTTCCAGTATTGTCCTGAAATTGTCCGGTTCACCATGAGCGTATCTGGAGATGGCTTAAACACATCCCAATATTTTAGAGAAGGTTTGAGCAACTCCATGCCATCATGATGGGCCGAGTTTTCAGCAAAATCATAATGGGTGACCAGTGGACGCATCAGAACTTCCAGCCATTGTTCATACAATTCAGTCGGGAATTTTCCGGTTTCAGTCAAGGAATGCAGCGCATCTAACTGTTGCTCGATCACGGGAATATTCTTCTCGCGTGCGGCATGAATAAGTTCCCGGAAATGCCCAATCACTTCAGTCGAAAGAGTCTTAACGCCACCATAATCATAAACAATCACAGAGCCATCTTCACGAAAGGCAAAGTTGCCCGGATGCGGGTCACAGTGAAAGCGTTTCAGATAAAAAATTTCCTGACCAATCGCACGCAGCAGACGGCGCCCTAAGGCATTGCGGGTTTCCTGTGGCCAGGTGCTGGCGGTTTCAATACTTTCTCCCATTTCCTGACTCAAGGTTAGAATATGCCGTGAAGAATATTCATGAAAAACCTGTGGAATCACAATTTTATGATCCAGTGACTCATGGAAAGCGCGGGCAACTTCCAGGTTCTGAGCTTCAATTTCATAGTTGAGCTCATTGTCCAGACTATGCTGAATTTCTTTAAATAACTGATCCTGAAGTTTACGGTCAATCTTTAAAACGCCCATCATGCGGAGCGCCAGACGTACCTGTTTCAGGTCACTTTCACAGGCTTCATCGACCCCCGGATACTGCACCTTGACCACCACTTGCTGGCCATTGGGTAAAGTGGCTTTATGTACCTGACCAATCGATGCAGCGGCAAAAGGCTGTTCACCAAACTGTTGGAATAATTGCTGTAAAGGTTTGCCGAGTTCCTTTTCAATTTGCGCCTGAATGTCCTTAAATGGCATGGGCGGTGCCTGACGTTGCAATTTGGCAATGGCTTTGGCAACTTCGGGTGGAAAAATATCTTTATATTGCGAGGCGATCTGACCAACTTTCATGACCGCGCCTTTCATTTCTCCCAAGGTATCCGCGATTTGTATACCAATATCCTGAAATAATTTGCTGCGCGCAGTATTTTTCTGCTCTTCGTCGGCAGTTAAATTTTTAATTGAATTGGATAGGGTTTTACCTGCAATACTTGCGGTCATTCCGGCAAGTTTCATAAAGCGACGACCGGGTGTGCTAGCCGTTTTTGCCATGCGAGATTCCTTGAAACCAACAATTATTTGATGTATTTGATCATAGGTGACAAAGATTCAATTGCCTAGATTTAATTGTAGAGGTTGTGTTGTGATTTTCTTTAACTTCTCCATCTTTAGTGCATGATCTTTGATTTATCAGAAGATTTTTCTTCCTTTCCTGTACTTAAACCAAAACAAGATTCCTGAATACATCATTGCTTTAGATAAAGCTACATAATCATACTAAAGGTTGTTCTAGTCCCAAAAGTATAAATAAAACAACTCGCAGTAATGAAGAAAATTCAATGAAAGTCTATCGATATTTTACTGCTCAAGATGATGTGCATTTTTGTGTGCGTATCACTTAAACCTTAAATACAGGACCTAAGTTAGATGATTCACCCACCATGCGCTTTAATGGCACGGAGGTGATTGTAAGAGCCCCTGCTGATCAAAGATGTGATAGACGAATCGGAGATTTCCAAAGGATTAAAAAATGCACTGGATCCTGAATCGCAGCGCATTTTCCAGCTTGAATTAATCGGTTGAACGCATTGAGTGGTCGAGACTTAAACGTTTATTGTTGCCATATAAACGAGCTAATAAAAGTACACAGGCCACACTCAGACCCACAATCAGGCCAACCCAGACACCGGCTGCGCCCATGTCGGTAAAGCGGGACAGATACACCCCGACCGGGAAGGCAATCACCCAGTAAGCCAGCATGGTGATCCACATAGGGCCTTTGGTGTCCTGCATCCCACGCAGACAACCTGCTGCACTGATCTGCCAGCCATCCATTAGTTGATAAGCAATCGCAAACAGAATCAGATAGACCGCGATTTGGGTCACGATCATATCCGAGGTGTAGAGCGCCACGATTTCATTACGGAACGCCCAAAGCAAAATCATGGTCAGGATTGCCAGAATAGTAGCAGTGATCAGGCCGAGATATTGCACTTTACGCATCGCCTGCCAGTTCTGCTCGCCATAATAGGTGCCGACCCGAATGGTCAGGGCAATCGCCAGTGACATTGGAATCATAAACAGCTGTGAGGTCACTGAAATGGCAATCTGATGCGCAGCAACAATAGTTTCTCCCAAAGGGCTGAGCACGATCGCCGCAGTACTAAAAATACTGACCTCAAAGAAAATCGCCAGTCCGATCGGCAGACCAAGCTGCAAGATGCGTTTCATCCATTCCGGGTTGATTTTTTCCCAATGAGTAAACGGCTGGGTGCGTTGATAGGCTTTATTCTTAAAAATATACAGTGCCAGAGTAATGACCATTAACCACTGTAAAATTGCCGTAGCAAAACCACAGCCGGCACTACCCAAGGCTGGAACAGGGCCAATTCCATACATAAATACATAGTTCAGTGGAACCAGCAATACCAGTGCCAATAGGCTGATGACGGTCACCGGACGTGGATGACCAATCGCTTCTGAATAGCCACGTAAGGCGGCATACATAGTCACTGCCGGCATACCAAAACCAATCGCATGCAGGAATAAACCGGCTTTGGGCTGCAAGCTTTCCGGTACACCTAAGATTGGTAAAGTCGCTGGCAACAGCTGCAAAATCAGGCCAGCAATAATCCCCAGAATCAGGGCTACCCAAAGTGACTGACGGGCAATGGTGGCAATTTTTTCAGGGGTACGTGCGCCATTCGCTTCAGCCACCAAGGGTGTCGTTGCAATCATGATACCGCTAAACAGCAGCATCACCGGAATCCACAGACCCACCCCGACTGCAATTGCTGCAAGATCGGTCGCAGACAGATGACCTGCCATAATGGTATCAATCAGGCCCAAACCTGCCTGGGAAAATTGGGTTACCAGAATAGGTAACATCAGATGAAACAGTTTTTTTAATTCAAAACCAAAGGTCGTAACCGGTGTAACATTCGACACAAAAATTACTCATCGTGATCATGTGCTTAAATAGAGGGGTTTAGCGTTGTAAAGTGAGAAGCACACCAATAAAAATTACTCCGCCGCCTAAAAGACGTTGCCAGTTAATCGGCATTTTTTCGTTGCCCAATAAACCCAGATGATCGACCAGCATCGACATGGCCATCTGACCAAAAATAATCAGGCCGCTAAGCACCAGAAAGCCAAGTTTGGGGGCTGCATAAATGCTCATGCTAATCGCGTAGACACCCACGATGCCCCCAAGCCATAAATACCAGGGAACATTCATTAATTCCTGTACACCGGGTTTGGGGTTGGACTGAAAAAGTACAATCACAGCGAGCACTATTGTACCAATCAAAAAGGAAAAAAATGCAGCTTGCATAGGAGAATATAAATATTCTTTCAGTTGCGTGTTAATTGCGGTTTGAAGCGTCAGCAAAACACCAATTGCAAAGACTAAAGGAAGTAAAATAATCAGTTGAGAAGATATTTTCATAATTTTAACTGTCTAATTCTATTTGAGTTTTTAGATATAACCCGGTGATCATTTTAATTTTAGCAGTGTTGCTGCCGAGTCATGTTAAAATTCAGCTATATCTTGTAGTCGTTTTTGAGTAGTTCTTTGGCTGAATTGAATCCTGCTGTTATCCCATTGTCTTTATATATTCATATGCCATGGTGCGTGCGCAAATGTCCGTATTGTGACTTTAATTCGCATGCTGTTCCTGATGGTGAATTATCACTGGAACTAGAACAGGAATATTTACATGCCTTGGTTGAGGATTTTAAAACGCAGGTCGATTTTGCCCAAGGCCGCCAGATTCATAGTGTATTTATTGGTGGCGGTACGCCGTCGCTGATTTCTGCTCAAGGCTATCAATGGCTATTTGATCAGTTGCAAGCCATTATTCCCTTTGCAGAAGGCTGTGAAATTACGCTGGAAGCAAATCCCGGTACGGTAGAGCATGACCCATTTGCAGGTTATTTGCAGGCCGGCATTAACCGTTTGTCAATTGGGGTGCAGAGTTTTAATACTGACCATCTTAAACGCTTGGGTCGGATTCACAGCAATGAAGATGCGATTTCTGCGATTGGATTGGCGCGTGAAGCAGGCTTTCGACGAATTAATGTCGATTTAATGCATGGCTTGCCTGAACAGACTTTAGATCAGGCCTTGCATGATTTAAAACTTGCGGTAGAAAATGGCGCGACACATATTTCCTGGTATCAGCTGACGATTGAACCGAATACGGTATTTTTCCGTACCCAACCTATTCTACCGGTAGATGATGTACTTGAAGATATTCAGGAGCAGGGCGAAATTTACCTCAAAGCTCAAGGCTTTATCAATTATGAAGTTTCTGCCTGGCGTAAAGAATTACCTTCAGCGCATAACCTGAATTATTGGCAATTCGGCGATTATCTGGCGATTGGTGCGGGTGCACATGGCAAAGTGACTCAACCTGATGGCGTATATCGTTTCCAGAAAACCCGCTTACCTAAGGATTACTTAGCCAAAGTACCTGCTGAACATTTGCAGTTTAAGCGTATTGAAGCTGAAGAGATGCCATTTGAGTTTATGATGAATGCGCTACGCTTAAATCAGGGCGTAGAGGCTAAATTTTATATCGAGCGTACTGGTCAAAGTTTGGATACTTTACAAGATTTATTAAGCTCTTTACGTAAAAGAAAATTAATGATCGATGACCAAAACCGGCTTGCATGTACCGAGCAGGGGCATATCTTCTTAAATTCGGTACTGGAAGAATTTCTTTAACTGATTTTTATTTTCTGAACATTTTTCAAAGACCTTCATAAATCTATATGAGGGTTTTTTATTGTGCAGATTTTACCAGATCAGGAATTTTTAGCTTGGCATAGAGCACACCGGTTTTTAGATCAAACAAATAAGCTTTAAAAGCTAGAGCTGAATAAGAGAAATTACAAGCACAAAAAAAGCACTCTAAAAGTGCTTTTTTTCAATATCTTGCTTCTAAATTATAGAGCAACGATATTTACAGCTGTAGGGCCTTTTTGACCTTGAGCTACGCTGAAAGAAACCTTTTGGCCTTCAACTAAAGTTTTGAAACCTGAACCAGTGATTTCGCTGAAATGAGCAAAAACGTCTGGACCTGATTCTTGTTGAATGAAACCGAAACCTTTAGTTTCGTTGAACCATTTTACTGTACCGTTAACTGTATTAGACATAATGTAACCTATTGAATCGTATGAATTTATAGCCAAAATTTCAGATGACTAACTGTAACTTTGAAAAATAAAAAGGATGGAGCTTTTTGATCTGTAATACGAAGGTTTATGACTAAAACTGCGATACTTAAAAGAAACTAACCAAAACAAGAATTTTTCTAGTTGGGATTATCATACCGCTTATTTTGAGATATACAAGCGTTTTATTTATCTAATTTATTAGGCTATTGAAAAATATAAAATTAAACCTGTATATTTTGTATTCAGATCAGTGTTTTTAGGGTTTTGAAAGGGTAGCTCTCAATACAAAGAGCGCCGAAGCGCTCTTTGTAATTCAATTTACAGCTTAGTAATCAAAACTAAAGTGCTCTGGCGCCAGTGCGGTCATGGTTTTGGATGGATTCACCATCGCTTCAGCATGACCTTGGGTACGAGGCAGAATACGTTCGAAATAGAAATCAGCGGTTTTGATTTTTGCTTTATAGAACTCAGGTACTTCTGCGCCATCGCCAGAAGCCAGTTTGGCTGAGGCAACTGCAGCTTGCTGCGCCCAGAAGTATGCCATCATCACATAGCCCGAGAACATCAGGAAATCGACTGAAGCAGAAGAGACGATGTCGCGGTCTTTACGGGCTGCCAGCATGATTCGAACAGTTAATGCATTCCACTGGGCACATAGCTTGGTGAGATCCCAGGCAAAGCGGCGCATATATTTATTACGCGCATGCTGACCACAAAATTTCAGGATTTCAGCGGTATAATCACGAATCACTTTGCCTTTCGAGGTTAACAGTACTTTACGACCGATCAGATCGAGTGCCTGTACACCTGTCGTTCCTTCGTACAAGGTAGAGATACGTGAGTCACGTACAATCTGTTCCATGCCCCATTCTTTGATATAGCCATGACCACCAAAGACTTGCATACCATGATTCGATGCTTCATAGCCCATTTCAGTCAGGAAGCCTTTTAGAATCGGGGTATAGAAACCTAAGTGATCATCATGCTGTTCAAAGGCAGCGGTATCGCCGCGCAATAAAGCATCATTCATGTTGTCGGCAATTTGCGCAGCATGATAAATCATGGCACGGCCACCTTCGGCAATGGCTTTTTGCGTCAACAGCATACGGCGTACATCGGCATGATGAATGATGGCATCCGCCACTTTTTCCGGATCTTTTTTGCCAGACAGGGCGCGCATCGACATACGTTCTTTGGCATACGGCAGAGCACCTTGGAAGGATAACTCCGCATGACAGATGCCTTGAATCGCAGTACCAATACGCGCAGTGTTCATGAAGGTGAACATGGCATGCAAGCCTTTATTTGGTTCACCAATCAAGTAACCCGTGGCCTTGTCAAAATTCAGCACGGCTGTTGCTGAGGCGCGAATCCCCATTTTATGTTCAATCGAACCGCAATTGACTGGATTGCGTTCACCGATGCCACCATCGGCAGCAGCAATAAATTTCGGTACGATAAACAGTGAAATGCCTTTAGTACCTTGCGGTGCATCCGGAAGGCGCGCCAGCACGATATGTACGATATTTTCAGTGAGATCGTGCTCGCCTGCGGAAATAAAGATTTTGGTTCCTGAAATGGCATACGTACCATCTTCTTGCGGCTCGGCTTTGGTTTTAACCTGACCCAAGTCGGTACCACATTGCGGTTCAGTCAGACACATGGTGCCAGCCCAAGTACCCGCAACCAGATGTGGCAGATAGGTATTCTTCTGCTCATCGGTGCCGTACTGGATAATGGTATTGATACAACCCACGCTTAAACCCGGATACATCTGGAATGACCAGTTTGCAGTTCCCATCATTTCCGATTTGATCAGGTTTAAAGACATTGGCAGGTTTTGACCACCAAACTCTTCAGGATAAGACAGACCTTGCCAGCCACCTTGGACGAACTGATCATAAGCGTCTTTAAAGCCCTTAGGCGTTTTCACTTCGCCATTTTCAAAATGACAGCCTTCAGCATCACCGCTTTCATTCAGAGGTGAAAGTACATTTTCACAGAAATCTGCTGCACCTTCCAAGATCATGTCTACCGTGTCGGTATCGGCATATTCACCATTCGACAAATTCTGGTAGTGCGCAGGGTAATCGAGCACTTCATTCATAAGGAAGCGAATGTCGTGTAAAGGGGCTTTATATGCTGGCATGCGTTTAATCCTGATTAAAATAGTTTTGGATTATCTGTATCGATTCTTTGATTATTCATATTTGAGATAAAAAAACATTGATAAGGCAAGCAAATAAAAATGTCAGAAAAGCGAATCGAGTCTTAGAGCCAACCAATAAAATCGGATGATTTCATCTTCTGGCTGTCAGCGTACAGAAAGGTTGAAAACTTCTTATCTGATTGGACTTTAATGAATTGAACACCAGATTGTCTAGTGCTACTTTTGTATGAATTGTACTCAATTGTTATCAATAAAAAATTCAAGTTAAAAATGTCATTAAATCCAGTAGCTGAATTTTTAGTCTTTAATAATGGAGTTAAGATCAATTCGGATTGTTGTTACAACCCGAATTCTCTGGTCAAAATAACTGGATATTTATAGAAAATCTTTTAAATCTGGTTTGATGCCATTCCAGATAGAAAAAGATTCCAGTGCCTGACCGACCAGCATGCCAAAGCCTTCAGATGTTGGCACAGCACGTGCTTTGGCCTGATCAAGGAAGGAGGAAGGCTTGCCATAGGCCATTTCATAGGCATAGTTAAACTGTAAGGCTTCTGGAAGCAGCAAAGCATCACCGCTGAGACTGGCTGAAGTGGCATTGATCACCAGATCAAACTCACCTGCAAGATGTTCTAGTGAAATAGCCTGTAATTCGAGCTGCGCTACAGCATCCTGCAGATCCGCAACCAGTTGTTCAGCGCGTGCCAAGGTGCGATTGGCAATCACAATTTTTTTTGCGCCTGCCTGGGCGAGAGGATAGATCACGCCACGGGTTGCGCCGCCTGCACCGATAATCAGGATGTTGGTATTTTCCAGCGGCCAGTTGAGTGCACGAATCGCATCGACCAGACCTTGACCATCAGTATTATCGCCATGCAAAATACCATTTTTCATCCACAGGGTATTCACTGCCTTGGCAATTTTGGCTCGCTCACTGAGCACCTGACACTGGGCAAAAGCCTGCTCTTTAAACGGCACGGTGACATTCATCCCGATTCCGCCATGGGCAAAAAACTCCTGAATATTGGCCTCAAAGCCATCCAGTGGAGCCAGACGTTTGCTGTAATTTAGATCAATTCCGGTTTTTGCTGCAAAAGCATGATGCAATTCTGGAGAGCGTGACTGTTCAATCGGATTACCAATCACGGCAAATTGTTTGCTCATTTCACAATGTCCATGTGCTGAAATGAGCATCAATATACGTGAAAAAGCGCAGGGACTAAAGCCTGCGCTGTTTTAAATAAGGGGGCTGGAAGTGCGGTTTAGGAACTGCAGATGTCCATAATATGTTCTGCAAATACCAGCGCCATACTAAGCACAGCTCCGACCACAGTCAGGATACTCACCAGAATAGCCGCGCCATCCAGAAGCAGATTATGACTCAAAACGGCGGTACTCATCGCACTGATGGCGAGAGCCAGAAAAAGCCAAAAGGCAAAAACAGGAAGATTTAATTGAAGATGATGCATTGTTATTCTCACTAGACATCTAATAGATTGTGATCGATGTAGCGATAGGATGCCGCGACCAAATCAGGGATTACTCTGCAGCAGTATAGAGGAATAATGGATTAAAACAGCCCTCTATTTGAGGGCTGTTTTGTATCATTTCATTGCAGTTGATTTTAATTCTGTGAGCCAGTCATGGGGTTTCAGATAGTAATCGGTCAAACGCTTTTCCGGCGAGCCTTCATCCCATTCAGGACGATAGGACCAGCCGGTCAGTGGAGGCAAGCTCACCAAGATTGATTCAATTCGGCCGCCGGTCTGCAAACCAAATAGCGTACCGCGGTCATAAACCAGATTGTATTCGACATAACGGCCACGACGATACAACTGGAACTCGCGTTGTGCTTCGGTATAAGGCTTATCCTGATTACGCTGGAAAATCGGCAGAATCGCCTCTAGATAACCATTGCCTACGGCCTGTATATACTGGAAACAGGTATCAAAATCCCACTGATTCAGATCATCAAAGAATAACCCGCCGACACCACGCTGTTCATCACGATGTTTTAAATAGAAATAATCATCACACCATTGTTTATGTTCAGGATAAATCTCTTCACCAAATGGCGCACACAGATCATGCGCCGTCTGATGCCACGAAAGGACATCTTCATCATTTGAATAGAACGGGGTCAGGTCGAAACCGCCACCAAACCACCAGATTGGATCTTGCCCTTCTTTTTCTGCAACAAATAAACGCACGTTGGCATGTGAGGTCGGTACATTCGGATTTTTCGGATGGATGACCAGCGATACACCCATCGCTTGCGCCTTGGCACCGGCAATATTGGGATGGCGTTCAGTGGCTGAAGCGGGCAGTTTGGAAATATTGATATGGGAGAACATCACCCCACCTTTCTCAATCACGGTACCATTTTGCAAAACACGCGAACGGCCACCACCACCTTCCGGACGTTCCCAGTCATCAATGATAAATTCGGCCGTACCGCCGCCAGCACGCTCCTGTTGTTCCAGTGCTGCACAAATCCGTGCCTGCAGGTCGAGGAGAAATTCACGAACGCGTTGAATATCCGCAGATGTAGGATGCTGCATCAGAGCCTCGTAGGGAAATAAAAAACTAGCTACATCAAAGCATAAAATCAGTCAAAGATTAAGGTCTATTTAGCAATGTAGTGGATTGAACCAGGCTTTAAATTTGAGTATTGATGGACAGAATGGGGTATTAAATCCGACCAAATGGCTAGGTTGAATTCTTTTTTCAAGCTCCGCACAATAACTTGCAAGCGCTCATGGGTTTGAGCATTTCTCGATGGTAATAGGTGGGTGTCATGTCGGTACAGGTCAATTCCCTGATTCAAAAATATAATGTTCCCGGTCCCCGCTATACCAGTTATCCGACCGTTCCATATTGGGAAGAGCAGAATTTCTCACTGGAACAATGGAAGCAAACGCTGAAAAAATCCTTTACTGAATCCAATCAAAGTGAAGGCATTAGCCTGTATATCCATCTGCCATTTTGCGAAAGCCTGTGCACTTTTTGCGGGTGTCATAAGCGAGTCACGAAAAAACATGAAATGGAACAGCCCTATATTCAGGCAGTGCTGAAAGAATGGGATTTGTATTGTGAGTTGCTGAAAGATAAGCCGGTCATTAAAGAAATTCATTTAGGCGGGGGAACACCGACTTTCTTTTCTGTTGAGCATTTGACTCAACTGATTCAAGGTATTTTGGCCAAAGCAGACATAGCGCCTGTGCATGAATTCAGTTTTGAAGGGCATCCGAACAATACCACGCGTGAGCATTTACAAGGCTTGTATGATCTGGGCTTTCGCCGGGTCAGTTATGGGGTGCAGGATTATAATGAAACCGTGCAAAAAGCCATTCACCGGATTCAGCCCTATGAACATGTCAAACAGGTAACCGAATGGGCGCGTGAAATTGGCTATGAGTCGATTTCGCATGATCTGGTGTTTGGCCTGCCTTTTCAGCATCTGGACGATGTCTTAAATACCATTGAGCAAACCAATTCACTTCTGCCGGATCGTTTGGCTTTATATAGCTATGCACATGTGCCTTGGATTAAAGGCAATGGCCAGCGCGGTTTTAAAGATGCTGATGTACCCAAAGATGCAATCAAACGTGAATGTTATGAAGCGGCCAAAAAGAAACTGCTGGCGCATGGCTATCATGAAATTGGCATGGATCATTTTGCTTTAGATACAGATGGCATGTACCAGTCCTTTCAAGCTGGAACATTACACCGCAATTTTATGGGATACACCGCCTCTAAAACTCAAGTGATGATCGGTTTAGGAATTTCTTCGATCAGTGATAGCTGGTACAGCTTTGCCCAGAATGTGAAAACTATTGAAGAATATTATGCCTGTTTAGCTCGCAATGAAATTCCGGTATTTAAAGGACATGTCTTAAATCAGGAAGATTTGATTATTCGTCAGCATATTCTGAATTTGATGTGCAGCTTTAGTACCTCATGGGAAAAACCCGAGCTATTTTTCCCTGAAATCGATCAGGTGGTGGAACAGCTTAAAGAAATGGCACAGGATGGTTTGATTCAAATGACAGACTCATCAGTCACGATTTTGGAGAAAGGGAAACCATTTGTACGTAATATTTGTATGGCTTTTGATTTACGTTTAAAGCGACGCATGCCGGAGAACCGGATTTTTTCGATGACGATTTAACACTTAATCCATCCCAACCCTCCTTTAAGAAAGGAGGGAGTTTTCTCCTTTTTTTGAAAGAAGGAAAAGCCTCCCTGAGCAAGACTTAAGCATTGCTTTAAGTCGAAGCGCAAGAAAGGGAGGTTTGGAGGGATTTATTAAGGGGAGGATTTAAAAATCATCCTTCTGATAAAGATGTGCCATACGCTCATGTTTGGTTTTGAGATATTGCTCATTAAACGGATTTAAGCCGACGGTGAGGGGCACCCGATCGACCACATTAATCCCTTGGGCTTTTAAAGCTTCAATTTTTAAAGGATTGTTGGTCACCAGACGTACCGCTTTGACCTGCAAATGATCCAGCATAATGCTGCACATGTCATATTGACGTGCATCAGCCGGCAGATTAAGCATTAAATTGGCATCGACCGTATCATGTCCCTGATCTTGCAGGGCATAGGCACGAATCTTGTTGGTCAGGCCAATACCGCGTCCTTCCTGACGCAAATACAGAATCGCCCCGCGACCTAACTCATTGATCAGCTTTAAAGTCGCCTGCAATTGCGGGCCACAGTCACATTTCAGTGAAGCAAAGGCATCACCGGTTAAACATTCAGAATGTACACGAACCACGACTGGCTCGTCAGAAACTTCTTCAAGTCCTTTAGACAGCGCGACATGTTCTTCGCCAGTCTTAGGGTCTTGAAATACAGTAATTTTAAATTCACCGTGAGCGGTAGGTAATCTTGACGTTGCGACAAATTCGATTGGCACAGCTGAACCCGTTAAATCCTGAAAGTGGCTAAAGTATAGCGTAATGATTGAACATTGGTAGAATTGCAAAGTCGAAATTCTGTATTAGATTTTCTTTTTTGTAGAAAGCAGACGATAATAGTTGATAAATAGTAAGATTATTCAGGATAATCGTAGCCTGCGATTTTTTCACCCCGATGAGATCATTGTTTAATATTGCATCGCTAGAAGCGTAGCTGAATTGAAGCTGCTACAATTCAGCTATATGATCGGGTACTCCCCATTGACCTAGCTTTAGATTTGCCAGGCTTTAGAAGGCTTTGCCATAATATGCTGTATACAGAAATCCCTACTCAACGCCCTGTAACACCGTTGCTGGATACGATCAATCATCCTGAGCAACTACGTTTACTCGAGCAAAGCCAGCTAGTACAGGTGGCAGATGAGTTACGTCAATTCATTTTGTATGCTGCCGGGCAAAGTGGTGGACATTTTGGTGCAAACCTCGGTGTTATTGAGCTTACGGTGGCTCTGCACTATTGCTTCAATACTCCACATGACCGTCTGATCTGGGATGTGGGGCATCAGGCCTATCCGCATAAGGCATTGACCGGTCGTCGTGAACAGCTCACCACTATCCGGGCCAAAGATGGTCTGGCAGCCTTTCCGGCACGTGAAGAATCTGAATTTGATACCTTTGGGGTAGGGCATTCTTCGACGGCGATTTCTGCTGGTCTGGGCATGGCCTTGGCACGTCGCTACCAGAACAAGCCATGTGAAGTGGTATCGATTATTGGCGATGGCGCCATGACGGCGGGTATGGCCTTTGAAGCCTTGAACGATGCCGTTGCGCACAATGCCGATCTGATGGTGGTGCTGAACGACAATGACATGTCGATTTCTTGCAGTACTGGCGGTTTTGCCAAGCATCTGGCGGCGATCTGGGAGCGCGGTGAATTCGTTAATATCACCGAGGAAGGTGAAGCTTACGTACAGCCGCATCCGGAGTGGCTGTATAACTCACGCTTGCACTGTGCCGCGACTGATGCCGCAGATAACCTGTTTAAAGCCATCGGCTTTGACTATTTCGGCCCTTATGACGGTCATGATGTCAAACAACTGGTGCATGTATTTAAAGCGCTGAAAAAGCGTACAGGCCCACGTCTGATTCATATCTATACTAAAAAGGGCAAGGGCTTTGCGCCGGCCGAATCGGATCAAATCAAATATCACGCGATTAGTAAGCTTAATGCCATTACCGCTGCCAAGACTGCACCGAAATATTCGGATGTATTTGGACAGTGGCTCTGCGATGAAGCAGCACAGGACTCGCGCTTGCTCGCGATTACACCGGCCATGTGCGAAGGCTCAGGTATGGTGCAGTTTGCCAAAGAATATCCGGAACGTTTTTTCGATGTCGCGATTGCAGAGCAGCATGCCGTGACGCTGGCTGCGGGCATGGCCTGTGAAGGCTTAAAGCCGGTCGTGGCAATTTATTCGACCTTCCTGCAACGTGGTTATGACCAGCTGGTACACGATGTGGCCTTACAAAATCTGGATGTGACCTTCGGTATTGATCGTGCTGGTCTGGTCGGTGAAGATGGCCCGACCCATGCCGGTGCCTATGACTATGCCTATATGCGGACGATCCCGAATATCGTGATCATGGCACCAAAAGACGAAAATGAATGTCGTCAAATGCTGCATACCGCTTATTTATATCCTGGGCCGGCAGCTGTGCGTTATCCACGTGGTAATGGCTTAGGGGTGGATATCCAGCAAAAGATGCTTGAAATTCCAATCGGTCAGGCGGAAATTGTCGCCAGCTTTAATGCGCAGTGTGACGAATATATTTCTGTGCTGGCTTTTGGCAGCCGGGTACAGGCCGCAGTCGACGCCGCTGAAGCCTTTGCAGTGAAACATGAGATTGGTGTGCGTGTTGTGAACATGCGTTTTATCAAACCTCTTGATACGCAAATGCTGGATGATCTGGCATCAAGCACCAGTCTGTTTGTGACAGTAGAAGAACATGCCGTGATGGGCGGTGCGGGTAGTGCTGTGAATGAATATCTGGCAGAAGCACAGATTGTGAAACCGCTGCTGAATCTTGGTTTAGACGACACGTTTATGGCTCAGGCCACGCATGCACAAATGTTGCAGCAGGCCGGATTGGATGCGCAAGGTATTGAAAAATCAATGAATCAAGCCTGGTCAGCCTTGGGGCAAAGCGTTTTGTCATAAGTTCTTAAAAATTTTAGACACATTTTCTCCAAAAAAGCCCTGATATTTGCTAAGATATCGGGGCTTTTATGCATTATTCTTTATCAGTTTCTTTAAATTTGTAGTGGGTGTTCAATGGAACCTATGGTGGTGATGGCTGCGCGTGCGGCTCAGTTAGTTGGTCAAGAGCTTTTAAAAGCGCATCAGAATCGTCATAAACTCGATCTACAAGTCGAAGAAAAAGGAATTGATGGTCCAGTAACGCGTGTAGATCGTTATTTGGAGCAGTTGACCATCGATACCCTACGTAAAAGCTATAAAAATCACAGTTTCCTTGGTGAAGAGTTTGGCTATCAGGAAGGTAATGGTCACGACGCCGATTGGTGTTGGGTGATCGATCCACTGGATGGTACTTTAAACTTCATTAACGGTTTCCCGCATTTCTGTATCTCTATCGCAGTTCAGCACAAAGGCATTACTCAACACGGGGTGATTTATGACCCGGTGAAAGATGAGCTATTCTCTGCCAGTCGTGGTCGTGGTGCCATGATGAACCAGCGTCGTATTCGTGTGAATGTCAAAGACAGTCTGGAAAATACCTTTATGGCTGTTGGTCACGCTTACCGTGCTAAACGTAATGGCGAAGTTGTATCTTATGCCAAGAACCATTTTCAAAGTTTGTTAAACGTGACTGAAGCTGGCGCGCAATATCGTCGTTCAGGTTCTGCGGCATTGGATTTAGCCTATGTTGCTGCAGGCCGTTTTGATGCTTACTTCGAACTTGGTTTAAAACCTTGGGATATCGCAGCGGGCGAATTGATCGTGAAAGAAGCAGGCGGTACTGTAGTTGATGCACGTGGTGGTAGCGACTCTATGGAAAATGGTCAAGTTTTGGCTTGTTCAATGAAAATGCTTAAACCTTTAATGCAAGCAGTTGTTCCTGCTTGGGGTGAAGCAGCAAAATAATCGGGTTTAGATGAAATATATCTAATTTTCAGAAAAGGCATCCTTCGGGATGCCTTTTTTAGAGCAGTAAAATAGTTAAGAAGGGAGGTAGAGTATATTTCTCACATGATATGAATATTGGAAATATCAAGTGAATTGGCGAAAACTGCCTTTTTATACCGGTTGTTACATTTTTTTATTCATATTTAAGTGTATGAAATTAATATATAAATTATAGACAGAGCAAATTAGTTTTAAAACTTAATGACATTGTTGATTATTCTGCTATAATCTTGCCACGCACTTAATTTTCCGTTCTTTACCTGAACACTATCTTCTAATCATTGTATGCGCGTTCTGTCCATAGAGAGGACATATCCTTCGCGCCCCAATCGCTTAAGCGATTCCTTCAGGTTTGCGGCCGTAATCATATACGTGCGTTATATCCACATCGTCGTTATTCGGATCGCTGCTGAATCCTAACTTTTTCAGCTCTATTTGCTGTGCCGCTTTTTGCCGATGTCCATATTGTAATTTATTTAATGGAGCACCCACTTCAGGGTGAACACTCTCTATGAGCAAAACTTTTGCTGATTTTTCCCTCGACGAATCTCTAACCCAGGCTCTCGATGCTTTAGGCTTTACTACTCCAACTCCTGTACAAGAACAAGCGATTCCAGCTGCACTTGAAGGTAAAGACCTTCTTGTGTCAAGCCAAACAGGTTCTGGTAAAACTGCTGCTTTCTTGCTTCCTACCTTAAATGCGTTGGCAAGCCAAGATACATTAGTACCATTTAAAGACCGTATGAAAGCGGTTACTCAACCGAATATTCTGGTGATTTCACCGACTCGTGAATTGGCACAACAGGTATGTCAAGACGCAATTGCATTTGTACGTCACATGAAAGGTGTTCGTATTGCTGCAATCATGGGCGGTATGCCTTTCGGTAAGCAAATTCAACAGTTAAAAGGCGCGCAAGTTGTTGTTGCAACTCCAGGCCGTCTACTTGACTTGGTGAATCGCCGTCAAATCAAACTTGATAAAGTTGATGCGTTAATCGTCGATGAAGCTGACCGTATGCTTGACCTAGGTTTCTCTGAAGACTTGGAAGCAATTGGTGAGTTGGCTGCAAACCGTAAACAAACTCTAATGTTCTCTGCGACGTTTGCACCACGTATCATTACACTTGCAGAACGCATGATGAATGATCCACTGCGTATTTCGATTGAAACTGGTCACTCTACAAATACTGACATTACTCAGACTTTGCATTGGACTGACGGTTTCGAGCACAAGAAAAAACTGCTTACTCACTGGTTGAACGAAGAAGACGTTGATCAAGCAGTTGTATTTGCGTCAACTCAAGAAGACACAGATATGTTGGCTGAAGAACTTGCTGAAGCAGGCCTATCAGTTGTAGCGCTGCATGGTGCTATGCCACAAACTGTTCGTAACCGTCGTTTACGCAGCATCCGTGAAGGTCGTGCGAAGATCTTGGTTGCAACTGACGTTGCTGCTCGTGGTCTTGACGTACCAACCATTTCACACGTAATTAACTTCGGTCTTCCAATGAAGAACGAAGACTATGTACACCGTATTGGTCGTACAGGTCGTGCCGGTCGTACTGGTAAAGCCATTACACTTGCAACTTACCGTGAGCGTGGCAAAATCCGTGCTTTGGAAGACTTCCTTGATGCGCGTTTAAACGTATCTGAAATCGAAGGTCTTGAGCCATCTCCACCTCCTGCACGTGGTAGCCGTGATGGCGCTGGTCGTGGTCGTGGTCGTGATGGCGGCGGTCGTCGTGATGGCGGTCGTGGTGGTTTTGGCGGTGGTCGTCGTTTTGAAGGCGAAAGCAACTTCAAACGTCGTGAAGGCGGTGATGATCGTCCACGTCGTAGCTTCGATGACAAACCACGTGGCGAACGTCCGGCATTTGGCGAAGATCGTCCACGTCGTGACTTCGGTGATCGTCCAGCGCCACGTCGTGAAGGCGGTTTCGGTGATCGTCCACAACGTTCGTTTGATGACCGTCCAAAGCGTGACTTTGGTGACCGTCCAGCGCCACGTCGTGAAGGTGGTTTTGGCGACCGTCCACAACGTTCGTTTGATGACCGTCCAAAGCGTGACTTCGGTGATCGTCCAGCTCCGCGTCGTGAAGGTGGTTTTGGTGACCGTCCTCGCTCTAATGATGACAACCGTGGCAACCGTGTAGATTACAAGCCAGCTCGTGAAGGCGGTTATGGTGATCGTCCAAAACGTGATTTTGGTGATCGTCCTGCTCCACGTCGTGAAGGTGGTTTCGGTGATCGTCCTGCTCCACGTCGTGAAGGTGGTTTCGGTGATCGTCCAGCGCGTTCATTCGGTGATGACCGTCCAAAACGTGATTTCGGTGATCGTCCAGTACGTCGCAACTTTGATGACAAACCACGTGGTGAACGTTCGTTCGGTGGTGAAGATCGTCCACGTCGTAAATTTAACGACTAATAGAGTCGCTAGATGAAGATAAAAAACCGGTAGAAATACCGGTTTTTTTTATGCATTGAGTTTTTTGCTTTTTAACGTAAAATGTCTACTAATTCATATTTTGTCAGGGTTATGATAATTATTAATATGAAAAGTTTAGCCGCTCGATCTCAATTGATAGAGGTGCATATGCCATATATCGCATTGACTTTGATTTTATGTAATATTATCTATTATTTATACAGTGTTTTTAATTAATCAATCTAGTCATTTTAAGCCTAAGTACATATTTTTATTATAAAAAACACGAAATAATCAATTATTGTCATCTTTTTATGATATTCCCCCACCTTTTTCAACTGCTAACATTTTGAACTTCGTTCCTTTATAGTATGCATGCTGAAAAAATGTAGGAATAAACTCAGCTATGAAAAATCAAACAGCGCGAGATACTCAGTCTTTGATTGAAGTCAAGAATTTGAGCTTCAAACGAGGCGAGCGCGTGATTTATGACGACGTGAGTTTAAATATTCGTCGTGGGCAGATTACCGCCATTATGGGGCCATCCGGAACTGGTAAAACTACCTTATTAAGATTGATCGGTGGGCAGCTGACGCCTGAGCATGGTCAGGTCTTATTGGATGGCAAAGATATTGCCTCGATGTCACGTTCCGAACTTTTTTCAGCACGTGCACGGATGGGTATGCTATTTCAGAGCGGTGCTTTGTTTACCGATATGAGCGTGTATGAAAATGTCGCGTTTCCAATTCGGGCCCATACCAAACTGCCAGAACATCTAATTAAGGAAATCGTGGCATTGAAACTGGAATCCGTCGGCTTGCGCGGTGCAGAGCAAATGATGCCATCGGAACTGTCTGGTGGTATGAACCGACGTGTGGCTTTGGCCCGGGCGATTGCGCTGGACCCTGAACTGATCATGTACGATGAACCCTTTGCCGGACAAGATCCGATTGTGATGGGGGTATTGACTCGCCTGATCCGTTCATTGCGTGAAGCACTAGATCTGACCACGATTATTGTCTCGCATGATGTGACAGAAACCTTATCCATTGCTGATTACATTTATATTGTGGCAGAAGGCAAGATCCAGGGCGAGGGGACACCGGCAGAGCTAAAAGTGCATCCTTCAACTTTTGTGCAGCAATTCCTGACGGGTTCGGTGGAAGGTCCAGTCGATTATCAGTTTAGTCACCGGGCTTATTTAAGTGATGAGGTACGTTCATGAATGCAATTGCCGCATTAGGTAGACGCGTTATTGAACGTGTACAGGGGATTGGGGTCGCAACCCTGATGCTGTTGCAGATCTTATTTTCCATGCCGACCTGGCTTGGGCTAAGACTATTTGTTTATCAGATGTATCGGGTCGGGGTATTGTCCCTGCTGATTATTGTGGTTTCTGGTCTGTTTATTGGTGCCGTGCTTGGCTTGCAGATGTTCAGTATTCTGTCGACCTTTGGCAGTGAATCCATGCTTGGTACAGCGGTGGCGTTGACCTTGCTGCGTGAATTAGCACCTGTGGTCGCGGCTTTGCTGTTTGCAGGACGTGCCGGTTCGGCTTTGACCGCAGAAATTGGTCTGATGAAAGCCACTGAACAATTGTCCAGTATGGAAATGATTGGGGTGGATCCCTTAAAACGGGTGATTTCGCCACGTCTCTGGGCGGGGATTTTCAGCTTGCCTATGCTTTCGGTGATCTTTGCCGCAGTCGGAATTATGGGCGGCAAAATGGTCGGTGTAGACTTTTTGGGGGCTGATGAAGGCGCTTATTGGAGCGGCATGGAAAGCAGCGTGCAATTCTATAAAGATGTCTTGAATGGCACTATTATTAAAAGTTTTGTATTCGCATTAATGTGTACCTGGATTGCGGTATATCAAGGCTATGCCTGTGTACCGACATCGGAAGGTATTGCAACTTCTACAACGCGTACAGTCGTCTATTCTTCACTGTGCGTTTTAGGCTTTGATTTTGTGTTGACTGCGGTCATGTTCGGAGGTGTTTAATGAAATCACGTACTAGTGAGCTGGCCGTTGGTGTTTTTGTTATTTTATTTGGTATTGCCTTATTCTTTTTAGCGATGCGTGTCAGTGGTCTGGTCGGCAGCAATATTTCCGACAGCTATAAAATGACGGCAACTTTTGAAAATGTGAATGGCATCAAGCCACGTGCCAAAGTCGCTTTAAGCGGGGTGAAAGTGGGACAGGTCGATGAGATTACCCTGGATCCTGTAACGCGCCTGGCAACCGTACATATGACCTTAGATGGCTCATTGACCTCGTTTAATGCTGAACAATTAAAGCAAGTTCAAGAGGAAGCTCTGGACGAGTTACGCTACAGCTCGGACTATGAAGCAGCGACACCTGCGCAACAAAAAGACATGGAAAAACAACTGTTAGCTAACATGAAATCCATCACCAATATTGATGAAGATGCTTATATTATGGTAGCGACCAATGGCTTATTGGGTGAAAAGTACCTGAAAATTATTCCAGGTGGTGGCCTGAGCTATTTGCAACGCGGCGATCAGATTGCCAATACCCAAGGCACTATGGAAATTGAAGATTTGGTGACGAAATTTATTACCGGTGGTGCTGGCAAATCGTCAGATAGTCAAGAAACTACATCGGAACAGACGACAGTTTCAGAAACAACAGATGCAGAACCTGCATTTGTTGAATAATAGATTGAGGAGAATTCAGTGAAGACTTTAGTAAAACAAACGCTTGCAGTAAGCATTCTTTCAACAATGGTTGCTGGTACAGTGTTTGCTGCACCGTCTGAAGCACCACCTGCTTTTATTAAAAAAGTAGCAGATGGTTTAATTGAGCGCCTCAAAGCTGACAATGCAAAACTGCAATCAAATCCAGCTTTGGTCAAAAGCATTGTGCGCCAGAATCTGGATCCGTATATTGATTCTCAATCTTTCACACGTATTGTGATGGGCACATATGCCACGAACCAATATAGTACGGCGGCACAGCGTGCGCAGTTTGAAAAGAATTTCCGTGAAACCTTAATTGAAAACTATGGTTCTGCCTTTGCCAAGTTCAGTAATCAGACTTATAGCGTGCGTCCTTACAAGGCCAGCAACAGCAAAAACCCTGTCGTGACCATCGACTTTAATAACAAGGGCGAGAAAATTCCAGTAGCATTCCAGCTGGTGGACAAGGGTTCACAATGGAAAATCCGCAATATCAACGTATCGGGTATTGACCTGGGTTTGCAGTTCCGTAACCAGTTTGCTGCGACGGTAAAACGTAATGGCGGTAATATTGATAAAGCAATTGCTAACTTTAAACCGGATGCAGAAGCTGCAATCGACAAGAAATAATCAAACAGGTGAGCCGTGATTACATTCAATGATCAGGAACTACAGGTTTCAGGCAAGATTGACTATGACAATGCACAGGACTATTACTTAAATGGTCTACGTGTGATCCAGTCACAAAGCAAGTTTCCACTTGTGGTTAATCTGGCCGAGCTTGAA
The DNA here is from genome assembly GCF_013419135.1 of Acinetobacter sp. YH12100. Lineage (NCBI taxonomy): Bacteria > Pseudomonadati > Pseudomonadota > Gammaproteobacteria > Moraxellales > Moraxellaceae > Acinetobacter > Acinetobacter sp. YH12100. The sequence goes on along the minus strand of NZ_VPAQ01000012.1, from coordinate 74,598 downwards.
AGTGGCAGTACTTTGGCTTTGGCAGTTTTGGTGCGCTGGCTGCGCCAGACTCCTCAGGCTCAAGGGCTACAGTTTAAAGCTGTTCCTGCTAAAATGATGAATATCATTCAGGCCAGCCATTTGCAGGATGATTTAAACATCGTTCAGTAAAAGAAAAGCACCGAAAGGTGCTTTTTTATTGTGATCAAATTTTAAGAAATCATTCAAATCAAATAGATCTAAATATGGATTGCACGTCCTCTCTGCCTCAGGGAGAGAGTTAGAGAGAGGGGTGTAAAAATCCTCCCTAACCATTTTCTTCACTTTTTAAAGAGAAGTTGAAGAGGGATTAAATAAATATGAATTAAATACAGGCATTTCTTGCGCTTCACTTTAATTAAAGAGCAAGTGAGACTTAGAAAGGGATATCTAATAAAAAAACCTCTCCCTGACAGGAAGCATCTCTCCCTTTTCAAAAGGGAGGTTAGGAGGGATTCTAGATCCACTTCTTCCATCTAAAGTAAATCAATGGGCCAATCAGGAAGCCAATTAAAATAATACTGACCATGATGAAACTCATGGTGCCTTGTGCAAAGGGCAGCACTTCGGTGTTCATACCGTAAATACTGGCAATCAGCATTGGTGGCGCAAGCATACTCGGCAGAATCGAGAATCGACGAATGGTATCGTTCTGCTCAGTGTTAATGAATCCGGACGTGGTATCGAGCAGGAAACGTACTTTCTGGAACAAGAAAGCATCATGCTCGACCAGCGAGCGCACATCTTCACTCAGTTCTCGAATATCCGCATCATAAATATGACTGCCCAAGGCGCGTGGACGCGACAGGAAGGTCAGGACGCGGCGTAAATCGATTAAACACAGTTGCGCTTTACCCAACATATCTTCAAGTTGCGCCAAGCGGGTAATCATGTCATCCAGATCCAGAATCTGTTCACGATGGCGGTTATTCAACACTTCAGTTGAATATTTCTCTAAATCTTTATGCACATCTTCCAGAATATCGGCCAGCTCATCCAGCTTGGCTTCGAGTAAGCCCAATAAAATCCAGGTCGGATCTTTATAATCGATTTCATAATCATTGCGGCGCGCGCGGGCACGAAAGGCGCGAAAAGCCACCAGTTTTTCACCACGCAAAGTAAACAGACGATCCTTGTGCAGAATGAATGCAACGGTTTGTACTGTTGCCAGCATACTGGATTCATCTTCGTGTTCATTTTCGACCTGATAGTTTTTATTCTTGGTTAAAAAATAGGTGCTGATATGCAAAATACCGTCATCATCACGGTAAAATCGGGCACTCGAGGAAATATCTTCCAGCGATTTTAAGGTCGGTAAATTTTGCTCGTAGGCATCTAAAATCCATTGCTGCTCTTCCTGTGAAGGCGCAATCAGATCAAGCCAGACTAAATCTGGATGCAGGTCGAAATCACCATTAATCGTGATATCTTCTAAGCTACCGCGCTCTGTGGCGTAAAAGGCTTCAAGCATGCTGTCTTTTCTCCCGGGCGCAGTATGTGAATTGGAATGGGTGTATTTTAGACAAGGAATTGAATAAAAACACTGATATTAAGCAGTTATTTTGGTAAAAAGCGCACTTGCCGCGATTTCGTACAATATGGCGTCAATTAGAGGATGAAATGATGAATTCTATCGCAATTTTTTGTGGTTCAGCGCTTGGCTCGGATCCTCTTTATACGCAGGTTGCCGAAAAAGTCGGTCAGACTCTGGCGGCACGACAGCAAACGCTGGTTTATGGAGGAGGTCGTTCTGGCTTAATGGGTATTGTGGCTGATAGTGCCTTGGCGGCGGGCGGTAAGGTGATTGGCGTAATTCCAAGACAGCTGGTCAATCGTGAGCTGGCACATCCACATATTACCGAGCTGTATGTGGTGGATAATATGCATGAGCGTAAAACCCGGATGTCGGAACTGGCTCAGGGATTTATTGCCATTCCCGGTGGTGCAGGAACACTGGAAGAGATTTCTGAACAATGGACCTGGGCACAATTGGGAATTCATCAGAAGCCTTGTGCTTTTCTCAATACCGATGGTTTTTATGATGACCTGATTAAATTCATCCGTATGACCACGGAGAAGGGTTTTACTAAATCACGTTTCACTGAGGCGTTGATTATCAGTGATGATCTGGACGATATTTTGCGCCAATTCGAAAGTTATCAGCCGCCTGAAGCCAAATGGGGTATGGTTGATCAGACCGACCTTGTAAAATAAGTTATCTAGAATACGCAATTGTAGAAAATAAATGAAAGTGATTACGGTGGCTGCAGCCATTATTTTAAATGAAGCGCAGCAACTGCTGGTGGTTCGCAAGCAAGGAACATCCTGCTTTATGCAGGTCGGTGGCAAGCTGGAGCCAAATGAAACCCCGGAAGCCACCATGTTGCGTGAAATTCAGGAAGAAATTGGCACACAAGCCCAGATTCAGCAATTCATTGGCCGTTTTGAAACCCAGACTGCCAATGAACCTGATCATCAACTGGTGAGTTATGTCTATTGGGTAAGGCTCGATCAAGCACCTAAAATTGAAGCAGAAATCGCTGAAATGAAATGGGTTGATCTGGATGAAAAAGAGGTCTTGCTGGCGCCCTTAACGACTGAAATTGTGATTCCGTGGGTGAAGTCACATTTGCTCGCCCAAGCTTAAATTTTAGATTTGCGCGCCTGCCAGACAGGCTGCATAAATTTTTTGACAGCCTAGCTCTTCAAGTTTTCGAGTGAGCGCTAGAATCGAACTGCCGGTTGTCACAACATCATCAATAATCAGCACGCGTCGGTAACGAATATTAGACGGTGTACTGATCTGAAACTGCGACTGGATATCTTCGATTCTTTCCAGACGGCTTAAGCCTTTTTGTGAATGCTGTTTCAGCCGGCTAACAGGTTGCCAGATGGGAACATTCAATTTTTTCGCCACATGCTTGGCCAGTACCAGAGATTGATTATAACCGCGTTCGGCCAGGCGTTCAGTCGAGATCGGCATCGGGACTATTGCACTGACTTTGGGTAATTCTAAACTCAACAGCGTACCGGCCAGTAAATTTTGCAAATGCAGCTTCTGTTCATATTTAAACAGCTGAATCAACCGATCCATTGGGTAGGCATAATCACAGGCAATCTGAAACTGCATTTCCTGACGCTGAATGGTTTGATGTATCCACGGCAACTGCTGCCAGCAATCCTGACAGACTGAATGAATGCTCTGATAATCAGTCTGACACAACTGGCAGGGCTGAAGCGTATTCAGCTTGGAGATTCCCTGTGCCAGTAATTTAAACATAGGCATAACGCGGTGCTTCCGGTAGCCAGCGTTGTAATAATGCCTCAGCCTGATCTGGATAATCTTTTAAAATTTGCTGTGCCACATAATGTGCCTGATTGAGCAGGTGATCATCGCGTTCAAGTTTGGCCACGCGGAAATTCATATCGCCGGTTTGTTTAGTCCCCAGTAATTCACCCGGCCCACGCAATTCCAGATCTTTCTCGGCAATCATAAAACCATCATTGGTTTCACGCATGATTCTTAAGCGTTCCTGACCGTTTTGCGATAGTGGATGCTTGTATAGCAGGGCGCAGAAACTGGCTTTGGCACCACGGCCAACCCGACCACGTAGCTGATGTAGCTGTGACAGGCCTAAACGTTCGGCATTTTCAATCACCATAATGGAAGCGTTGGGTACATCGACCCCGACCTCAATTACGGTGGTGGCAATGAGTAGCTGTAATTCATTATTCTTAAATTGCTGCATCACCGCCTGTTTTTCATCGGCTTTCATTTTGCCATGTACCAGACCGATATTCAGCGCAGGAAAGCGTTCCCGAATTTCGGCAAAAGTGGCCTCCGCGGCTTGGGCATCTAAAGTTTCGGATTGCTCCACCAAGGTACAGACCCAATAGGCCTGTTTGCCTTCAGCGCAATTCGTCGCAATACGTTGCAGAACTTGTTCACGCCGATCCAGTGGAATGGTCACCGTTTGAATCGGGGTACGACCCGGTGGCAGCTCGTCAATCACCGAGGTATCCAGATCACCATAAGCCGACATGGCCAAGGTGCGGGGAATCGGGGTTGCGGTCATCACCAGCTGATGCGGGGACATGCCATCCAGGCCTTTATTTCTGAGTGCAAGACGTTGATCGACTCCAAAGCGGTGTTGCTCATCAATAATCACCAGACCGAGTTTGGCAAACTCGACATTCTCCTGAAACAGGGCGTGGGTGCCAATCACCAGATGGGCGCTCCCGTCCCGAATGACCTGTTCCGCTGCGGCGCGGGCTTTGCCTTTTTGCTTGCCGGACAGCCAAGCGATATTAAGACCTAGTGGCTCAAACCAGCGTTTAAAGTTGAGATAATGCTGCTCGGCCAGAATTTCGGTAGGTGCCATCAACGCCACTTGCCAGCTTTCTTCCAGGGCATGACAGGCTGCGACACCGGCCACCAATGTTTTGCCGGCACCGACATCGCCTTGCACCAGACGTAACATTGGTTTATTGGCTTTTAAATCTTGTGCGATTTCTTTGGATACACGTTTTTGCGCACCGGTCATTTCAAAAGCCAGACTGGCCAGAAGCTGTTTGGCATAGGTTTTACTCGGTGCAAATGAAGGGGCTTCAACCTGCTGAATAAAGGCACGCCGGGTCAATAAACTGATCTGATGCGCCACCAGTTCTTCAAAGATCAGGCGTTGCTGTGCGGGATGCGAGCCTTGTGCCAATTGTAACATATTGGCATTGACTGGCGGATGATGGATATATTCCAGTGCCTGTTTTAACGCATAACCATTGCTAAATTTTGCTGGCAGCAGTTCAGGCAGATGATCGCTATACTGAGCCAAAGCCTGCTGAATATAATCGCGTATTTTTGGCTGGGTCAGACCTTCAGTGGCCGGGTAAATCGCGGTAAGTTGGGTTTGCGGTAGCGGGGTATCTTCAGTAATGACTTGCAGCTCGGGATGATACATTTCCAGACCGCGCGCACCGACCCGGACTTCACCAAAAATTCTTAAACGGTGACCGAGCTTGCAGCGATCGGTGATGCCTTTATAAATATGATAAAAACGCAAAGTGACTTTACCGCAGTCATCATCCAGTAATACAGCCATGGACTTGCGTTTACCCGGCGGGAAATCCACGCCTTTGACGATACCTTCGAGCAAATAGCTACGCCCCACGCTCAATTGATTCATGGGAATGATCGTGCTACGGTCTTCATAGTCACGTGGTAGATGAAAAAGCAAATCATCAGTATTGAAGATATTTAATTTTTCAAGTAATGCAGCGGCGGCATTGCCAACGCCTTGTAACTGATGGACTGCAGCCATGTCCCCTCAACCAGATTCGTGATTCGGTGCTCAATGCATATTCTATTTATCGGTTATGGTAAAACATCCCGGCGTGTTGCTAAACAACTATTTGAGCAAGGTCATCAAATTAGCACAATTAGCTCAAGTCCCAAAACAGATTCCTTTGCAACTCATCTGATTCAAGATTTGCATAAACTGAATTTAACGACAGTCACACCGATTGATTGGGTCTATGTATTGCTTAGTCCAAAACAAAGTGCTGTCGATGGTTATCAACAGACCTATCTGGATTCTGTGCAGCCGATTGTGACTGCCTTGAAACAGCATCCAGTGCAACGGATTGTGGTGGTGTCATCGACACGGGTCTATGGGCAAAATGCTGGAGAAAACGTCAATGATGAAACGCCTCTACAGCCCAATGATGCACAAGGAGAAATCCTGTATCAGATGGAGCAGGCCTATTTAGCGGCTTATCCTGAGCAATGTACAATTATTCGCCCAAGTGGAATTTATGGAACATCGGTAGAGCGCTTACAAAAAATGGCAGTATCTATGACCAGCTATCCAAATCTGCACTGGTCAAACCGGATTCATATCGAAGATTTATCACGTTTCTTGTCACAGATGATTCACGTGGAACATCCTGAGTCTTCTTATATTGTGAGCAATAACCAGCCACAGCTTTTACATAAAGTCTTGCAATGGTTTCAGCAGCAGATGGGGCTGCCTTTACTCGAAGTTGAGAACAAGCAGGTCACCGGTAAAAAGCTCTATACCACTCGGATGCAAAAAACAGGATTTGAATTAAAGCATACAGATTGTTTTGAGGATTATTTGGAACTAATGAGGAAAAGTAATCCCTCCTAACCTCCCTTTAAAAAGGGAGGATTAAATTCCCGTTCCTTGTAGGAGAGAGCTGGGGAGAAGGGGAAGGATTTTAAATTCCCCCTCATCCCCCTTATGAAGCAGTGCTTCCCATCTCCTGAAAGGAGAGAGAATAAAAGCTTTACTTCTTTTTTTTGCGCTTGGCACGTTTCTTGGCTTGTTCAGCCGCAACTGCATCAAGTGCTTCTTTGAGTTCTTCATCGGTAAAGGCGGTGATGTGATGCAGCATCTGTAATTTCACTTCATCCAGTACCAGATCTGCATATTGCGCCACGTTGGTCAGCTGTTCATCAAAAACAATGGCATTGTCGTCATTGGTACACAGATAACCTTTTTGGGTTAAGACTTTAATAAAGCTCTGAAACAGGGCTTTGTCGAAGAATTCAGGCGAATTGAATTCGTATAGAACTGATAAACGCTGACCAACCAGATAGCTCAATTCTTCAACCTGACGGGTCGAAATATTGCCTGAACCACGCTGGGTAATCAGTGCCAAAGTCATGTAATAACGTTCCAGACTTTGAGTCACTGGTGCAGCCAGAACTTCGAGCTGATGATGGACTTCAGTATTGGGTGCCGGAGCAAGCAGATTTTCACCATCTTGCGTGATCAGTTTGGCAGAAATCAAGTTATCAATATGCGCATTGACTTGATCCTGAATCTCATCTTCACGCCATTTTAAAAACAGCTCTGCTTTTAGGAATGGGTACAGGGTGCTGCTGATGTTGACGACATCATCACGGCGAATCGTTCCATTGTGTTCAGCCAGTGCTGCAATCAATGACGGAAGCACAAAGGAATGCACGATATTGTTACGGAAATAAGTCAGCAAAACTGCCTGATTATCTTCAATGGCAATGATATCGCCCAGCACATGTTTTACCCGCTTGATCAGTTTCAGCTTCATTGCATAGGCAATAATTTCTTTGCCTGAAAGCGGTGTAACTTCCATCCGTTCATCATAAGGTAATGCCGCCAGCAGGGTACGATAAGTATCAAGCTGCTTGATACAGATTTCTTCATCCAGCGTATGTTTTGGCGTGGCCAACAGGATCAATGATAATAGCGATACCGGATTGATCACCACTGCACGGTTGATATTTTCCAGAATCGCTTGCGCAGAGCTGTTTACTGCATCAGAAACTGCTTGTGGAATTGGATCATCGTTCTTTTCAATTTTAATATTTTCTGCGCCATGCTGTTTCAGGATGTCATCCAGAAATACCGGCTCACCAAAATTCAGATGCACTTTACCGAAAATGCGTTCAATTTTGCGCAGGGTTTTGACAATACCAAAAATAGATTCGGCTTCTTTCGGCTTGCCGCTCATCTCACCGACATAAGTGCCGCCTTCCATCAGGCGTTCATAACCGATATAGGTCGGTACAAAGACAATTGGTTTGGCTTTGCCGCGTAAATGACCATGTACGGTCATCGCCAGCATCCCAGTTTTAGGTGGTAGCAAACGACCAGTACGTGAACGACCACCTTCGATAAAGTATTCCAGTGGGGTATTGCGTGACAGAACGCTATATAAATATTCTTTAAAGACTGTGGTATAGAGCGCATTGCCACGGAAAGTACGGCGGATAAAGAACGCACCGCCACCACGTAAAATCTGACCCACAAAAGGCATATTCAGGTTATCGCCCGCAGCGATATACGGCACCATCAAGCCACGACGATAGATCACATAAGACAATAATAAATAGTCGATGTGACTGCGGTGACATGGGGTATAGACAATCTCATAATCTTTGGCCAGTTCACGCACGGTACTGAAATTATGCACTTCCACGCCGTCATAGAGCTGCGTCCATAAGCGGGTCAGGGCTTTATCGGCAAAGCGTACAGTCGAATGAGAATAATCGGAAACAATTTCGTTCAGATAACCAATGGCACGACGTTCAGACTCCAGCATCGAGATTTTACTGCGAATACTGTCATTGCGAATCGCAGCCTGTACATCTGGCGATTTGATGAGGCCGTGCATGACGTTACGGCGATCGGACAGATCCGGCCCGAGAATCACTTCGCGCTGACCATCCAGATAATCATTTAAAGTGCTAACAATATAAGTCGCTGGCGCTGAATTTGGATGCGTTTCTTTGGCATGCTCAATCATGGCACGTAAAGACTGGGGTTCGTGAAACTCTAAATAAGACTGACGGCCATGCAGACCGATATTGACCAGTTGCTTGACCCGGCTTGGCGTAGACCAGGTATCGGTAAATAGCAGTTTGAACCAGGAATCTTCTTTTTCAGGTTCACGTCCCCAAAGCACCGTGACTGGTACCAATTCCACATCTAGTTCAGGATGTTGTTCCAGGATTTCAATCAGGCGTAACAGGCGCGGCGGAAACGCATGCGGCGGTGAGCTGAGCAGGTTATTTTCATCATGATGCTGTAAAAACAGCAGCGAAGCTTTTTCCTTACTATTGCCCAGTTGCATTGGATCGAGCGCAGCTGGCAACTTTAAACGGCGGGTTTCTGCATCGACGACCAGCGCATTACTACGCGAATGGTTCTGTAAAACGTAGCAGACCAGCTTTTGCGATTCTGTTGCAGTCTGATCAGGTTCAGGTGCTGTCACTTCACTTGGTACTTCCCCAAGAACATGAGGGGTAACCACAAGATCAAGTAGCTTACTTGAAAGCTTGCGATACATTTGACCAAAGCCATTCTTGGACATAGCTGCTCCTAATTTTACTGACCAAAACCACAGGACTTCTGAGGGGGTTTATTTTTGCGGGTTTCCAAAGCGAAACCATATATCTTTTTTTAACAACTTCAACAGAAGTGCTCTAATTTTAGCGTGAAAGCAGATGCTTTTCCTAGTCACTTATGACATCAGTATGACAGAACAGTCATGCAATCTTTAGAGTTTCGGTCTGATTTTGTGGCAGAATATTCCAGATTAATTATTTAGATCTGTTTTTCCATTTTTGGGATATCTCCAATATTACGTAGGTTGCTTATGAATGCCTTAACACAGGAACTGGTCGAGCTGCTCAGCTTGGAAAAGTTAGAAGAAAACATTTTTCGGGGAATCAGCCGTAATCTGGTGGGCAAGCGCGTGTTTGGTGGGCAGGTTTTAGGGCAGGCACTCCGCGCTGCGTCTTATACCACAGACCGTCCGGCACACTCGTTACATGCCTATTTTCTGTTTGGTGGAGATGTCAATGCACCGATTATTTATGAAGTGGATCGTATCCGTGACGGCAAGAGCTTTGTCAGCCGTCAAGTACGTGCGATTCAGCATGGTCGCACTATTTTTATGTGTATGGTGTCTTTTGCGCATCAGGAAGAAGGTCTCAATTACCAGATTTCAGAGCCGGAATATCCGCCAGCAGAAAGCCTGAAAAATGAAGCAGAACTGATCAAACAAATGATTGAGTTTATTCCGGAAAATGTCCGTGCGTCTTTCACCCGTGATCGTCATGTCGAGATTCGCCCGATCAATCCGCAAAATCCGTTTCAGCCGCAACCGGAAGCGCCGTCTTATGCGCACTATATCCGCACGCATGACCGAATTGCTGCAGAAGTGGATCAGATTTCTTTGCATCAGGCCATTGCCGCTTTCTATTCAGACTTTACCTTGATGACCACGGCACTGCGTCCACATGGTCTGAGCTATATTTCGCCAAGCCTGCAATGTGCCAGTATTGACCATGCCATGTACTTCCATAAGCCATTTCGTGCCGATGAATGGATGCTATATGACATGGATGCCACCCAGAGTGCCAGTTCGCGTGGTCTGAATTTTGGACGGATGTGGCAGAATGGCGAACTGGTCTGTAGTACCACGCAGGAAGGGCTGATCCGCTTACGTGAAATCGAAACCCAATAATTTTTATATTTTTGCTCAAAAAGCCGAATCCCAGATTCGGTTTTTTTGTTTTTAATCCGCAGAACAATCATTATTTGAGATCTTGTTCTAGGCACGCGTTTATAAAATATTACTCGATTCTGTAGAATCGGCATGGCATAGTGCCGCTTAAGATCTATATTAAAATGCATGAAAAGATGAGCTTAAATACGCAAATTTTAATTGCCGCCGTATTGGGGGTGCTGTTTGGATTTTTACTCACAATATTTCCGCAGACCTCATTTTTTGATGTCAGTTTATACGGCATCGGCATCGTCAGCAGTGTTTTTATCGGCTTATTAAAAATGCTGTTGGTTCCGCTAATTTTTACGTCGATTGTGGTCGGGGTATCTAATCTACAGGCAGGCGGACAACTGAATCGCACCTGGAAAATCACCCTGATGTGCTGTGTGACCACAACGACTTTAGCACTCATTTTAGGTCTGGCCTGTGCACATCTGTTTGATGTCGGCAAGGGTGTCGATGTACTGATGTTCCAGGATGCCATGGCGCAGCATCAGACTCCGGACACCTTAACGCCATCTTCTTTCTTTACCAATTTTATCCAAAATACCCTGATCAATCCGTTTAAAGCATTTTCAGATGGCAATGTCCTGGCAGTGGTGGTCTTTGCCTTGTTTGTCGGTGTGGCACTGGTCGCAGGCGGAGATAAATTCCGTACCGTGCGCAAGTTGAGTCACCAGTTTTTTGAAATCATGATGTTGATGATTGGCTGGGTGATGAAACTGGCACCTTTCGGTATTTTTGCTTTATTGGCCAAGCTGATCGCGACTGAGGATATTTCGGTACTCAGTCGTCTGGCTGAATTTGCGGCCGTGGTCACCGGAACCACCATTTTCCATGGCATCGTGGTATTGCCTTTATTGCTGTGGATTTTTGGCAAGATGGATCCGATCACGTTCTTTAAAGGCACACGCGCTGCTTTAATTACCGCATTTGCCACCAGTTCCAGTTCGGCCACCATGCCACTGTCAATGAAATGTGCGCAGGAAAATCTGGGCGTACGTCCGCATACGGCAGGTTTTGTGATTCCACTGGGAACACAGCTGAATATGGATGGCACAGCACTCTATGAAGCAGCCGCCGCCTTGTTTATTGCCAATTTAATGGGGCTGGATCTGAGTCTGGGGCAACAGCTGGTGGTCTGTGCCACGGCAATGATTGCATCCTTAGGCGCACCTGGGATTCCAAGCGCTGGCATGGTCACCATGATTATGGTGTTGCAATCTGTGGGATTGCCTGCCGAGGCGATTGCGATTTTATTGCCGATCGACCGTTTACTGGATACGGTACGTACCGTGGTGAATGTGCAGGGCGATATGATGATCAGTGTGGTGGTAGACCGGCATACCCGTGAACCTGAAGCGCCGGTTTAATCTTTATCTAAGTCCGGATTCCAGACAATTTCCCAGAGATGACCATTGGGATCCTGAAAATAACCAGCATATCCGCCATAAAAGGTGGTGTGTGCAGCTTTGATAATTTTAGCGCCCGCACGTTCAGCCAGTACCATGATCTGGTCAACCTCTAATGGACTATAGACATTATGTCCCAGCGCCATTTGGGTTGGGCAGATCGGGCTCAATTCAAGACCGGTATCTTGCTGAAGGCTGCGCTGCGGCCATAAGGCAAGCTTAAGACCGGATTGCAGTTGAATAAACGCCACCGCACCATATTCAAATTCCTGCCCCATAATTCCGTCGCTTTTAAAGCCTAAACCCTCACAATAAAATTGCAATGATTGCTCTATGTCCTGAACAGCCAGCGTAATCACAGAGATAGATGGTTTCATAATGGGTTCCTGATCTAAGGCTGATCAAGATTTATTCTAATATGAATCAGGATTTAATCACTAAGTAAACAATGCAGTCTTCATGTAAAAACAGGTAAATCTGATCAATCCGGCGCTGCTATCACTTGACCAGCTTGGCATAGCGAAAATCAGCCTAGAAAAAAACCTCCGTTATGCGACATAACGGAGGTTTTTAATTTAAATCAATCAATCAAATATTTTGTCATTTGATTATTCAGCTGAGCGTTTATTCTGGTTCAGCTCATCTGCTGCTTTAAGTTCTGACTGATCCTGCTCAAGTAATTCAAGCGGTTCTTCAGCTTCATTTAAGTCATGCGGTGAAACCTCACCAATAGCAGTTGCATCAGACCCAGAGTCGAGTTCAACTGGTTCATCGAATTGATTTAGATCATGAGCCGATACTTCCGGAATGCTGTCCAAATCAAATTGAGTTGATTGATCTAAAGTGAAATTCAGACGGCCGCCCATGACGCTGGCCAGTTCTTCAAGTCCCTCTTTGTTCATGGAGGAGAACAATTGAATCGAGAAGTCCAGTTTCATTTTTTTCAATGTGGCTTTGACTTCCTGAAGCGCTTTAGAGGCAGGGCCACGATTCAGCTTATCTGATTTGGTCAAAAGAACATGCACAAACAAATGACGTGAATAAGCCCATTCCAGCATCATCACATCAAAGTGTTGTAGCGGATGACGAATATCCATCAACAGCACCAAGCCCTGTAAGCTTTTGCGATGAATCAGATAATTTTCCAGTTCTTTTTGCCAAACAATTTTCATCGCCTCTGGTACGGCAGCATAGCCATAGCCTGGTAAATCGACCAGACGCTGATCTGGATTACCCAAGCTAAAAAAGTTAATCATCTGGGTGCGGCCGGGTCTTTTTGATGCACGTGCCAACTGTTTCTGGTTGGTCAGGGCATTAATCGCACTGGATTTACCGGCATTGGAGCGACCGGCAAAAGCAATTTCATAGCCTGTATCTTCTACACAAAGACTGAGTTTTGGTGCACTCATTAAAAATTCGGCTTTGCGTAGCCAGTTGAGTGAGCGCACAGAATATTCAGTAATAGCAGAATCAACTTTTTTCTCGTAGCTGATCTTTTGCTTGGGTGCATGGGCTGTCTTACTGTTTTTGGATTTTCCTCTGCTGTGGTGCATAACTCAACTTCAATAAATGATCTACAAAGAAACATTATAAAGGAAGTCGCACAGGCAAGCGAACTTTGCTTTGCAATGCTATTGCAACTTAATCCATCAGGTTAATTAAACCGATTGGAGAAACAGTACTAAAATGAGATTGGTTAGATGGGGTGAGCACATCGGCCAGGGTATATTGGTTCAGGCTTTGGTAAAACTGTTCCAGCGCATGGTCGAGAATACCTTTTAAACCACAATTGCTACGCAGTACGCAGGGTGGGGTATTACATTCGACAATCACATGATTTTCACCCTGCAAGCTAAGCACGATCTCACCGAGTTTTAGATTTAGTGTAGTAGGATTTAAGCGGATGCCGCCGCCTTTACCGCGTGTGGCAATAATCCAGTCTTGTTTCGACATGAAATGCACAATCTTCATTAAATGATTTTGTGACACATACAAATCTCGCGCAATTTCCGCAATCGTATACGGCGTATCTCGCGGCTGGGAGATGTACATTAAAATACGCAAAGCATAGTCGGTAAATTTGTTTAATTGCATGATCGCACTAATATCTTTAAGAATTAAATAGATAAGGGCTAGTCTAGCATAACCAGACTAGCCCCACCTATTCAGCTTGAAGCGAGGGCTTAGTGGTGAACCCCACCTGTACCAAATGCTTCACTATGAATATTTTCAGCAGGAATACCGCGGGCAACGAGTGCTTTTTGCTGTTCTGCCATAAATGGCATTGGGCCGCAAAGGTAGTAATCGGCATTGACTGGTAACAGCGCTGCATCAACTGTACTTAGATCCAGACGACCTGCTACATCATAATCCTCACCCAGTTTGTCAGCTTGATGTGGAAATTCATAAGCAGTAAGGGTGCTTAAGCGCGGATATTTTGCTTTCAGGTCATGAATATGCTGGTGCATCGCATGAACCTGTTTGCTACGGCAAGCATGGATAAAGGTCACAGGTTGTGGCATATCCAGAGTCACCAGCTGGTTCAGCATCGCGATCATTGGCGTCAGGCCAACACCACCACTGATAAACACATTACGTTTAGCTGGATCGATCAGGTAGAAGTTACCTGTTGGTGCAGATACTTCAATTTCTGAACCTTCCGGCAAACCATGTAGAGTGTTAGACACCCAACCTGCAACTTGATCTGCGCCATTGCCCGGTTCACGTTTAACTGAAATACGCAAATAGTCTGCTTGAGGGCTGGTTGAAAGCGTATATTGACGCGGCTGTTTTAAGCCAAGTTCTTCTACGAATACACGAACTGAAATATATTGACCGGCTTCATATTTCGGTAAATCACCACCATCGACCGGTTGTAGATAGATTGAAGTAATCTCGTCACTTTCCACTACTTTTTGGGCAATTTTGAAATTGCGCCAGCCTAACCAGCTACCTTTGGTTTGCTGATGCTGCTCATAGATCGTTTTTTCAGTGCTGATGAACAAGTCAGCCAATTGACCATAAGCTGTAGCCCAAGCATCAATTAATGGATCTTCCATCGGGATGCTTAATACTTCACTAATAGAATGCAGCAGGTTTTCACCCACAATATTATAGTCTGGCGCTTGAATGTTTAAGCTCACGTGTTTATGCGCGATCAGCTCAACCACAGGTAAAAGTACAGATGGGTCTTCAATATTTTCGGCATAGGCCAATACAGCGCCGGCAAGGGCTTGCGCCTGTGCACCACTGCGTTGGTGACCCATATTAAACGTTTCTTTAAGGGCAGGGTTGTTGCCTAACATGCGGTTATAAAAATAGCCCGTGAGTGCCACACCATTTTCGCGGAGTACAGGCACTGTTGCTTTTACAAGGTCAATTTGCTGCGGAGTCATGTTTGATCTCTCATGGCTGTTTATTTATAAGATGTATTTAAAATACATCTTAAAGCGTGCCTTGTAAATACATCTTTTAATAAAACCATAAAAAAATTATGGGATATCTGAATATCCCATAATTTTAAAAATCTTGATAGGAATAAATCGTGCTATTTTCACTGAAAAAGCAGTCATGAAACTCGCGGACAATTCTCCCCGGTATCATCTCCGAGCCTGCGTGCGCAGTTTGATAAATCGATCAGTATCTTTTATGAACTCTTCAGGTTGCCTAAGTCGCGTGTTCTAATTCCTTTGGTTGCTCACCGGTTAGAGGTCACTGTTCCTTGGCTTGCTGTTTTGCAAATTCTGCTTGTTTGGCATTTTTTTGAGGTTCGGCCACTTGGGTTTTGCAGCATTTCAAAAGCACTATTCCGATCGACACTCTGTTCATAAATAAGAGTGACTGTTTTTTTAGTTTCAGTTAAACCGACAAGCAGACCATGCCGACTGGTAAGCTGTGAGCATAAGACAATGTCTTGCATGGTATTTGTGGTTTTTTAGTAATACCAAATAGTGTTCACCTAACTTTTCCTATTGTTTATCATTCATTTTTAGGCTTTTTCATGTGTTCTAGGGCGTACTGGATATCTTGAATCAAATCTTGCGGATGTTCCAGTCCGATACAGAAGCGAACCAGAAAGCCATGTTTTAAATGTGAATGTTCCAGTACACGCATGTCTTTTAAGTTATAGAGCATGACCAGGCTGACAGGGCCACCCCAGCTAAAGCCGAGCTTAAACAGGTTTAAGCTGTCACAGAAATTGCGAATATCTTGCAGCTTATAAGAATGATCAAAAATCACGCTAACCAGGCCGGCACTTTGACCTGTCTTGCAAATATCTTTCCAGTATTGATGTCCAGCGCAATCTGGATCGGCTGGATGTAAAACTTGAACAAGCTCAGTTTGCTGTTTGAGCCACTTCATTAAAGTCAGTGCGCTTTCGGACTGATGCTGATAACGCAGTTGCATCGAAGCCAGACTGCGTTGTACCTGCGCCACATCATCACCAGAAACACTAATGCCCTGAATGGCATGGGTACGGAACAGTTTGTGATGCAGGGTTTTATCTCGTGTAACAACTGAGCCCATCAAGATGTCGCCACCACCGCTTGGATATTTGGTCAGGGCATGAACCGTGATATCGACACTTAAATGCTCTTCGCCAAAATCAAAAGCATTAAAAGCCAGACCTGCGCCCCAGGTATTATCCAGCGCCGTCAAAATATGATGTGCCTGGGCTTTTTTGATTAAACCGACCAGATCTGGAAACTCCAGTGTGACTGAACCGGCTGCTTCCAGCCAAAGCAGTTTTGCTTTTTCACTTGGTGTAAAGGTTTCGACCTCAAGCGGGTTATACACTTTGACCGCAATGCCATAACGCGTTTCCAGATTGCGCAGATGTTCCATGTTTGGACCATAGATGTTATCGGCAACCCAGACTTCATCACCTTGGCTCAAGAAACAAGAATTCACCAGGTTAATGGCGGATAAACCGCTCGGCGCAAGTAGGCAGTATTCACCGCCTTCAATTTGCGCGATGTTATCGCCTAAGGTAAATGTCGTGGGTGTGCCATGGGTGCCGTAGCTATAGTCATAAGCATCGGTCCAGTGGCGATTAAATAGCGCATCAGTATTCTCAAAAATAATGGTCGATGCACGAAACAGGGGAGGTTGAACCGTAGAAATGGATTGAGGGGCTTTTCGTGGTGCATGAATCAGGGTGGTTTGAGCGTTTTTTTTCATGTGAATGCCCTTAAATGTAATCAAATATTACCTTAGCTTAAGAGAATCTGTGACTCACTGCCAGTTCGGTTGTGAATTGTTAAAAAAATTGGTCCTTGAAAAAAGTTGGCTTCATTTTTGCAAAACCTAAAACTATCTAGCTAAAAAATAGGTTGAGGAGCATGAAGTCGCATTTAAAAGTGCATTATTTTCAGCATATTGCTGGTGAAGGCTATGGTAGTTGTCATGAGTTTTTAAAGCAGTATCAGGCGTACATTAGTGCGACTGAGTTTTTTGCTTTACCGTTGGATCGTCCTTTAGAGATTGAGGCTTTGCCAAGGGTTGAGGACGTCGATTTACTGATCATCATGGGCGGAACCATGAGTGTCAATGATGAGGCGAATTTCCCTTGGTTAAAGATAGAGAAACGCTGGTTGCGTCGTTATCTGTCACATGGCAAACCGGCAATCGGTTTATGCCTGGGTGGACAATTGATTGCCAATGCATTGGGGGCGGGCGTCAGTCGTAATCCTGAGCAGGAATTGGGCTGGGCCACGGTACACAAGGTAGCCAATCTACCGCAAGAATGTTTTAGCTTGCCCGAACAGTTCAATATTCTGCAATGGCATAGTGAAAGCTTTGAAATACCCAAAGGGGCAGTGCATCTGGCAGAAAACCAAGCCTGTCGTAATCAGATGTACCAGTTGGGTAAAAATGTGCTCGGTTTTCAGTTTCATCCAGAGAGTACTCCAGAAATCCTGTCTTTATTTTTGGAAGATGAGGAGCAGCTTGCACAATTTTCAGGAAAATATGTTCAGGATCTCTCTGAATTAAAAAAGACCCATAAAAATAAGTTTGTTGAAGGAAATCAGATATTAAATCGAGCTATAGAATATGTCTTGGCGAAAACTGCCCCGTATTCAGAAAATAAACTCTTGTTTTAGGGGGTAAATTGAAAACTTGGATAAAACCATAAAAGGGATTTGCTTATGCATTAAACAATGGCTATAATAAGCGACCCTTCGATAGGAAGGGGGTTAACTGCGAATAAAGTAGTTAACTATCGTTACAGTCGTGGCATCGATCACGACCTTAGTGATATTTCACTGCTCTTGACACTTACCCGTATTAAAGTGGGGTGAGATGCGTCAGGAGTGATTCTTTATATATTTGGCTTGGAGTTTACTGGTATGTCTAACCAGAGAATTCGTATCCGTCTTAAGTCTTTTGATCATCGCCTGATTGATCAATCTGCTCAAGAAATCGTAGAAACCGCAAAACGTACTGGGGCACAAGTGTGTGGTCCAATTCCAATGCCAACACGCATTGAACGTTTTAACGTTTTAACATCACCACACGTAAACAAAGACGCGCGTGACCAGTACGAAATCCGTACTTACAAGCGTTTGATCGACATCGTTCAACCTACAGACAAAACTGTAGATGCATTGATGAAGTTAGATCTTGCAGCTGGTGTTGATGTTCAGATCGCATTGGGTTAAGGCTTTCGGGTTAATTAACACTCTAAGTTAATTAGGCCGCTTTTTTAGAGGTTTATGCACATGGCTATTGGTTTAGTCGGTCGCAAGTGCGGTATGACACGTATCTTTACAGATGCTGGTGTTTCTGTGCCTGTTACAGTGATTGAGGTTGATCCTAACCGCATCACTCAAATCAAAACGCTTGAAACTGATGGTTATCAAGCGATTCAAATCACTACTGGTGAACGTCGCGAATCTCGCGTAACTAACGCTCAGAAAGGCCACTTTGCGAAAGCAGGTGTTGCAGCTGGTCGTCTAGTTCAAGAATTCCGCGCTACAGAAGCTGATCTTGAAGGTCGTGAAGTTGGTGGTACGCTTACCGTTGAATTGTTCCAGGTTGGTCAAGTTGTTGACGTAACTGGTCAATCTAAAGGTAAAGGTTTCCAAGGTGGTGTTAAGCGTTGGAATTTCCGTACGCAAGATGCAACTCACGGTAACTCGCTTTCTCACCGTGTTTTAGGTTCTACTGGTCAAAACCAGACTCCTGGTCGCGTATTCAAAGGCAAAAAAATGGCTGGCCATTTAGGTGCTGAACGCGTAACTACACAGGGTCTTGAGATCGTTGCTATCGACACAGAACGTTCAGTTCTTGTTGTTAAAGGCGCGGTTCCTGGTGCTACTGGTGGCGACGTAATCGTTCGTCCTACGATCAAGGCCTGAGGGGAAATAACGTGAATTTAAATACTGTTTCCGGCTCTGCTGTTGAATTATCAGAAGTTGCGTTCGGTCGTGAATTTAATGAAGCTCTTGTTCACCAAGTGGTTACAGCTTATTTAGCTGGTGGCCGTCAAGGTTCAAAAGCTCAGAAATCACGTGCAGACGTTTCTGGCGGTGGCCGCAAGCCATTCCGTCAAAAAGGTACTGGCCGTGCTCGTGCTGGTTCTATTCGTAGCCCAATCTGGGTTGGCGGTGGTAAAACTTTTGCTGCTCGTCCACAAGACTGGTCTCAAAAAGTAAACCGTAAAATGTACCGCGGTGCTATGCAATGCATCATGGCTGAGCTTGTTCGTCAAGATCGCCTAATTTTAGTTGATGAGTTTGCTGTTGCAGCTCCAAAAACTAAAGAATTGCTTGCAAAGCTTAACGACTTGAATGCAACTCGTGCATTGATCGTTACCGATGCTGTTGATGAGAACTTGTATCTTGCTGCACGCAATATTCCACACGTAGATGTGGTTGATGCTGCTGCAATCGATCCGGTTAGCTTGATTGCGTTCGACAAAGTTGTTATGTCTGTAGCTGCTGCTAAGAAAATTGAGGTAGAACTCGGATGAACAACGAACGTATCTATCAAGTCCTGCAAGGACCTGTATTCTCAGAAAAAGCACAAGTTTTAGGTGAAACTGCTGGTGTTCAAGTGTTTAAAGTTGCTATCAATGCAAACAAGCTTGAAATCAAAAAAGCAGTGGAACAACTCTTTGGTGTAGAAGTTGTTAAAGTTAACACGACTATCACTAAAGGTAAGTCTAAACGCTTTGGTAAAACATTAGGACGTCGTTCTGATGTTAAAAAAGCATACGTCACCCTGAAAGCTGGCCAAGATGTTGAAATGGCTGACTTGGGCGATACCGCTGAAAGCACAGCGGAATAAGGACGAGAATTATGCCTATTCAAAAATGTAAGCCAACGTCTCCAGGACGTCGCTTTGTAGAGAAAGTGGTTCATGATCACCTTCACAAAGGCGCACCGTACTCTCCGTTGGTTGAAGCTAAAAAACGTACTGGCGGCCGTAACAATAACGGTCACATCACGACTCGTCACGTTGGTGGCGGTCATAAGCAGCACTACCGTCTAGTTGACTTTAAACGTAACAAAGATGGTATTCCTGCAACTGTAGAGCGTATCGAATACGATCCTAACCGTACTGCACACATTGCACTTGTATTGTATGCTGATGGTGAACGTCGTTATATCATTGCTCCTAAAGGCCTTCGCGCTGGCGATAAAGTACAGTCTGGTAACGATGCTCCAATTCGTCCAGGTAACTGCTTGCCGCTTCGCAACATGCCAATCGGTTCTACTCTTCACAACATCGAACTTAAAATCGGTAAAGGCGCGCAGATTGCTCGTTCAGCTGGTACTTCAGTTCAGCTGTTGGGTCGTGACGGTTCTTACGCTATCGTTCGTCTACGTTCAGGCGAGATGCGTAAAATTCACGTTGAATGTCGCGCTGTGTTAGGTGAAGTATCTAACTCGGAAAGCAACCTTCGTTCGCTTGGTAAAGCTGGTGCATCGCGCTGGCGTGGTGTTCGTCCTACCGTTCGTGGTATGGCAATGAACCCGGTTGACCATCCGCACGGTGGTGGTGAAGGGCGTAACAAAGGTATTCAACCTGTAAGCCCATGGGGTCAAAAAGCTAAAGGGTACAAGACACGTACCAATAAGCGTACGACTAAGATGATCATTCGCGACCGTCGCGTTAAGTAACAAGTAAAGGAATCTGACAATGCCTCGTTCTCTGAAAAAAGGCCCATTCGTCGATGCGCACTTGTTCGCTAAGGTTGAAGCGGCTATCGCGGCTAATAACCGTAAGCCGATCAAAACTTGGTCGCGTCGTTCGATGATCCTACCGGATTTTGTTGGTTTAACAATTTCTGTACACAATGGCCGTAACCACGTTCCTGTGATCGTTTCTGAACACATGGTTGGTCACAAGCTTGGTGAATTTGCACCAACTCGTACCTATCGCGGTCACGGTGTTGACAAGAAATCTAAACGTTAATGGGTGCTATGATGGAAGTAACTGCTAAATTACGCGGTGCCGCTATCTCGGCACAAAAAGCTCGTTTGGTTGCAGATCTTATCCGCGGCAAATCTGTTGCGCACGCGCTTAACATCCTTAACTTCAGCAACAAAAAAGCTGCAGTTCTAGTTAAGAAAGCGTTGGAATCTGCGATTGCAAACGCTGAACACAATAACAGTTTAGATGTAGACGACCTTAAAGTTTCTACGATCTACGTTGATGAAGGCATGAGCCTGAAACGTATTATGCCACGTGCTAAAGGCCGTGCAGATCGTATTACTAAGCGTACTTGTCACATCACCGTTAAGGTAGGGGTTTGATATGGGTCAGAAGGTTCATCCAATCGGTATCCGCCTAGGTGTTGTGAAACGTCATAACGCTAACTGGTATGCGAATCCGAAACAATACGCTGAATACTTGCTTAAAGATCTTCAAGTTCGTGAGTTTTTAATCAAAAAACTTAAAAATGCGATGATCAGCAACATTCTTATCGAACGTCCTACAGGCGCTGCTAAAGTAACTATTAGCACTGCGCGTCCTGGTATCGTAATCGGTAAAAAAGGCGAAGATATTGAGAAACTACAACGCGAATTAACATCTATCATGGGTGTTCCTGCGCAAGTAAGTATCAATGAAATTGATCGTCCAGACTTAGACGCGCGTCTAGTTGCTGAAGCAATCGCTTCTCAATTGGAAAAACGTGTAATGTTCCGTCGTGCTATGAAGCGTGCGGTACAAAACACAATGCGTGCTGGTGCTAAAGGTATCAAAGTAGAAGTTTCAGGCCGTTTAGGTGGTGCTGAGATTGCTCGTACTGAGTGGTATCGTGAAGGTCGTGTACCTCTACATACGCTTCGTGCAGATATCGACTATGCGACTATGCGTGCTGAGACTACTTACGGTACGATTGGTGTTAAAGTTTGGATCTTCCGTGGTGAGATCTTGGGCGGCATGAAACAAGTCATGAACCCAGCTCCAGCAGAAGAACGTCCAGCTAAACGCGGTCGTGGTCGTGGTGAAGGTCAAGAGCGTCGTGGTCGTCGCAATGATCGTTCTGCTGAAAAAGGAGAATAATCCATGTTGCAACCTAAGCGTACTAAATTCCGTAAAGTGCAGAAAGGCCGTAACACTGGTCTAGCACACCGCGGTAGCACAGTATCTTTCGGTACTATTGCACTTAAATCAGTTGAACGTGGTCAAATGACTGCGCGTCAAATTGAAGCAGCGCGTCGTACAATTAGCCGTCGTATTAAGCGTGGTGGTAAGATCTTTATCCGTGTATTCCCGGACAAACCGATTACTTCTAAGCCGCTTGAAGTGCGTATGGGTAAAGGTAAAGGTTCTGTGGAATATTGGGTTTGCCAAATCAAACCAGGTAAAGTCTTGTACGAAATTGATGGTGTTAACGAAGAATTGGCTCGCGAAGCGTTTACGCTTGCAGCAGCTAAGCTTCCGTTTAAAACCGCTATCGTGACTCGGACGGTAATGTAATGAAAACTAAAGATCTACGTGAAAAGTCGGTAGAAGAGTTGACAGCTTTGCTTGATGAGCAACAGCTTAACCAATTCCGTCTTCGTATGGCGAAAGCAACTGGTCAATTGGGTAAATCGCATGAAGTTGCACTTACTCGTCAGACGATTGCTCGTATTAAGACCCTCCTTACCGAAAAACAGGGGAACGGACAATGAGTGATAAAACAGTCCGCACGTTAACTGGCAAAGTTGTAAGCGACAAGATGGATAAATCTATCGTTGTTCTTATTGAACGCCAAGTTCAACACCCGTTGTATGGCAAATTAATCCGCCGTTCAACAAAATTACATGCTCATGATGAGAACAACACAGCGAAAGCTGGTGATGTTGTAACCATTAAAGAAAGCCGCCCAATTTCTAAAACTAAGTCTTGGACTCTAGTTGAAGTTGTTGAAGCAGCTGCTGAGTAATTAACGTTCTTGTTGCATCATCGGTCAATTTCGAGTACTCTTTGAGCCTTTCGAAATTTCGACCGGTGTTGCTCGGTTTTGGAGTAGGGCAATGATTCAGACCGAAACTATGCTCGACGTAGCAGACAACAGTGGTGCACGCCGCGTACAATGTATTAAAGTACTTGGTGGCTCGCATCGTCGTTATGCTTCTGTTGGCGACATTATTAAAGTTACTGTAAAAGAAGCAATTCCACGCGCACGTGTTAAAAAAGGTGACGTGATGAATGCAGTTGTGGTTCGTACAAAATTCGGTATCCGTCGTGCAGACGGTTCAGTGATTCGTTTCGACGATAACGCTGCTGTTATTTTGAACACCAACAAAGCGCCGATTGCAACTCGTATTTTCGGACCAGTGACTCGTGAACTTCGTACTGAACAGTTCATGAAAATTATTTCATTGGCTCCTGAAGTTCTATAAGAGGCGATCATGGCTAAGATTAAAAAAGGCGATCAAGTAATTGTGATCGCAGGTAAAGAAAAAGGCAAACAGGGTACTGTTCTGTCTGTTTCTAATGACCGTGTTAAGGTTGAAGGCCTTAACTTGGTGAAGAAGCACCAAAAGCCGAACCGTGCTACAGGCGCTGAAGGTAGCGTTGTAACTCAGGAAGCTTCGCTTCATATTTCAAACGTGGCAGTTTTTAATGCTACAACCCAAAAGGCTGACCGTGTTGGTTACCAAGTGATTGATGGCGTGAAAACTCGCGTATTCAAATCAAATGGTGAATCAGTGGCGGTAGCGAAGTAATAGGTTGATATAGGCCATGGCCAGACTTAAAACACGTTACAATGACGAACTTAAAGCTCAGTTATTAGAGACTTTAGGCGTTAAAAATGTGATGGAAATTCCTCGCATCACTAAAATCACGATCAACATGGGTGTTGGCGCAGCTGCTGCTGACAAAAAACTCCTTGATGGTGCTCTTTCAGATATGCAAGCTATCGCTGGTCAAAAACCAGTACTTACGTTAGCTCGTAAATCAATCGCTGGTTTTAAAATCCGTGATGGTTGGCCGATCGGTTGTAAAGTTACTTTACGCGGCGAACGTATGTACGAATTCTTAGACCGTTTGATCTCGATTGCGATCCCTCGTATCCGTGACTTCCGTGGTTTCTCTGCGAAATCATTCGACGGTCGTGGTAACTACTCAATGGGTCTTAAGGAACAGATCATGTTCCCTGAAATCGATTTTGACAAGATTGATCGTATTCGTGGTATGGACATTACCATTACTACGACTGCTCGCACCGATGACGAAGGCCGTGCGCTTATGCGTGCATTCGGCTTCCCGTTCAAATAAGAGGTCGATATGGCTAAGAAAGGTATGATTAATCGCGAAGCGAAACGCGAAGCTACTGTTGCTAAATACGCTGCAAAACGTGCTGAATTAAAAGCTGTTATTGCAAACGTAAATGCATCAGACGAAGAACGTTTCGAAGCGATGATGAAATTGCAAGCATTACCACGTAATGCATCTCCAGTACGTCTACGTAACCGTTGTGGTTTAACTGGTCGTCCGCATGGCTATTTCCGTAAGTTCGGCTTAAGCCGTAACAAATTACGTGAAACAGTAATGCAAGGTGATGTACCTGGCGTTGTTAAGGCAAGCTGGTAAGGAGCACTATAAATGAGTATGCAAGATACCGTTGCCGACATGCTAACACGTGTTCGTAACGCACAAATGGCGAAGAAACAAACTGTTTCTATGCCTAATTCTAAGTTGAAAGTTGCAATTGCTAACTTACTTCAACAAGAAGGTTACATTTCTAACGTAGAAGTTGCGGAAGCTGAAGGCAAACCAACTTTAACAATTACGTTAAAATATTTTGAAGGCAAGCCAGTGATTGACACTGTGAAACGCGTAAGCCGTCCAGGTCTACGTCAGTATCGCGGTAAAGATGCACTTCCAAGCGTTAAGCAAGGTTTAGGTATTGCAATTGTTTCTACAAGCAAAGGCATCATGACTGATCGCGCTGCACGTGCTGCAGGCGTTGGTGGTGAAGTTATTGCTTTTGTTTCTTAATAGGTGATTCCTCATGTCTCGTGTGGCTAAAGCCCCAGTAACTGTACCGAATGGTGTAACAGTTACTCAGAACGGCCGGCAGGTCGAAGTGAAAGGCACTAAAGGTACATTGTCTTTCAACCTGCATGCGCTGGTCGAGCTTAAACAGGAAGACGGTACTCTGGCTATTGCTCCAGTACAAGAGTCGAAAGACGCTTGGATGCAAGCTGGTACTGCTCGCGCTGTGCTTAACAACCTTGTAAAAGGTGTTAGCGAAGGTTTCGAACGTAAGTTACAGCTTATCGGTGTTGGTTATAAAGCTGCGGTTAAAGGTGATGTTGTTCATCTTAACCTTGGTTTCTCTCACCCGATCGATTATGCACTTCCTGCAGGTGTAACTGCTGAAACTCCAACTGCAACTGAAATCGTACTTAAATCTGCTGACAAAGCAGCTTTAGGTCAGGTTGCTGCAGATATCCGTGGTTACCGTCCACCAGAGCCGTATAAAGGCAAAGGTGTTCGTTATTCTGACGAAGTTGTACTTCGTAAAGAAGCTAAGAAGAAATAAGGCGCGAGGTTCTTATGAACGAAAAGAAACAATCCCGTTTGCGTCGTGCGAAAAGCACACGCTTGCACATCCGTGCATTGGGTGCGACTCGTTTGTGTGTAAACCGCACTCCGCGTCACATCTATGCTCAAGTTATCTCTGCAGATGGTGGCAAAGTATTAGCGCAAGCTTCTACTTTAGACGCTACTCTACGTGCAGGTACAACTGGTAACGTTGAAGCAGCTCAAAAAGTAGGTGCTTTAATCGCAGAACGCGCTAAAGCAGCTGGTGTTACTAAAGTTGCATTTGACCGTTCTGGTTTTAAATATCATGGTCGTATCAAAGCCTTGGCTGATGCTGCTCGTGAAAACGGCTTGGAGTTCTAATCATGGCTAAAGTTGAACAAAACGAAGGTCTTGTTGAAAAGCTGGTTGCCGTTGATCGTGTAGCCAAAGTTGTTAAGGGTGGTCGTATCTTCTCTTTCACAGCATTAACTGTTGTGGGTGATGGTAATGGTCGCGTAGGTTTTGGTCGTGGTAAAGCACGTGAAGTTCCAGCTGCTATCTCTAAAGCACTTGAAGCTGCTCGTCGCAACATGATTACTGTTGACCTTGTTGATGGTACGTTACAGCACCCAATTCATGCACGTCATGGCGCTAGTCGCGTATTCATGCAGCCTGCCTCTGAAGGTACAGGCGTAATTGCTGGTGGCGCTATGCGTGCAGTTTTAGAAGCTGTAGGTGTACGTAACGTTTTGACTAAATGCCGTGGTTCTACTAACGCTGCTAACGTAGTTAACGCAACTTTCAACGGTTTGCGTGATATGACTACTCCTGAGAAGGTTGCTGCGAAACGTGGTCTTTCAGTAGAACAAATTCAAGGGTAATCAATCATGAAAACGATTAAAGTTACCCAGACTAAATCTGCATCGCACCGCTTGAAAAATCATAAGCTGAGCCTGCAAGGTTTAGGTCTGCGTCGTATTGGTCATACTGTAGAAGTGCAAGATACGCCTTCTAACCGTGGTATGATCAACCAAGTCTACTATATGGTTAGTGTAGAGGAATAAGCCATGACTCTGCGTTTAAATACAATTGCACCTGCAGAAGGTGCTAAACGTGACAACCTTCGTGTAGGCCGTGGTATCGGTTCTGGCGTTGGT
Source organism: Acinetobacter sp. YH12100 (assembly GCF_013419135.1). Classification (NCBI taxonomy): domain Bacteria; kingdom Pseudomonadati; phylum Pseudomonadota; class Gammaproteobacteria; order Moraxellales; family Moraxellaceae; genus Acinetobacter; species Acinetobacter sp. YH12100. The sequence goes on along the minus strand of NZ_VPAQ01000012.1, from coordinate 47,954 downwards.
AAGACCGGTGGCCGTGGTGTCAAGGGTCAAAACTCACGTAAGAGCGGTGGTACTCGTCCAGGTTTCGAAGGCGGTCAAACAGCACTTTATCGTCGTTTGCCTAAATTCGGCTTCACTAGCCAATTGGCTTTGAAAACTGCTGAAGTACGTTTATCTGAGCTTGCTAAAGTTGAAGGCGACATCGTGTCTCTAGAAACTTTAAAAGCGGCGAACGTTGTACGTAAAGACATGATCCGTGCTCGTATCGTACTTTCTGGTGAAATTACTCGTGCATTCACTGTTCAAGGTGTTGCATTGACTAAAGGCGCTAAAGCTGCTGTTGAAGCTGCTGGCGGCAAAGTCGAGGAGTAATCCCCAGTGTCTATGACTCCTAGTTCTTCAGGTCATGTCAACATGATGAAAGGCCAACCATTTCATGTGAAATACCGTGAAATTATTCGTCGAATGATGTTTCTCATTGGTGCGTTGTTGGTGTTTCGGCTAGGAGCGCATATTCCAGTACCGGGCATCAATAATGCGGCCCTAGAAAACCTGTTTAATGCAAACCAAGGTACTATCCTTGGTTTGTTTAACATGTTTTCCGGTGGTGCATTAGAACGAATGTCTATTCTTGCTCTTGGGATCATGCCCTACATTTCTGCATCGATTATCGTGCAGCTGATGTCGACAGTGGTTCCTTCGCTGGAAGCTTTGAAAAAAGAAGGCGAGCAAGGCAAACGTAAAATAAATCAATACACACGACAAGGCACATTATTTCTGGCGCTTGTACAAGCGATCGGGATGTGTGCAGGCTTGATCAGTCAGGGAATTACCCTGAATACTGGTCTGGCTTTTTATATTCCTGCAGTAACCTCATTGGTTGCGGGAACCATGTTCTTGATGTGGTTGGGTGAGCAGATTACCGAACGTGGGGTGGGGAATGGTATTTCCATGATCATCTTCGCGGGTATTGTTGCCGGATTGCCTAATTTAATTATGCAATCTTTGTCATCTGTAGATAATGGCCAGACCAGCCTGATTGGCTTGGTAATTTTTGGTCTGTTGTCTCTGGGTGTTTTGGCAGCCATCGTGTTTATCGAGAAAGCGCAGCGTCGTATTCCGGTCAACTATGCTCAAAAACAACAAGGTCGTCGTGTATTTACTGCACAACAGACACATTTGCCATTGAAAATTAATATGGCGGGTGTGATTCCGGCAATTTTTGCCAGCTCATTGCTGTTGTTCCCTGCGAGCTTAGGCCAGTGGGTGGGTAGTGCAGATCCGAATGCCGGATTTATTCAGCGTAGCCTGCAAGATGTAGCATTGGTATTGTCGCCTGGTCAGCCGTTGTATTTGGTGCTCTTTGGTGCGTTAATTATCTTTTTCTGTTACTTCTATACAGCACTGGTATTTAGTCCTAAAGAAGTGTCAGAGAACTTGAAACGCAGCGGAGCTTATGTGCCTGGTATACGTCCAGGTGAGCAAACTGCTCGTTACTTAGATCATATTCTCAGTCGTTTGACATTTATTGGCGCGATTTACATCACCGTCATTTGTTTGATGCCGATGGTGTTGCAAAGTTCATTTGGTATTCCATTCTATTTGGGTGGTACTTCTTTGCTGATTGTTGTGGTAGTAGTGATGGACTTTATGGCTCAGCTGCAGTCACACCTCACCTCGCACCAGTATGATAATCAAACGTTAATGAGAAAAACGACAGCTCATCCTAAGGGATAAGCGCACTTAGAGGTTTCATCATGAAAGTACAAGCTTCTGTTAAGAAAATTTGTGGTAGCTGTAAAGTTATCCGTCGTAATGGGGTTATCCGCGTAATTTGTAGCGCAGAACCTCGTCATAAGCAGCGTCAAGGTTAATCTGATTAAGACCTGTTGATTTCTGTAGGCGAATTGGGTTATTATCCGCCCCTCAAGATTTTTGTGGGGCGGTTGATTATCTACTGCCTTTTTGGAGAAAATTGAATGGCTCGTATTGCCGGTGTAAACATTCCGGATAACAAGCACGCTGTTATCTCTCTAACGTATATCTTTGGTATTGGTCGCCATACTTCAAAAGCTATTTTAGCTGCTGCGGGTATTGCTCCAACGACTAAGATCCGTGAATTAGATGACGCTCAGCTTGATGCGATTCGTGCAGAAGTTGCTAAGGTTCCGACCGAAGGTGATTTACGTCGCGAAATTTCCATGAACATTAAACGTTTAATGGATTTAGGCTGCTATCGCGGTCTTCGTCATCGTCGCAGCTTGCCTGTCCGCGGTCAACGCACCAAAACTAACGCTCGTACCCGTAAAGGTCCGCGCAAACCTATTAAGAAATAAGATTTCTGGAAGCTAAAAGATGGCTAAAGATACTCGCGCACGCAAGAAGGTCACTCGTACCGTCTCTGAAGGTGTCGCACACATTCACGCTTCTTTTAATAACACCATTGTGACTATTACCGATCGTCAAGGTAATGCACTGGCTTGGGCCACTTCAGGTGGACAAGGCTTCCGTGGATCACGTAAATCAACTCCGTTCGCTGCTCAGGTAGCTGCTGAAGTTGCTGGTAAAGCTGCTTTAGACTACGGTTTGAAAAACTTGGACGTCCTTGTAAAAGGTCCTGGTCCTGGTCGTGAATCTGCGGTTCGTGCTTTAGGTGCAGTGGGTTATAAAATTAACAGCATTACCGATGTGACGCCAATCCCGCACAACGGTTGCCGTCCACCTAAAAAACGTCGCGTGTAAGGAGAAACATTCATGGCTCGTTATATTGGTCCAAAATGCAAACTCTCTCGCCGCGAAGGGACAGACCTGCAACTTAAATCAGGCGTTAAACCGTTTGATGTAAAAACTAAAAAACACGCTAAAGCTCCTGGCCAACATGGTGGAGCTCGTGGCGGTAAACAGTCTGAGTACTCACTACAATTACGTGAAAAACAAAAAGTACGTCGTATGTACGGTGTTTTAGAGCGTCAATTTAGTAACTACTACAAAGAAGCTGCTCGTGTTAAAGGCGCAACTGGTGAAAACTTGTTGAAGCTACTTGAAAGCCGTCTTGATAACGTTGTTTATCGTATGGGTTTCGGTTCTACTCGCGCAGAAGCTCGTCAGTTAGTATCTCACCGCAGCATCACTTTGAATGGCCGTCGTGTTAACATTGCGTCTATCCAAGTTAAAGCGGGTGATGTGATCGCAGTTCACGAAGGCGCTAAACAACAATTACGTATCAAAAACGCAATTGAATTAGCAACTCAACGTGGCATGCCTTCTTGGATGGAAATCGACCATTCTAAATTAGAAGGTACGTTCAAAGCTGCACCGGATCGTTCTGATTTACCTGCTGAAATCAACGAAAGCTTGATTGTAGAATTGTATTCTAAATAATCCTTGAGGAAGCAATATGACGCGTACTGCAAATGAGTTTCTAACTCCGCAAGCGATCAAGGTCGAAGCGGCAAGCGGGACCTCGGCAAAAGTTATTCTAGAACCTTTAGAGCGTGGCTTTGGTCATACTCTGGGTAATGCTTTACGTCGCATCCTTCTTTCTTCTCTACCTGGCGCAGCTGTGGTAGAAGTTGAGATTGAAGGGGTCGAGCACGAGTACAGTACTTTGGAAGGCTTGCAGCAGGACATCGTCGAGCTCTTGCTGAACCTAAAAGGATTGTCGATTAAGCTGTTCGATCAAAATGAAGCATACTTAACATTAGAGAAACAAGGTGCAGGCGACGTAACTGCGGCTGACCTTCGTTTACCTCATAATGTTGAAGTGGTTAACCCTGAACATTTGATCGGTACTTTAAGTGCCTCAGGCTCATTGAAAATGCGTCTGAAAGTTGCTCAAGGTCGTGGCTACGAGACTTCTGATTCACGCTTCCCAGAAGGCGAAACTCGCCCAGTGGGTCGCTTGCAGTTAGATGCTTCTTATAGCCCAATCAAACGTGTGTCTTATACAGTGGAAAACGCTCGTGTAGAACAACGTACTGACCTTGACAAATTGGTCATTGATCTTGAAACCAATGGTACTGTAGATCCTGAAGAAGCAATCCGTAAAGCGGCAACAATCTTGCAACAACAAATTGCAATCTTTGTTGACCTTCAGAAAGATCAAGCACCTGTGGCTCAAGAGCCGCGTGAAGAAGTTGACCCAATCTTGCTTCGCCCAGTAGATGATCTAGAGCTAACTGTTCGTTCTGCTAACTGTTTGAAAGCAGAAAACATTTACTACATTGGTGATCTTGTACAGCGTACTGAAGTTGAGTTGCTTAAAACTCCTAACTTGGGTAAAAAATCGCTTACTGAGATCAAAGATGTTCTGGCTTCTAAAGGCTTACAACTCGGCATGCGTTTAGAGAACTGGCCACCGGCTAGTCTCCGTATGGACGATCGTTTCGCCTATCGTAGCCGTTAATTAAGTAGGACTATCACCATGCGTCATCGTAATAGTGGTGTGAAATTAGGCCGTACAAGCAGCCATCGTAAAGCGATGTTCCAAAACATGGCTAACTCTTTGTTCGAGCACGAGTTGATCAAAACAACTGTGCCTAAAGCGAAAGAGTTACGTCGTGTAGCTGAGCCTTTAATCACTTTAGCTAAAAACGATACAGTAGCAAACCGTCGTTTGGCGTTTGCTCGTACTCGTTCAGCAGCAACTGTTGGTAAATTATTTACCGTTCTTGGCCCTCGTTACAAAGAGCGTAACGGCGGTTATCTACGTGTTCTTAAAGCGGGCTTCCGTGCAGGTGATGCTGCACCGATGGCTTACGTTGAGCTAGTAGATCGCGAAGTTAACTAATTTCGTGAAGAATAACGCAAGTTGTTCGAAAAGGTCGGTTGAATAAACCGGCCTTTTTTAATGTCTGAAATTTATTTTCAGGTATTTGCATCATGCAGAACTAATCTGGCCTGAAAAGATAAAAAAATAATGGCTTTTTATCAAACTTGACATTGTGTATTGTCAATTTTGTGATTTAATAAAAACAGATAGTATCGCTTAGGTAAAAGAACAATATGGAAAAGCAAATCGATATTTTAATTGTGGGTGCGGGGATCTCGGGAATTGGTCTGGCAGCGCATCTTTCTAAACATTGTCCGCAGCGCTCATTTGAAATTATTGAGCGACGTGCCAGCATTGGCGGAACCTGGGATTTATTTAAATATCCGGGAATTCGTTCTGATTCGGATATGTCGACCTTTGGTTTTAATTTTAAACCTTGGAAAAAAGCCAGTGTACTTGCCGATGGCGCTTCGATTAAGGGTTATCTGGCCGAAGTAGTAGATGAATTTAATCTGGAATCGAAAATTCATTATCAACACCGTGTGTTAACCGCCAACTATGATTCTATGGCCTGCAAATGGTCAGTAGAGATTGAGGATGAACACGGCAAGAAGCAGATCTGGATTGCGAATTTCGTACTGAGTTGTACCGGTTATTACAACTATGACCAAGGTTTTCAGCCCGAGTTTCCAAATCAGGAGGCTTTTAAAGGTCAATTCATTCATCCGCAGCATTGGCCGGAAAATTTAGATTATCAGGGCAAAAAAGTGGTGATCATTGGTAGTGGTGCCACCGCGATTACTTTAGTTCCGGCGATGGTCAAAGGCGGCGCCGGGCATGTGACCATGTTACAGCGTTCTCCGACCTATATCGCTTCAGTGCCCTCTATTGATATGATTTATGCAAAGATGCGGCAGTATCTACCAGAAGATGTGGCCTATAAAATTACCCGTGCCCGGAATATTGGCATGCAGCGCGGAATTTATGCCTTGGCACAAAAACAGCCAAAACTGTTAAAAACGCTGTTACTTAAATCCGTGCAGTTTCAGCTCAAAGGTAAAGTGGATATGAAACACTTTACCCCGAATTATGAGCCGTGGGATCAGCGCCTATGCGTGGTGCCGGATGGTGATCTGTTTAAAATTTTACGTGAAGGGCAGGCATCAGTTGTAACGGATCAGATCGAAAGCTTGACTGAAACTGGCATTCAGCTGAAATCGGGTCAACATCTGGAGGCAGATATTATCGTTTCAGCCACAGGCTTAAATATCCAGATTCTTGGTGGAATTCAGGCGATGATTGATGGTCAACCTGTCGATACCTCACAACATATGCTGTATAGAGGCATCATGGTTAGTGATGTGCCGAATATGGCGCTAATTATTGGTTATATCAATGCCTCTTGGACTTTAAAAGTGGATATTGCCGCTGAGTACATTTGCCGTTTGCTGAACTATATGGATCAGCAGGGCTATGCTGAAGTCATCGCTCAGGGTGATCAGACTGAATTGCTAGAGGATACTGTGATGGGTAGTCTCAGTTCGGGCTATATTGCCCGTGCTGCAGATGTGATGCCAAAACAAGGTAAACATGCACCGTGGAAAGTCAGCAACAATTATCTTGCAGATCGTAAGGAACTTAAACAGGCTTCGTTTGAAGATAGGGTGCTGAAATTTAAAAAAAACAGCAAGGCTCTCAAACATAAACCGCGTCTGGTCTCTTAAAGTCGGATATCGAACTAAAGAAAAAGGAGTCCTGAGTGACTCCTTTTTTATGCGTCCAGTTTACAGTGAACGTGCAATCAGTTCTTTCATAATTTCGTTGGTACCGGCATAAATCCGGTTGGCGCGGTTGTCGATATAGGCCCGGGCAATTGGATATTCCAGCATATAGCCATAACCACCATGCAATTGCAGGCATTCATCTACCACCTTGCTATACATTTCTGAAATCTTATATTTGGCCGCAGCAGCGGCATCGATGCCTAATTCTTGCTTGAGTTGCAGCTCCATGCAGCGATCCAGATAAGCGCGACAAAACTCGATTTCGGTACGCATTTCTGCCAGTTTAAAGCGGGTATTCTGAAAATGGCTAATACTCTTGCCAAAGGCCTGACGTTCCTTGGTGTATTTCACTGTATGTGCGAAAGCAGCTTCAGCGCCAGCCTGACACATAATTGCCACAATCAGGCGTTCCCAGGCCAGTTCTTTCATCAACATCATAAAGCCCATGCCTTCCAGACCGAGCAAGTTTTCTTGTGGTACGCGTACATCGTCAAAGAACAGCTCGCAAGTATCCTGGCCTTTCATGCCGATTTTATTCAGCGGTTTAGCTTTGCTAAATCCGGCCCGGTCGGCTTCGACCATAATTAATGAGAGATTGGCCGAGCCTTTGTCACTATTACCCGTTTTACAGACCACAATCGCCATATCGCAGAGATAGCCATTGGTAATGAAGATCTTGGATCCATTAATTACATACTCATCGCCATCCAGTACTGCAGAGGTACGCACTGCCTGTAAGTCTGAGCCGGTTCCCGGTTCGGTCATGGCAATGGCGGTAACTACTTCTCCAGATGCCATTTTCGGTAGCCATTGCTGCATTTGGGCTTCATTACCAAAGTTCAGCAGATAATTGGCGACGATATCCGAATGCAGGGAAAAACCTGTGGCTGAATCACCAGCATAAGCCTGTTCTTCAATCAGAATCATGCTATACAGCCGGTCTACCCCAGAGCCGCCATATTGCTCTGGCATGGTGGCGCAGAGTAGTCCCAGTTCACCCGCTTTAGTCCAGAGCTCTCGATCCACATGCTGTTGCTTTTCATAGCGCTCGCTATGCGGAATAACTTCCTTTTCATAAAACTTGCGTACGGTTTGACGAAATGCTTCATGTTCGGCAGTAAAAAGCTGGCGGGGCAGCATCGGGGCAAGCGGGCGAATGGCTGCAGATTGCATCTTGTTATTCCTTATTCTGATCTGTTTGCTTTAAAGTAGGTCAAGCATAGATCAGCAACAATGAGCGGAATGTTCAAATAACTTAAATATGCTGATGCTTTTGGTCATTTGTATGAAATCCCTCGAAATTCAGCGATGGCTTCAGGTAAACTATTCCGGTTTATAACGAATTGGGGAAATTCGATGACTGATGACATCACCTTAGAAGAGCGCAAAGTGATTTATCGCGCGCGTCGTGGTCTAAAAGAGCTGGATGTGTATTTTGATCCCTACGTAAAAAACTACTACTTAACTGCTGATCCATTTGAAAAGCAGATGTTTGCCGAACTGGTTGAACAGGAAGATCCAGATCTGCTGGACTGGTTTATGGAAGTCTCTGAGCCGCCGCGTCCTGAATTAAAAGATTTGATCAAGAAGCTTAAATTTTACGTTCATGGATAATCGCTGTTTCAAGCTGAAACGCAGTTATTGTGCACTGGCGTTTCAGCTTTTTATTTTTGCACTGTTGATGTACCTCCTATACCAGCTATTGCCGATTGCGATTTGGCTGCTGTGTGCTGCGATTGGACTGGTGATTTATCAGCTGTTTTATCGCAAGACGCCCCAGATTGAACAGTTTGAATATCTGGATGGACGTGAATGGTCATTGACGGCCAAATCTCGGCCCACCTGTCGGGTATGTGTTAGTCATGTGATTGATCATCAAGCTTATATTGTGGTGTATTTTCAGCACGCCAAGGCTCAGCCTTTATTGATCTGGTGTGACCAATTGCCGCTAAAACAATGGAAATCCCTGAAAGTTCTGACCAAACTTATCTAGTTGTCAGACAACGCTATTTTAATCACTTGATTGAAGTTTCAATAAAACAGATACTTAGATCATTAATACGCTTTCATTGTCAGACAGAAAATAATAATGACTTATCAGTAAGATAAATTGTATGACAATTTCCCGCCTATGTTTTATTTTTAGCCTGTACATTGAACGCACCAACAGCAAATACGGGAGAATTCAATAGAATCTCCAGTGTGGATGTTTTTGATCGTAGTGATTGTTTCAGCTTTGGTGGTTGGACAATTCGCGATGGTGCTGAAGGATAAATTTTCATCTTAATCAAGCAGAGTTATTACCGGCTCTCTGTTTGTACAGTTAATAAGTAGCATGTGCTGAACCGTCGCAATGCTACTTTTTTTTGCCCAAAATTTGGGAATTCAACAGATCAAGTCAATTGCAGTCGGCCAGTTTGATGGCACAGTGTCTGGTCCGGATTAGAGTAAATACTCTTTTATTCACAAAATGCTTCTGATATCTTTAACAGAAAGATGGACATAATCACAATTATAGAGGACAGGAAAATGTCAGGCGTCCGTAAAATATGCCAAGGTATGGCGACCATTGCAATAACAACAACAGTATTAACGGGGTGTTCCCATGTCATTAAAACCGGTGCCAATGTCGCACTGGGTTTTACCGAAAACCATATTGTCCCACCAATTTTAGCCATGGATGATGCCGAGATGGTCTGTAATTCAGGCAATTCTCTAACTCCGGCCATCATGGCAACCAAAGAAATGGGAGCGGATCCGACCCGGGTAGCCGTATTGATGTATTCGGCTGCCGGCATTTGTGCCGAGCAAAAGGCGCTGGAAGCTGAGTTACGCTATTTGCGGGCTTCAAAATCCAACCAGGTAGCGGAAGCCCAAGATGCGCGAATCGAGCAGAAGCGCTGGGCGGCTCTAGCGGCACAGCGTCAATATACCGGTTATCAATTGTTCCAGAGCCGTTATGAAAAAAAATATCAAAAAGCCTTGGGTGAAGAATGCCCGCGCATGAACAGCGATATGGAGCAAACGGTTTATCTGCTGGGCATGCTCAGCGGTTTACAAGCCATGACCAATGATATTAATTCTGGCGGCGCAGTGCATGTACCCAAAGATATCGCTGCTGTGGTCGAACGTGGTATGACCTGTCTGGATAATGCCAAATTCTGGGGAGCACCGAATGCTACGCGTGCTGTGATCTGGACTTTATTACCAGGTGCAAGCGATGGTAAACCTGATCCTTACCAAACATTAAAACAATCTACACAAATTGGTGAGCAAAAAGGTGTACGTTTATCGCATGCTTTATATGCTGTAGCAGCACAGGCCAGCGGTGACGATGCCAAAATCCGCGATGCTTTAAAAACCTTTGCGCAGGCCCGTACTGAGGAAAAGCCGGTAAATCCACAGTTCAAGCTGATCGACAGTATGGCAGCGATTATGGTCGGTGGAATTTCAGATCGTTACTGGACAGAAAATACTGGTGTGCGCAGCGCCGATGATGGCATGCAACGTTTCTGGGATGAATCAGACAGCTCTTCGGAACTCGATGACCTATTCAGTGCAGACCTGTAACCCAGATAGCCTGCATAGAATTTTAAGGATGAAATTAAACTAGATGGTTAGGGAGAAGCATAAGCTGATGCTAGATCAACATGTTCGACGAAAAATTATTTTTCTAGCGGCTTTTGTCTCTCTCTGTGCATGTCTGCAAATTTTCAAGGATAGTTTCATCTACTGGCAAGAGAGTTTGCTCAGTGAGTTTTGGCGACTGTGGACGGCACATTGGGTACATGTGGGGTGGACCCATTATTTCCTGAATATTCTCGCTTTTATCTGTCTGCCTTTTATTTTTCCACGCGCTATTCTATGGCACTTTTCTGCCATTTTACTGATCTTGCCACCTTTGATCAGTTTAAGTTTTTATTTTTTCTTACCCAATATTGAAGCCTACGCTGGCTTGTCGGGTGTGCTGCATGGTGCCTATGTTGCCGTTGCCTGTGTACATTTGCTGTATAAGCGGGAACGCAGTTTTGCTGCACTGGTGTTATTTTTGATCTTTGGCAAACTGGTCTGGGAAAATACGATTGGCAATGTCGGGACTGCACAGCTGATTGGCAGTCCGGTCTTGGTCGAAGCACATTTGCTCGGGGTAATTTGGGGAGTGATGTTGGCGCTGGCCTATATTGTCAGCAACTATTTTCGGGATAGCTAAAGTGAAGCAATGAATAAAGCACTTGGCAGAAAAAACAAAAAGAAAATATAAATTGTCATTTTTATTGTGCTGATTTTGATGCAGAGTCAAAACATAGAATAAAAATCCTGACCTTTGAAAAGGAATTTTCGGGCCAGAAGGGAAGATCAGCGTCCTAGAACAAACACAGGTCGCTAAAATAAAAATAGGAATATACATGCAAAATGATGATCAAAACAGATCAGGATTAGGTCTGTTGCGTTATATCTGGACAGAGTGGATCTCGACCTTCGTGGTGCTGGTCTTGCTTTTGCTTACACTGATTATTGGTACTGGAGAAATGATTCACGGCCAGTTGCTGCGCATGGGGGAGCGTCTCTATGGCGATCCGGCAACCGGGATGCAATATTCATTTTTACGTGCTGAACCGACACGTCCACAATGTGAACGCAAGATCAATGTCGATCAGCGTGTTCAGCAGCAGATGAAAGCCGATGCAGCCGATGAATATGCTGATTTCTTCGGCGTGCGCTCGCAAGCGGATGTCCGGGCTGCGGTATTACAGGCACAGCAGGTTTGTGAAGAATCTTATCTGTTCTACGATAAAGCCATTCAACATGTCGAAGCACAACCGAGTATTCGGGCTTATCGGGCTTTTGAAACGTCTTTCTTTGGAATATTCAAGTTTGGCACTGAGAACCGGGCCTTGCTCTTGGTCATCATGGTGGTATTCGCTGCGATCAGTGCCACCCTAAAAACCCATCATATTGGTCTGCGTAGTCCAAGTACAGGTATCGATTTTAAAGTCTATTCGGTCGCCATGCTGCTGGGTAATGCTTTTCTGGCATTCTCATCCTACAGTCAATACCAGTCTGTGCTGAACTCGGGCGTACCGATGGGCGAGATGAAATACATCTACTGGCTGTGGATGATTCTGTTTAGCAGCTTAACCTTAATCAGTTTATATCAGGTGGTTAAACAACCAAAACCAACGCGTGAGGGCGGCAGTTTTGGTCTGGCCTTTTTGAGTGTGCCACTGTATGCCTATATGGCCATTATTACCGGAATAAACTTCACCTTCTTTATGGATTATCCAATGGGACAGGGGATTTATCTGGGGCAACTGGTCGAGTTTTCCAGTATTTTCCTGAATCTGGCCTTGTTTATCTGGGCCGGTATGTTGCTGAAACAGACCCGTGTGGTAGATATGTTCCTGAACATTCTGCGTCCATGGAATCTGGCCCCTGAAACCTTGACCTGGTTAATTCTGCTGGCCGCTGCCTTACCGACTGCCTATACCGGTGCATCAGGGATTTTCGTGATTGCCGCAGGTGCGATCATTTATAAGGAAGTCTGGAATGCAGGTGGACGCCGTCAGTTTGCACTGGCCGCCACTGCAATGTCCGGTTCACTGGGTGTGGTCTTACGTCCATGCTTGCTGATCGTCGTGGTAGCATCACTGAATAAAGAAGTAACTACTGATTTGCTCTATCACTATGGGATTTATGTCTTCCTGCTCAGCTCGACTTTATTCCTGGTAATTTCTTTATTCTTTGCAGAAAATAAATTCCGGATTGCCGCACCAACCATCGCAGCTCCTCAATCAGGTCGTGCCTTCCTTGCGATTATTCCTTATATCGTGATTTTTATTCTGATCTGGCTATTCTACAAATATGCTTTGTCGACAGACCTGAATGAATTTACCGCCCCTGTGATGATGCCGGTCATTCTGCTGATGATTGTCTTATATGATAAATTACGTCATGAACCGGCACCGTTGCCACCGGTCGGTCATTGGGATGAGACTTTGAATGCGACCTTACATTCGAGAAATACTCCTGAACTGGCGACAGCTGCTAGCGTGGCCAATGTAGAATATCGTGAAGCAGAGCATGCGGGGCAGCGAGATAAAGAATTGGCTGTTGATCATGGTGTAAAGCGTTCAAATGCTACAGAAATCTTGCGTAAGGTGGGTTTCTGGAAGTCGATGCATATCTCCACCAGTGAAACCGTGGGGCATATTGGTGCGCTGGTGATCCTGATGGCACTTTCTGTGAGTGTCGGTGGCTTGCTGGAACGTATGGAAATTATGGAAGCGTTTCCAACCGATATCAGCAGTACTATTCTGGTCATTTCCCTGATTGTCGGCTTGATGATTTTTGTCGGGATGATTATGGATCCGTTTGGTGCGGTGATTCTGATCTCGGCGACTGTTGCTCCAGTGGCTTACCAATACGGCATTCATCCGGTGCATTTCTGGATGATCACCCTGATTGGCTTTGAACTGGGCTATGTGACGCCACCGGTGGCACTGAACCATCTGTTGGCCAGACAATCCATTGGCAATGCCGAAGTGGCTGAAGCGGATGCAGAAGTACGCCATCTGTCTTTTTACTACCGTTATGAACGCTGGATTTTACCGGTGATTGTGCTGCTGCCTGCAATGCTGATCATCGCCTATGTGCCTTATGTCTTTAAGCTGTTCGGCTGGTATCCATAAAAGATATACACTAAAAAAGCACCTACGGGTGCTTTTTTAATTTAATCTGAATTCTTGGCTCAGATTTTAGATGAATTCAGGCGCTTTTGCAGGATTGGGCTACACAGCAGAATCGCGCAGAAAATCAACCCTAATCCGATCAGGCTATATAGATCAGGAACCTCCTGCCAGAACAGAAAACCCCCATATACCGGCAAAAAAAATCACCACATAATTCACCGGCCCAATTTGTCCTGCCGACGCCAGTTTGTAAGCATTTGACATCAATAACTGACTGAAATTGGCCAGAATGCCGGCAGTAATCAGATAGCTGAAGTTCTGTCAGAGTAGTATAGGGCCGCCACACCCAAAACATCGGAATCACTGAAATCAGGCTGCCAATCAAACAGAAATAAAATACGATTTTTTCTGGAGATTCGGTTTTGGTCAGCGCTTGAACTGCAACAAAAGCCATACATGGTAATCAGACCGACCACCGCACGCTAGGTGTGCATCCACAGTTTTTCAGTTTTAAAAAATCCGCGACCTTGGTTAAAAATGAAAGGCAGGAAAATAAACAGCCCGACCACATTACAGAAGAAAACCACAGTAGCATAATCAACCGTTTGTGAGGCATAACGGATACATACGCCCATCACTGAAAATAAAAAAGCAGAGCAGGTCAGTAAAATAATGGCTTTGAATAGTGGTGAAGTGGCTGTGGTAGACAGGGAGACATTTCGGCTAGAAGATCTACAGATCTTCTAGCCGAAATGCATCAAGATTATTGGCCTTGAGCCAGTTGTGCTTCGAGTAGCTTGATCTGTTCCTCTTTCAACTGAATGAGCTGGTCAGCATCGCTGTGCTGCGCATCTAGCGTGGCTTTTTGCTCATTGAGCTGAACTTGAATATCGGCTAATTTGGCCATCTCTTCGTTGGCCAAAGTAGCATTTTCCGGTACTGGCGCTTTTAACAGGCTGCCGCTGATTAATGCTTTGGTCTCGAGTGCCTCAGCCGCATTGCTTGCATCTGTATTTTCTTCAGTTGTCGCTGTAGATGTGGTTGCCGGAACAGCTGCGATTTCCTCCTGTTGCATGCGTTGTGTCTCCTTCGAAGGTGCATTCAACCATTGATAGAGCAGCACCAATACAACGACAGTAACTAAAGCCCCCATAATCCCCATTAAAAGTTTGGGGTTATTTCTTTGTTCTACTGACATAGCTTGAACCTTGATTTTTTATTTTGCTGAATGAGGTTTAAACTGAATCACGCCAATTTCATCTGGAACAGCTGGTGTTTCTGGTTGGTCAACATGTGTGGGACGATTTTCTTCATAACCACACTCGATACATTCAATCCACTCATCTTCACCAGAGGTCAGCATGACGACACGATCTAACGCTTGACATTTTGGACATTTTGCGCCTGCAATGAAACGACGTTTAATGGTCATCATACTCACCTTGTGATCAACTTAAAAAGCTAGTTTAAGCGTTTTTAGAGCGGTTCGTCCAACCTTGATAACGTAGCAATGCATCTATTTTTGGCTCGCGTCCGCGGAAATTGATAAATGCGTCAAGTGCTTGATCTTTTCCGCCAACTGCGAGGATATTTTCCCGAAACTGTTTTCCAGTGGTGGTATTAAAAATCCCTTCATTTTCGAAACGGTCGAAGGCATCACTGGCCAAAACTTCGGCCCATTTATAGGAATAATATCCCGCTGCATAACCGCCGGCAAAAATATGACTGAAGCTGTGCTGGAAACGGTTATAGTCGGTGGTGGGCAGAACTGCATATTTTTCACGAATTTCATTCAGTGTGGCCTGAACCTGTTCCGCATTTGAAGCCGGATTGGCACGGTGAATACTCAAGTCAAACAAGGCAAATTCAAGTTGACGCAGGGTTTGCATACCGGATTGGAAGAAACGTGCATCGAGCAGGGCTTTGAGCAGGTCGGCCGGCAAAGATTCCTTGGTTTCAATATGTTCACTGAGCAGATTCAGACTGTCCTGATCCCAGGCCCAGAATTCCATAAACTGGCTTGGCAGCTCCACGGCATCCCAAGCCACGCCATGCGTACCTGCCACCGCGATATTGTCCACTTCAGTCAGCATGTGATGCAGGCCGTGACCAAATTCATGGAACAGGGTAATTACTTCATCATGCGTGAGCAGTGCAGGTCGGTTGCCAACAGGTGGAGTAAAGTTACCCACCATATAGCAGATCGGTTTTTGCAGGCCATCACGGGTCTGCATGCGCGAACGGAAACCGCTCATCCAGGCACCACCACGTTTGCCTTGGCGTGCATACAGGTCAAAATAGAAACCGCCAATCACCTGACCTTGATCTTCCAGTTCGAAATAACGCGCCTCTGGATGCCAAACCGGCGCTTCACGTTCAATCACCTGAATGTCATACAGGCGATTGACAATACTGAACAGGCCCTGCAGGATTTTTGGTGCAGGGAAATAAGGTTTCAGCGCTTCCTGTGACAGATTGAACTGCTGCATTTTCAGCTTTTCTGAATAATAGCTGCTGTCCCAAGGTTTCAGTTCATCAATACCATCTTCAGCGGCAATGGCTTTTAGTTCTGCAATTTCCTTGGTTGCCGGCGCACGGGCATGCTCTGCCAGATCACGCAAGAATTCGTCTACTGCCTCTACACTTGGCGCCATTTTGCTGGCCAGGGATAATTCTGCATAATTGTTGAAGCCGAGCAGCTTGGCCATTTCCTGACGTAAGCTGAGGATTTCTTCAATTAAGGCGGTATTGTCAAATTCAGTTTGCTCGGACTGATCTGAAGCGCGCGTGGTATAGGCTTTATACAGCTCTTCACGCAGTTCACGATGTTCCGCATGGGTCATGATTGCCAGATAAGACGGGAAATCTAGCGTAGCCACCGGCTGATCCAGCTCGCGTTGCTGGCCATATTGTTTTAACAGCTCAATATTACTTTCAGAGAGACCCGCTAACTCATCTTCAGCTAATGGTCTGAAATAAGCCTGAGTCGCATCCAGCACATGGTTGGAAAAGTCCGAAGACAGTTGTGAGAGACGTGCAGAAATTTCCGCATAACGTTTCTTCGCTTCGCCTTCTAAGGCCACACCAGACAGTTTGAAGTCACGTAAGGCCAGTTTGATGGCACTTTGCTGGGCTGCAGGTAATTCATTAAAAATTGATGCATCATGAACATGCTGATAAGTTTGATACAGCGCCGTATGTTGACCTAGTTGCGTATAGTATTCGCTCAGACCCGGTAATAAGGCTTGATAGACGTCACGGGTTTCGGCATTGTTCATCACGGCATTCAGATGTGATAACACGCCCCAGGATTCACTCATATTATTTTCGAGGGTATCGACCTGTTCCAGAATCTCAAGTTGAGCCTGAACCGAGTCTGGCGTATCAGTCAGTTCATTTAAAAACTTTTGTCCGGCTTGAATGGTTGTTTCAATTTTTTCTTTGAGATCGGCCAGGGTAATCTGATCAAATTGTGGAACAGGCAAAGTTGCCTTATCTAAAGTCATGTCGGTCTGCCGAATCAATTGCCTATATTAGTTCTAGATGTAGGGCCTTTGGTGGGGGAAATCAAGGTAGTTAAAGTTTTTTCTTTAGCTTTGTATTTAATATTTTCAATTCTTTATTAATATTTTGAAGCTGTTCAATAAATCCACCATCAGATCAGGGTAAGGCTTCTAGTTCATTTATATCGATGATGGAAATATCAGTGATTTGAGTTTTCCATAAGTTTAAAGGGTGCTGATACCAATACGTGACTTTCATGGTGATAGGATTATTATCTAAAGCCTCTCTGAGGCCGCCGTATTGTCCCCAATCGTATATATAGCTCTGATTGGGTGGAAATACTTTGACTCCATGTTTGAAAATACCGCTATCAAAATAATCTTTTGAAGCATTTAATTTTTTAATTCCGAAGGCCCGTTTAGGAATGGGTTGATCACTCGATATTTGTACATTATAGGCAATGGATTTTCCTATATTCTTTATCTGTAGTTGAATGAAAGATTGCTTACCGTAATGCGGAAGAGCAAAAACTATAATTTGTGGTTGCTGATCAGATTTAAATACGGCATAAGTCACAAGCAAAGCCATTAAAGAAATGATCAAAGTAAAAATAGTTATGGTATTCATTCTTATAATTTTTCCTATTTTAATATTTTGATTATAAATAAAAAAGAGCGCCTTAGCGCTCTTTTTATACCGTCAAAAATTATTCAGTCTTGGCTTTTGCATTCGACTTTTTCTTTTTCACTTTGGTCTTTTTCTTTACTTTATCTTTAGCCTTTGCTTCAGGCTTTGCTGCAGATTTTTTAGCAGACTTGCTGTTGTAAGAGCTGGGTTTTCCTTTGGCTTTTTTGCGTCGTATGGGCTGTTCTCCATCGGCATTCAGGCTGGATTTAGACTCGCGCTCATTCTTGCTAAAAACCTCTTCTGTTGCTGCTGGACGTACTGCCGGTTTTTTCTCGCTCACGCGCGGCGCACGGGCTCGGATCGCACGGCCGGCATGACTGAGTTGCTGTACCAGTTCAAAGTCGATCTTGCGCTCTTCCAGATTGACGCCAGCCACCTTGATCTTGACTTCATCGCCCAGACCAAAGACCTGACCACGATTCTGGCCGACCAGATTCTGGCTGACTTGATCAAAGACAAAGAAGTCATCGCCCAACTGGCTGACATGCACCATACCATCCACATACAGGTCTTTTAGCGTCACAAACAGGCCAAACTCTGCTGTCGCACTAATGATGCCAACAAATTCTTCGCCCAGATGCTGCTGCATATAATGACATTTCAACCAGGTCGTCACCGAGCGAGAGGCTTCATCGGCACGGCGTTCAGTGGCAGAGAAATGTGTTCCTGCTTCATCTAAAGCTCCACCTGAAAGCGGAGATGGCTTTTTATTTAAATGCGCTTTAATGGCACGATGCAATAACAGATCTGGATAACGTCGAATTGGCGAAGTGAAATGTGTATACGCCTCATAAGCCAGACCGTAGTGCCCCGCATTGTTAGGGCCGTAATAAGCCTGCATCATGGAGCGTAATAACACCGCATGAATGCTTGGTGCATCTATGCGGTCTTTGGTCGCTTCAATCACCGCCTGATAATCTGCTTGGGTCGGTTGCTCCGGGAATTTCAAACCAAGCAGCTTGACGAAATCACGGACTTTTTGAATACGCGAGAACTCAGGTGGCTCATGTACGCGGTACAACATCGGAATTTCATTTTTCAATGCATATTCTGCGGCTGCCACGTTGGCCAGCAACATACATTCTTCAATC
Source organism: Acinetobacter sp. YH12100 (assembly GCF_013419135.1). NCBI lineage: Bacteria > Pseudomonadati > Pseudomonadota > Gammaproteobacteria > Moraxellales > Moraxellaceae > Acinetobacter > Acinetobacter sp. YH12100. Next base: position 29,449 of record NZ_VPAQ01000012.1, on the reverse strand, counting down.
AGCTTATGCGCATCATTACGGCTACGCGGCAAAATCTCTTTAATTCCGCCCAGCTCATCAAAAGTCATATACGTTTCAACGGTTTCAAATTCCATGGCATGACGTTCAGCACGTAAGCCTTTCAGAACCTGGTACAGCTGGAACAGGGTGTTGATCGACTTGCGAACTTCGCGATCTTCGGTAATGGCCTGACTGTCGCCTTCCAGATATTGGGCAACCTGATCATAAGTCAAACGTGCTTTAGAGTGCATCACGGATGGATAGAACTCAAAACCGGTAACACGACCGGCACGTGACAGTTTTAAATCACAGACCATACAGAGACGATCAACAGCCGGATTTAAAGAACACAAGCCATTCGACAAGGCTTCAGGCAGCATTGGTAAAACAAAGTGCGGGAAGTAGACAGAAGTTCCGCGTTCCTGAGCTTCATCGTCCAGCGGTTTGCCTGTACGTACATAATGACTGACATCGGCAATCGCTACGACCACGCGATAGCCACCGCCCGGACGTTTTTCAGCATATACTGCATCATCAAAGTCACGTGCATCTTCACCATCAATAGTGACCAAAGCTAAATCACGCAGATCCACACGACCTTCACGGTCTTTCTCTGTTGGTTCTTTAAAGCTTTCTGCATCCTGAATCACTTCTTCCGGGAATTCATAGGGCAAACCATATTCTAAAATGGTTTGTGGAATGATGATTTCGGTATCGGCTTTATCTGCCATGGACTGGACAATATGACCGGTCGCAAACTCTTCACGGGTCGGATAAGTATCAATCGCCACGCGAATCGAATCACCCAGATTGACTTGCGCATGTTCAATCAGTTCTTTTTCAAGAGTAATCGGCTGATGCGCATTTGGGCTGGCAGGTTGAACAAAGTATTCACCTTCATATAGGGAAACTTTACCAATGATCTGCTTAACGCGGTGCTGCACAACTTCAGTCACATAACCCCAGGCTTTACCTTTACGGTCTACTGAAGTTTGACGTACTTTGACACGGTCGCCATTAAAGACCAGCCGCAGTTCACGCTCAGCCAGTAAGAGATCGTCCTGGCCAGAAATGTTGGCAGTTCCCATCCCGCGGGAATTGATATAAACCGTCGCTTCGGATTCAGGCTGCTCGACGGCAATCTGGAATTTATAACCATCTTTCATCAATTGCCCGTCACGCACCATCGCAATTAAACGATGGCTGAGAGCATCAATACTTTTTTGATCTGCAATTTCGAAATGTTCTACCAGGTCGGCATGAGACTGGGCATTATTTTTTTCTATGGTTTCTAAAATTAGCGTACGGCTTGGGATAGGGTTGTCATAACGTTCGGCTTCAGCTTTTGCTTCAGGATCGACCCAGTTTTTCATCATGTCTTTAAATTTATCTTAGGAGATAGGTTTAGCATAAAACATGTGTGCGCAGACTGCACGTAAATGATTGCAATAATCCATTTAAGTTTTCAATTTTCTGTTCATTTTAGATAACTGGAAATTTATTCGGTTTTTTGAGCAGGAAAATGTACGAAAAATCGCTGAATTGCTTAAAAAGTATTTAAACGAGCAAAAATATGCACTTTTTTTCGATGCTGCGCTTGCAGTGCCATGCCGAAATTTGTATTATGGCCGCACGTTACGGTGAGATGGGTGAGTGGCTGAAACCACGTCCCTGCTAAGGACGCATACGGGTAACTGTATCGAGGGTTCGAATCCCTCTCTCACCGCCACGCTTACTTATGTCGCGCGCTCATAGCTCAGCTGGATAGAGCACTTGGCTACGAACTAAGGGGTCGGGAGTTCGAATCTCTCTGAGCGCACCAAGTAAGTTAAGCAGAAAAACGTATTGCCAACCTAGGCACACAAGTTACGCGCTCATAGCTCAGCTGGATAGAGCACTTGGCTACGAACTAAGGGGTCGGGAGTTCGAATCTCTCTGAGCGCACCAACTTGAACAATCAACCGCTTTCATAGCGGTTTTTTTGTGCCTGAAATTTGGGAACATCTTTCTCGGTATTTGCTGTGTACTTTTCATCAGGATGAAATGGAGCTTGTCGCCACATTGAATGCAGCGTCAAAGTCCGGATGGTATTAATTGTTTTTAGCTCTAAATGTGCAGAAATTCTCACAGAAAACTGTAAATACTGCTGTATCGTTTAATTACTATACATTCAGTTGTGCTTTTATTAAAAAACACTTAACAAGCCTTAAAAAAGCCGTATAATGCACCCCATCAAGACGTCGCGCTCATAGCTCAGCTGGATAGAGCACTTGGCTACGAACTAAGGGGTCGGGAGTTCGAATCTCTCTGAGCGCACCAATCTTGATAAGAATTCTGAAAAAACCGCACATTGATGCGGTTTTTTTACGTCTGTGATATTTAACGCTTTTTCATATAAAAAACCAATAACTACCGATTCGTTGATTATCTTAATTTTTGCTGTACCTTGAGTGCATAGACGGTATTGCCACCCACCGCAGGTAATACATCGTGATAGGGCAGACTGCGCATGGCCCTTAATAAAAACGGTGCCTGATCATGAATCTTCATGCTGCTGGTGATTTGGAACAGATTACCTTGTGATTGCGGCAATAGCTTCATGCCGCCTTTGACAAACTTTAAGTCGCCACCATTGGCATTGAACTGATTCTGCAAGGGATCGGGCTGGTAAAAACGCATCTTGAAGTTGAATGGAATCTGAATCACGCCTAAGCCCACTGAAACTTTATAGTTGGCATCTACACTTTGGGTATTGATCGGGTTAAGTTCGACTTTCTTGATCTGGCGTGGGAAAAGCTGTTGACTGGCTTGTGCAGCCAACCACGGTCGTAGCTTGTCTACCGAATGCGGAAAGTATTGATAGGTGCTGCTAAATCTCAAATTTTCTGACGCTTTTCCTTCTTTAATCTGATAGCTGGGCAAAATAAAACTGACTGGTTGGCCGGATTTTTGACTAAGCTGGGCAATCTTCTGTAGCTGTTGTGAATTAAATTTCAGTTGTGGAGTCGGGGCGGTGAGTGTTGTGGCATGACTGGTTTTAAAACGCTGTTGCAGTGCTTCGAGTAGAAATGCGTTGGTACCGGGAGGAATGCCAAGTTTGGCTTCAGGCAGGGCATTGAGAATTTTACTGAATAGAAAACCTTTAGGCTGGTTCAGGTCGCCCCACTGGGTCACTGTCACCAGAGTTCTGTGCGGATCAAGCGCGAACCATTCCAGTTTTCCCGCGCCATAAGGAATGGGTGCATCAATAATTAAAGTGCTGATGCTGTTATTGCCCAGATGATGCTGCATCACCACGGTTTCTTTGAAGTTCAATATCGGAATTGGTGTGGGGATATGCACCTGATATTTGACCTGCTGAATCGAACCTTGCTGTTCTAGAATTTTGGCTGACTTTAAAGTCGGAAACAGGCCAACATAATCCGGATAATGCTGTAGCAATTTCTCGACCTGTGTTTCAGCCATAGGCAAAACCACGGCGGCACTATAAAATTGTACCTTGCTGGTGGCCTTACTGTTTAAGGTAGGAAGCTGGGTTTTAGTCACCGGATGCGCATAAATCAGAATCCTTTCGCCTGTTAATTCTGCCAATTGTTGGGCATTGCCCGGATAAGCACTCAGGCTACTGGGTAATTCTGCATCCCAGGGAATGATCTTGGCCAGTGATAGAGTAGACAGACCCGAACAGATACCGATTGCAATACATTGCTTGAATCCTTTCATTCAACATCCTGTTGCATATTTTTTGTTTTAATTGCTGTTTATTTAAAACTAAATACACGTTTTTCCAAAGCAAAGTTATGTAATTGATGCGTCAGGCCATAAGCATTGTGCATATTTTGCTATAGTATTGGGCAAGATTTTATTTTTTTGATGTGATGCTATGACTGAGTCAGCACCGACTTTATCGACCCGTTATTTTCTGACTTTAGAAGAATCTCAGGATGGTTTTGCCTTGGCGACTTTTGGCAAAAAGCAGATTTCACGTTTTCTGACGCCTCTGGTCAGTATCGGGATTATCATTTGGGGCTTTTCGATGGGCTTTGACGGGGTAGGACGTTATTATGTGGCTTTGGGGGCATTCTTCCTGATCCTGCAAGGCATCATGCGTTACTGGTTTCTGCCGATGATGTTTAAACGCCAGTTCGTCAAATATCAGTTTGGTAAGAGTGAACAAGGCCTTGATCTGTATCAGGACTATGCGGAGATTTTTAATAATGAGCGTAGCAAGCTGGTAGCGTATAGTGAGGTGCAGAATTTTGCTGCCGGCAAACTGACCTATATGCTGGAACTGAAAAACCGTACCGTCATCATTGTGCCAAAACGTGCCTTTAAAGATGCGACTGAGCAAAACATTTTTGAGAATGCATTTAAAAAATAATCCAGAGATCGATATAAAGACAAATAAAGGAAAGTTTTGATCATGAGTACACGCCCATCCAAAATTGTCTGCGTTGGTCGCAGTTATGCCGATCATGCCAAAGAACTCGGAAATGCGATCCCTGATCGTCCGGTCTTATTTATTAAGCCACCGAGTGCCTTAGGCTCGCTCGATGCAGGGATTGAATGGAATCCGGAGTGGGGCAACTGCCACTATGAATGTGAACTCAGTTTGCGTATTGACCGGACTTTAAGCAAAGAAAATAATCCTGTAAAAGCACTGCAAGCGGTGGGTGCGGTGACTTTAGGTCTGGACTTGACCCTGCGTGACTTGCAGGATGAACTCAAGAAAAAAGGCCAGCCTTGGGAACGTGCCAAAGCCTTTGATGGTTCGTGTCTGTTGTCAGACTGGATTCCTGTGAATGATGTGGTCGCGGACTGGCAAGATGTGCATTACACTTTGGAGGTGAATGAAGAACTGCGTCAAAAAGGCGATACCGCTTTATTGATTTTTGATATCGCGACTTTACTGGCAGATATTAGCCAGGTATTCACTTTAGAAGAAGGTGATGTGGTGATGACGGGTACACCCGCAGGTGTGGCGGCATTGCATGCAGGCGATCAGTTAAAGATGATCCTGAAAGGCCAGTCTCAGGATTATATCTGGACGACTTGGGTTAAATAAGCTGAACGGTTTATTTTTTGATTGAAAGGACTGCGAACGCAGTCCTTTTTTATCGAGTTTTAAAATATTTACAGCGCTGGCAAAATAATAGAAAAGTATTGTTTTACCGCAGAGAAGATTATAGTGGGCACTTTAAAGCGGTCACAGGAGTAGGGGTGAAGCAACGTCAGGCGCTAGATGCCAAAGCATCTGCCATCATGTTTGTATTATGTATGTTGTGGGGCTACAACAGGTCGTGCTGAAATGGGCGGCCAGTGATATTTCAGTCTTGATGCAAATTGCCTTGCGTTCAGCCTTGTCTGCGATCATGGTGTATCCCCTGATTCAGCAGAGCGTGCGCCGTCAGCTTTTGAGCACCCGCTATTTGCCTGCAGGATTGCTGGTCGGAATACTGTTCGCAACCGAATTTCATCTGATTGGGGAAGCACTACGCTATACCTCAGCTTCGCATACCATTGTTTTGCTTTATACTGCGCCGATTTTTGTCGCATTGGGTCTGCACTGGAAATTGCCGGCAGAGCGTTTGTCGCGTGTGCAATGGGGCGGTATCTTCGTGGCATTTAGCGGGATTGTGGTCAGTTTTTTACTCAGACCACAGACAAGCTCTACTTTACAAACCGATGCTTTGTGGGGAGATTTTCTGGCCTTACTCGGAGGTATATTCTGGGCAGCCACCACTGTCAGTGTACGTCTGAGCCGACTGGCTGAAGCACCTGCCACCCAGACCTTATTCTATCAATTATTGATGGGCGGCATATTATTGCTACCTTTGGCTTTTTTTAGTGGGCAAGCGACCATTCAATGGACGACCCTGTCTATTTCCAGTCTGATCTTTCATACCATGCTGATTTCCTTTGCCAGTTATTTGATCTGGTTCTGGATGCTGAAACATTATCTGGCTTCACGTTTGGGCGTATTTTCTTTTTTAACGCCTGTATTTGGCATGCTGTTTGGGGTGCTGATTCTGGATGAACAGATCGAACTGAATTTTATTGTTGGAACCTGTATGGTCATGCTGGGCGTGATTCTGGTGAGCTTGCAGGGATGGCTGAAAAAACCGAATACAACGAACAATCCTCAAGAGCAAACATGAACGTCTGGTCGATGAAACTGGCCACCTGGATTGGCCTGTCTTCCATTCTGATCTGGGCCAGTCTGGTGGCTGTGGTCAAATTGATTACCGAATCTACCAGTCCGGTGCAGGGGATTGCCCTGATTTACACTTTTAGTAGTCTGGCGATTCTGGCATTGATTGGATTTCCTAAAATCATGCAAATGTCGAAGCGCTATCTATTGGGGTGTGGGGCTTTGTTCGTTGCTTATGAAATTCTATTTCTTGTTGCAGTTGCCTGGTCGGATCACCGTGAACAGGTGATGCTGATTGCGATGATTAATTATCTCTGGCCACCCTTGATGATTGTCTTTTCGATATTTGCCCGGCAATTGCAGGCGCGTCTTTGGGTCATTCCAGGGTTTTTGCTTGCTGTAGTCGGTCTGATGTTGGTGGTCAATCCTGAAATTACCAATCTATCGAAACTTATGCAGGTTTTAGCTGAAAATCCTTGGGCTTATGGCTTTGCTTTTATCGGTGCCTTGTTATGGCCATGTTATTGCATTCTGACCAGAAAATATGGTCGTGGACAAAACGGCGCACCGATTTTTTTTGTGGTCGCCGTCATTGCGTTATGGGGCTTACATCTGGGCTTGGATGAGCCTTTCAGGATGCCTTCATTGAAGCTCTGGCTGGAAATCGCCATAGTAGGCAGTCTGATCGGGATTGCTTATAGTAACTGGAATCAGGGCATGCAGTACGGCAATATCAAGGTACTGATTTTGGCCACCTATTTTATGCCAATTCTGTCTTCAGTTATGTCGATGCTGATTCTGGATATTCGGCCCGAGCTGAGTTTTTGGATTGGTACTGCTTTGGTGACCGCAGGTGCGATCGTCTGCTGGAAGTCTACGCAAACAACTTAAAAAAATCCTCTCAAGCGAGAGGATTTAGGATTATTTATTCCGGAACAATTCAGAAAGTGGAAAACTCAGCTTTTCTTCCAGATATTGATCGGTTTCCTGTAGTTTAGGCGAGAATTTCTGCATCCAGATTTCCTCGGTATGTGCCTCGGTGAAGTGATGCTTACGTGGCAATGGATAAGGAAGTTGCAGATAAAAGTCCCAAAAACTCACCTGATCCAGATCACGTACCAAGACATATTCATTGTCATCGGTACGTTTGATCAGATTTTGTTTTTCAAACATGCTCACATAGTTTGGCCAGCGACCAATTTCATCACGACCCAAAGCATCTAATGCTTCTGCTTCACTAATGCTCTCACCAGTTTTTTGCTTTTTATGAAACAGCTCTAATAGATCCAGCAGCATGATGATTGGGTGACGTTTATGATCCTGGCCAGATTCAAAGGCCGTCAGGGCATAACTGATCTCAACGCCGAGTAAGACAATATTCCAGGATAAATAAATCCACAGTAGAAAGATCGGCACAGCGGCGAATGCACCATAGACAATCTCATAACTGGTAAAGTTTGACATCACAAAACCGAACAGGTTTTTAAGCAGCTCAAACACCACTGCACTAAACAGGCCGGCAATAAATGCAGACTTGAGTGGCACACTGCGATTGGGGATGGTCCAGTTGAGAATGAAAAATCCGAGTACGGTCAGAGAAAAAGAAATGGCCCAGAGGACAAAAGCACCATTAAGTTCATACCCGGCAAAGTTATTGCTGAGGACACTCATGGAAGCCACGGTTGATGAAATGACGAAGGCACTACCCAGTAAAATCGGTCCCAGCGAAATGATAGTCCAGTAGCGCATAAACCCGATGATTCCACCTCGGGTCTGAGTCACTCGCCAAATTCGGTTAAAGGCCGTTTCGATACTGGTGAGCATCAATACGGTCGTAATAAATAAAAACAGGATACCAATCACGGTTAAATTACTGGATTTATCGGTAAAGGCATTCAGCGCTTTATCAAAGGCAATCGTGGTTTTGGGTAGAAAGTTACTGTAGATCAGCTGTTGCAATTGTTGTCGTGCAGGCTCTAAGGCTTTAATCGATGAAATAATGACCAAGAAAACCGTCAACATCGGCACGACTGCGAAAAGCGTAGTATAGGTCAGAGAACCGGCTTGCTCACGACAACGGTCTGCTTCAAAGCGTCGAAGTACGAATAAAATAAACTGAAACCAGTGTTTCTCATAAAAGGGTAACTTTTTTAAATACTCAACAATCATGTGCATCCAATCTCAATTTTTTTAATCATCATGAATTTTCATCCATTAGCTTAACCAAAAAAGTTACAGAATATCGTATAGTTTTATTTTTTTAAGTAATGAATAAGAAGCCTCATGCAACCTTATATTCTTGTTTTATATTACAGCAAATATGGCTCAACGAAAGAAATGGCACATCTGATAGCCAATGGCGTTGAATCGGCAGGAATGGCGGTAAAAATTCGGACTGTCCCGAATATTTCTAGCGTCGTAACCATAGCCGAGCCGAGTATCCCGGCAGAAGGGGATATTTATTGCAGTTTAGAGGATTTGGCCCAGTGTTCTGGCTTGGCCTTAGGTTCACCGACCCGTTTTGGCAATATGGCCTCAGAAATGAAATACTTTTGGGATCAGACCACCAGTCTATGGCTGAATGGCGCGTTGCATGGTAAGCCGGCTTGTGTCTTTACCGCATCGGGCTCCATGCATGGCGGACAGGAAAGTACCTTGTTGACTATGCTGCCACCATTATTCCACCACGGTATGATGATTATGGGGCTCAGTAATGCTACAGCTGCCTTGTCCAATACCAAGACTGGCGGTACGCCGTACGGTGCCAGTCATGTCAGTGGCCCACGGCATGATCAGGGTTTAAGCCCAGATGAAAAAGTTTTGTGCGAAGTACAGGGCAAACGACTGGCTGAAGTGGCTTTAAAACTCAATCAGTCTTAAGCATTAACTCACAAGGAAATGAAGAACTCACTCACTTCATTTCCTTCATGATATTAATCTTCTTTTTGATCTTTTTGATCTTTTTGATCTTTTTGATCTTTTTGATCTTTTTGATCTTTTTGATCTTTTTGATCTTTTTGAATAAATCTATGTTTGCATTTTAAACATTGATAATCTAAGAATAAATTACGGTCGACGGAAATCCCGGCTTTTTTGCCGAGGAAATTCCCTATTACGCCACCGGTAATGCCAACACTGATTGCCCCGACAAAAGTACCCACTGTCCCACCTAAAATTACACCTAAGGGGCCAGCAACAGTACCAATCGCTGCGCCAACGGATGCGCCAGAAGCGGCACCACCGACTGTACCCGCAGTGGCACCGGCCGAGCTCATGAGAATGCCACCAATTTTCTTTAAATTCTGTTCGTGATCACGCTGTTCGATGTCAGTGGAACCACATTTAGGACATTGCATAGGTTTTTCCATCAAGGATTGGTATTCACTTGTTTTAAGTTTATGGAGGAAATGCAATTTTCTCTAGATCAGCAGCTCTTCATAATATGCTGCAACAGCATATATACATGCTGAATCCTGAGATCAGGAGCATTTCCTACTTTCCTGATTCTAGTTGAATTAACGCTAAAACATTGTATTTCAGCTGTAAATATATTTATTTTTATCTGCTTGAGTCATTTTTGAATTACTTCGATCATGCAGGACACTATAAGATTTTTGAGTTTTTTCTTCCTCAGTACTCTATCTATACACAGGCCTGATTGGCCATTTCTTTATATTCAAAGCAGCTGATGGTTTGCTGGCTGCTCTCAAAAGCTTGCAAACAGAAAGGAATCATTAAAGCTATTTGGCATTTTTTTATAAGTGGTTTTCATTCTCATTGATTAATTGTATTTTTAATAAAGTGTGATATTTATTATTAATGAGAAGTTCTAATAAAATAAAAATTTACAGATTTTTGAAATTAAAATAAATAATAATTTGGGTCGTGATTAGATAATTTATTTATTATTAATAAGATAAAAAATATATTATTTTAATCAAGTTTTTTAGGTGATTATTATATTCATATATTTTCAATATAATGATTTCTTACAAATCACAAATTATAAAAAAATAATTATTATAAATAAAAACAAATATATGGGTTTTTAATCAATATAAATAAATATGTGAATAATGCTGGATTCTACTTTTTATTTTTTTATGTGATTTAATATTTTTCAGATAAATTTAATCTTACTCAACCCAAGAATTAAATAAATATCTTAGATCAGAGGATATTAAGATTATGAGAATATTAGTCATCAATCTGGGTTTATTATGTTTTTGTTTTTTAAACAATGCTTATGCCACATCTGATGAGTGGACGCAGCGTTGGAAATCATCAAGTGCCCGCTCCAATGAAAATCTAGTTCAAGCCAATCTGATCGAGCTCAAGGAGTCCGATTATTATTCTGGATTAGGTAGAACCACTATTTACAGTACCTCAACCACCTCTATAGGTACCGTAAATACACCCACCAACAATATCAATGTCGAAGGTTCAGACAACAACATCGATATTTCGAGTGAATTACTCAATGAAGCACCTGTCAATTCAAATACCAATCAAAACGCTCAGCGCTGTCCTAATTTAAGTACTCAATCAGGAGAGTCGCTATGCTGAATTTCTCCTTAACCCGAAAATATATATTTTCTCTGAGTATTCCTATTTTTTTAGCTCGTTTCTAACAGGTTGTACAGGTTTAGCTCCCTCAAACAAGAAAGCAGTTAGTCTGGTGCAAGGACCACCCATTACCGATATTTTTACCCCTTTTGATATGGCGCTCTCCTGCCTCAAAGGGCAACTGCGTAGTGATGTGAGTTTTTCTGTTGGCGCGATTCTGGATCAAACCGGTAAAGACGTAGTCACCAATGGCGGAAGTGGCAAAATGGTGACCCAGGGTGCGGGAGATATGGTGCAGTCTGCCTTGTTTCAGGCGGGCGTCAGTTTAATGAACCGACGTGATCCCCGGATTATCGAAAGTGAAGCCAAGTGGGGGATTCGTGATCCAAGGCAAATTCAGGCCTCCGATTATTATGTCACCGGCAGTATTAACAGTCTGGATTTTATTCCGGGTGGGGGTTTTGACATGCAAATTGCCGGAGTTGGCCCAAATTACAGTCAAACCCGTATTATGGTCGGTTTGGATTTATCTCTGACCGATACCCGCAGTAGTAAAGTGGTGGGTAATGTTTCTTTGCAAAAGCAGATTGCTGCACAGGATTATGGTCTTAGTGCAGGCAGGTTCGCGGGTCGTACACTGTTAAATATTCAAATTGGCAAGGGAGAACGAGAGGCGACTAATTTTGCCTTACGCCAAATGTTGAACCTGGCCACTTTTGAATTACTCAGTCAGGTCGTGCCACCGGCAGTGTTTGCAAGTTGCCGTGCGGAAATTCCACCTGAATTTGGTCGCTTAGATCTCACTCGCAGTTCTGTTGCCTTGCATAAATATAAGAAAAATCAGCAACAAATCAGTACCGATTCCAGCAACCCTGTTCAGGAATCGGCCTCACGTCAGGCAGATTCATTCAATGAAAAAAACAAGTCGACCAATTCACCCAGCAAAGATACCAAGCCGCCTACGCAGAAAGAATCTGAGGTGATTCAGAATCCTGAAGCCGAGCCTGAAATGAGCAAACAGGAACTGATTAAATATATTAGTAAGACTAAGCGCCCATCTCCGACAAGCAAAATAAATGACAAAAAAGATGTTCAAGAACAAGCCAACAAAGAACAAGCTGAGGAGAAGTCATCCAGTTTATGGGATGCCAATCCAGAGGTAGTGGAGAATTACTGGTCAAATATTCAACGTGATTAAAAGATTTGAAAATGGGCTCGCTCCCATTGTCAGAAGAAGTACTTAGCGAGAAGTACTTCAAAATAACAGTAGGAAGAACAATGATGAAAAACACGATCAAAACAGTCGCATTATCCGTCGCCTTTCTGTCTAGTGCGGGGATGGCATATGCTCAAGAAACCAATGTGGAAGTAGATACCGGTTTACAAGCTACTCTGGATTCTATTTCTCAGCAGGTTGAAAATGGTTCTGCGCTGAATCTGGCAGTGAATACAGGTGATGTTGATGCAAGCGTTGATTTAGAAGCACTTGCAGGAGCAGTAAGAGAAGTACCAATTGCAGTAGTTTCAATTGAAGGGACAATTGAAACTACTGCAATTGGTGCAGCGAACACAGGTAGTATCACGATTGAGCAAGGCAGCTTCAATCAGGTGATATCAGACGTATCAGATGAAACATATGACTATGATTTCAGTCAAGTCACCAGTGCAACGAATAATTCTGAAACCTTAGAAGAGTTATCCGAGGTTGCGGATAGTTCAGATCTATCGGAAGTTGTAAGTTCATCACTGTCTACCAACTATAGTGAGCAGATCAATGAAACTTTAAGCAATTATAGTGTAGCGAACATTGCCTATAATGCGGGTACCATTGATGCCTCTGTCAATGCGATTGCAGAAGGAACTCAAACTGCTATTAACAATAGCATCACAACTACCGCTATCGGTGCTGTAAATAGCGGCAGTATTACTGTGACGGTTAAATAAACTCTTGTTCAAGGTGAACAGAGGTCTAATTATTTGCAGATAGTTAGACCTCTTTATCTTATAATAAAATTGCTATAACTGGTTGTTTATTCATCGGATAGAAAAATTATTTATTTTATGACACGATCTATTTTAGAGGTTTAATCACTTCGAATTTAAAAGTAAGCCATTTATCTAGGATCAAGTCAGGAATCATGAATAACACATTAGATTGAACTAGAGTCGAGCTTTGAATATTTTTAATTTATTTCATCAGATAGACAAAATAAAAAAGAGCGCATAAGCGCTCTTTTAAAATTGATTGTCGAGCTTAGTCGCGAACAAATTCAACTGTGCCATTTGCCAAAGATTTTACGCGTGCCAGTGACTCCACACGGTAGCCTTTTTCAAGCAGCAAGTCGCGACCAGGCTGGAATGATTTTTCAATCACAATACCAATACCGACCACTTCTGCGTTTGCCTGATGAATCAGATCGGCCAGACCCAGCGCCGCCTGACCATTCGCCAGGAAGTCATCAATCACTAAAACCTTGTCGGTTGAGCTGATGTGTTTATTTGAAATCGCGATGGTGCTTTCAGTCTGTTTGGTAAATGAAAACACTTTAGAGCGGTATAAATCATCTTTCAGGGTCAAAGACTGGTATTTACGTGCAAAGATGACAGGTACACCAAGTTCTAAACCTGCCATCACTGCAGGTGCAATACCTGATGCTTCAATCGTAATAATTTTGGTGATACCAGCATCCTTAAACAGACGCGCAAATTCTTGACCAATTAATTGCATCATGACTGGGTCAATCTGGTGGTTTAAGAAAGAATCCACTTTCAAAACTTCTTCAGAGAGAACGATGCCTTCGGCCAAGATTTTCTGTTCTAGTGCATGCACGGGAGAATCCTCAAGAGCAGGTGCTTTTTCAAGCAAAAGCGTATTGTAAAAAGCACCCGGAAAAAATCAAGTGAAATTCGCCAAAATCTTAGTTGCTTGCACCTTTATAGTCAGTTAATAGCAAACCATAAGAGGTTTTCTTGTCTACATGCGAAACTTTGACTGGCAGATAGTCAAGTTTCGGTGCCAGCCAGAAGATGGTTTCACGACCCGGCTTGCTATGCTTCATCACCACCTTGATGGTATTAAAAGAACCATATTTGGTACTGACCGTTTCTGAACCTTGTCGAACAAACTTACGGCCTTCGACCTCTTTAGCATCAGCAAGATAATAATTCGATTTTAAGCCACCATTTTTTAGATCTTCACGAATTTGTAATTCCGCATTCAGTTCATCCAGAACATCGGCTCTCCAGGCAAAAGAACGCTTTTCATCATCTTTTCTGGTATTGATGGTTTTGCTGGAAGGATTAAAGTTAATACTCATGGTGTTGTTATGTACCAGGATTTTACTGCTACGACTGAAACTGCTGGAGCCAATCTTGCCGTTATTAAAGGTGAAACGGCTGGTTTCAGTTGCTGAAGCAATACCACCGGCTTTTGCAGCAAAGACGTAAGTCCAGTTATTGCCGGATTTACTCAGAGTACGGGTGGCAGAACCCATATTCTTGCCATTATAGCTAAATTGATAATTGGCTTGGAAAGGCGTCATGGCAAAAGCCTGGCTAGAAATACCAGTCAACAGTATTGCACCGCTTAGACCTGTGGTCATCGCTAAAGTCTTAAATACAGTCTTCACCATTAGTCATTTTCCTATATTGGTTAAACGGGCAAAACATCTTACTTGTTGTAGCTTTTATTCTTTAGGCAAAATATGGAAATTTAAGGGATATTTCTAGCAAAAATGTATCTTTCATGTAGTTTTTTTCAACAAAAGTTCAAAAAACGGGATTGGATGGTATTCAAGACGGATCTTTCTGTTTGATCGGGGTCACCAGGTTATCGTCCATTTCGTCTTCATTCCAATTTTCCTCTCTGTCTTGAGAAAGTTTTCTAAACAGGGCTGCCAGATTCACATTACCAATCACCACCAGTTCAGCTTCGCGAAGCACTGCATGATTCACATGAACTTTTCCTAGAGTGTCAATAATCGAACGGTTTTTGCCTAACCAGCGGTTCAAGTCCAGATACAGCAAGTCATCAATGACTTTAATAACGCCAAGTTTTTCCAGAATCATGCCCAATGGATCTTTGTTCAAGATGCGTTGATAGAAGAACAGGGCAAAACGCACCCCAAGCTTATACAACAGATTTGGATATTTGGCTTCAATAAGCTGTGTATCACTGATTTGCTCGAATACAATCAGCTGGGTGGTCTTATTCAGTTCCATCTGAACCAGCTTCAAGTCTACCGACAAAGTGATATTCAAGCCTTTATAGTCTAGTGTCGCGTAGAGACGCAGCCAGTCTTCATGCAGGTCTGCGTGTAAGTCTTTCAGTGCATCGACATTGTCAGTGACAAAGCGTTGAAAAGTTGCATTTAAGAAGACTTGCGATAAAGGGAATTCACGCTCATCCTCAATAAATCCTTCCGCCCTCTGATACACTTGGCGGATTCGGTTGGAAATATTGGAAATTAGCGTTTGCATATTGAAGCATCCTAGCAACTTTATTTTTGACTCGAAGTGTATCTTGTCGAATTGTATGAAAAATACAAGTATTCAAGCTTGAAGTTTAGCAAAATAAATAGCACCATTTTTATAGTTTTAGTTATGTAACGTTGAAGATTTGATGGATTTGGCATTTTTAAAATAGAAATGCCCAATTTGTTTATTTTTAATCTTTAAAATACTTTTTTGGGGAACTGAACTCAGGACTGAGTTTGGGTAATGTGATAAGCAATGATATTAATGCCTCTGGTCAGAACCTGGTGGAAAGATCCAGTGTTTAGCAGTGCCGTGCTCACCGCAGGCATTCTGCATTTGATCGTATTGACACTGGAATTTGGTATGCCGCAAGATCGGGAGACCAGCACCAAAGAAATTGCAGTCAGCTTGCGACAAACAGATGAAAAAATTGAACACGCTGATTTTCTGGCCCAGACAGACCAGCAAGGTTCTGGCAAGTTTCGAGAAGCGCACCGGATGTCGAGTGATATGCCATCTCCTTTGTTAGAGCAGAAGGCAGGGGAAGAACAACAAGAAAGTCCGGATCTGCTGCAACAGAAACAGGAACTCAGTTTTGAAGAAAAAGTGCTGATGACCACCTTGAGCTGGCAAAAACAGGCAGAAGAAAATCAGCGTAAAAAAATGCAGGAGCAGTTACAAAGCCAGTTTCAGGCCAAAGCAGCCATGGTGGCCAGTCTGGAAGCGCAATATTTACAGCGTCAGCAAAATTTTAGTCGTCAGCAAAAAATTAAAACTGTGGATGGTATTCAATCCAAGCAGGATGTCTCCGCAGCCTATCTGGAAAAGTTCCGTCAGAAAGTAGAGTTTTATGGCAATCAGTATTATCCGGAAGCTGCCAAGCAGCAGAATCTGGCAGGTGAAGTTCGTCTGATGGTGATCCTGAATCAGAATGGAGGGATTCGTGCCATCCGATTAATTGACAGTTCAGGACATGCCATGCTGGATGAGGCTGCGAAATCTTCTGTACGTAAAGCGGCGCCATTTGGTGCGTTTGATGCCAAAATGAAGGAAATTTCTGAATTGCGGATTATCCGAACCTGGCGTTTTGATCCGGCTGAAGCAGAGTTTGAAGTACGTTAATTCATTCTAGTTCTCTCTCCCTTTGGGAGAGAGTTAGAGAGGGGTTTTAACAGGTATTAGAACCTCTCCCTTGCGAACTCAGAATATATTCTGAGGATTCTCATCTCCTAGAAGAAGAGCGAATATAAAGCATTAAAAAAGCGAGCCTCAGCTCGCTTCCTTCATTTTCTTTTAAATCTTAATCTCGTTCCAGATAAGGATTTTCAAAACCCAGTTTGGCCAGAATTTCAATTTCAATGCCTTCCATTTCTTCCGCATCTTCATCTGATGTTTCATGATCATAACCCATTAAATGCAAGGTGCCATGCACCAGCATATGGGTGAAATGCGTCAACGGCGCTTTTTGCTGCTCAAGCGCTTCAGCAAGTACCACAGGAATACAGATCACCAGATCGCCAATCGGAAAGGCATCCAGAAATTGCGCCATTTCATCTGGAAGATCGCTCGGAAAAGACAGGACATTGGTCGATTTGTCTTTGCCGCGATATTCCAGATTCAGTTTATGACTTTCATCATGATCGACACAGGCAATTCCGATTTCGCAATTACTTTGCGTACCGATATGACCTAAAGTGGTTTCGACTACTTTTTTAATAGAGGCACGTTTTAGTACCAGTTCAGGTGACTGAAAATCCTGCTGTAAGGAAAGACTAAGTTTCAACACAAATCCTTAAATTGAAAGCTTAATGCTGTGCATCTGCGGCAGCATTATTTTCAGCGATCAAGGCGTCCTGACGTGCTTTACGTTCTGCACGTGCTTCTGCACTTAAACGCTGCTGATCACTGTCCCAGCCTTCATAGGCTTCAACAATTTTCTGTACCAGTTGATGACGAACCACATCACGAGAATGAAAACGGGTGATATGAATTTCAGGAATTTTATCAATCACACGCAGGGCATGTGAAAGACCAGACTGTTGGCCGCGCGGTAAATCCACCTGCGTCACATCACCAGTAATGACCGCTCGAGAACCAAAACCTAAACGGGTCAGGAACATTTTCATCTGTTCAGGGGTGGTGTTCTGTGCCTCATCCAGAATCACGAAAGAATGATTCAAGGTACGGCCACGCATATAAGCGAGTGGCGCCACCTCAATCACTTGACGTTCGATCAGCTTGGCCACTTTTTCAAAGCCGAGCATTTCATACAAAGCATCATACAATGGACGCAAATAAGGATCGATTTTCTGGCTTAAATCCCCTGGCAAGAAACCCAGTTTTTCACCGGCTTCGACCGCAGGACGCACCAGTAGAATGCGCTGGATTTCATTGCGTTCCAGCATGTCCACAGCAGCAGCGACAGCCAGATAGGTTTTACCGGTTCCGGCAGGACCTATACCAAAAGAAATATCACTTTGCAGAATACGCTGTACATAACGTTTCTGGTTGGCACCACGCGGATTGATCCGGCCTTTACGGGTTTGTAACCAGACATTGTCCAGGCCGGTATGTTCTTGGTCTTCTAGATCTTGCTGGAGTTCACGGTCAGTCTGACTGCCCTGAATCATTAGGTGCAGGGTATCTGCGCTGATCTGCTGGCTCTGTTCAGATTCTTCGTGTAGACGTTGCAAGAGTATTTCGGCTCTTTCAACGGCATCGATTCCACCATCCACAATAAAACTCTCTCCGCGATGGGAGATTTTGACATCTAAACGTTGTTCAATTTGCTTCAAATGACCGTTATAAGCACCTAACATCGCTTGGATACGGTCCATTGAAATCCCAGGAAAAGCTACTGTACGTCGAATCGCTGCAGTCAAAGAGTATTCCTTATGAAGTGTACGTTAT
Organism: Acinetobacter sp. YH12100; assembly: GCF_013419135.1. NCBI lineage: Bacteria > Pseudomonadati > Pseudomonadota > Gammaproteobacteria > Moraxellales > Moraxellaceae > Acinetobacter > Acinetobacter sp. YH12100. The sequence goes on along the minus strand of NZ_VPAQ01000012.1, from coordinate 11,346 downwards.
ATGCTCTACATTACGCCACGTCAGGCTCAAGATTCAAGAGTTCACCATAAACTAAATTCAAAGTTTTAATTTCGGTCACTTCGATCTCGGCAAAGCGACCTACCCAGGCAGGATCACCAATAAAGTTGACATAACGGGTGTTGTCCGCCGTACCCACCAGAATATTCGGATCTTTATCAGAGACTTTCTCGATCAGTACCCGCTGGATGCTACCGAGCATGGCATCCGTTTTGTCAATACTCGAGCGTTTAATCCATTGCTGAACTTTGGCCAGACGTTCTTTTTTGACATCTTCCGGAATGGTATCTTCCAGTTCTGCCGCAGGCGTACCCGGACGTTTTGAATAGATAAAACTATAAGAATGATCGAAATCCAGATCTTTAATAAATTGATAGGTCTCTGCAAAGTTCTCATCAGTTTCACCCGGGAAGCCAATGATAAAGTCTGAAGATAAATGCATATCTGGGCGAACTGCACGTAACTTTTTAATCTTCTCGATATAGACATCAATCGTATGGTTGCGCTTCATCGCCAGAAGGACATCATTGGAACCGCTTTGTACCGGCAGATGCAGATGTGAAACCATTTGTGGCAGGTCGCGATAACACTGGATCAGGTCATCATTAAATTCGAGTGGATGCGAAGTGGTATAACGAATCCGGCCAATGCCCGGAATATCCGCGACTAAACGCAACAGATCGGCAAAAGTACAGATATTGCCTTCAAAGGTTTCACCACGATAGCCATTGACGTTTTGACCCAGCAGGGAAATTTCACGCACGCCTTTTTCTGCCAGACCCGCAATTTCAGCCAATACATCATCCAGTGGGCGAGACACTTCTTCACCACGGGTATAAGGCACCACGCAGAACGAACAATATTTTGAACAGCCTTCCATGATCGAAACAAAGGCTTTATAGCCCTCAACACGCGGTTCAGGCAGAAAGTCGAATTTTTCGATATCCGGGAAGGAGATATCTACCAGTTTGATTTTTTCTTTTTTCGGTTTTTCGATCTGGTCAAAATGCTGATCCAGCATTTGTGGCAAGCGGTGCAGGGTTTGCGGGCCAAAAATCATGTCGACATAATTGGCACGTTTCTGGATGTTGTCGCCTTCCTGAGACGCCACACAGCCGCCAACCCCGATAATCAGATCCGGATTCTTGTCTTTCAGTTTGCGCCAGCGACCCAGCTCGGAAAACACTTTTTCTTGGGCTTTTTCACGGATCGAGCAGGTATTCATCAGCAGAATATCGGCATCTTTAGGATCGTTGGTCAGCACATAGCCATGAGAATCGCCTAACAGGTCTGCCATACGGTGACTGTCGTACTCATTCATCTGACACCCTTGCGTTTCGATATACAGTTTTTTTACTGCAATCTCATGGACAGGGGTGTGCGCTGGCTGGGTAACAGTGTTTTCTGAGGCAGCTGGGGCACCATTCGGAATGAAGGTTTGAACCGTCATGTAGGCTCCTACAAGGTAATACGTTGAAAGAGTGAACGAACAGCCTGATTGACGCATCAAACAGGTGAATAACAATTCAATTCACGGACTGAAATATGGGAAGGCGCATATTTTAGCAGGAAAGTCGCTTAAACTTATAGCTTAAATTAAACGTGGAAAAATATTGATTTATGGGTAAAAATTGTCTGTAGATTAATATTGCTTAATCATAAGGTTACATAACTGAACAATACAGTTGCTTATAATATTTCAACAAAGCTCTTATGATAAGCAACATAGGCTAGGCACAGAATCGATGAGAGAAGGCAAAGGGATGTTGAAACACACTGAAAATATGTATAAATATTATAAATTAATTACGTTAAGTGTGGCGTGTATCGGTTCAGCAAGTACATATGCAGCTGAAGAGCAATTTAACGATGCCTTACGTGCGGCCAATTCAGGTAATACTGAATTATTACAACAATATCGCCTGTCCATGCAGAATGATGCTTTAGGCTATTATCCGGAATACTGGATTTTAAACCAGAATCTTGCCTTGCAACCTGCCAGCCAAATTGTCAGTTTTGCTCAGCGCTACCCGCAATCTGCGATGGCTGAAAAGCTGGCAGCGGACTATGTCGAAGAAAAAGTCAAAATGGCAGATTTCACCACGGCTCAACCGGTATTGCCTTATGTGACCAATGCTGATCCAGCTGAAGCCTGTGCCGTAGCACAAGTTCGTGCCAAAGCCGGTGATGAGCTGGTTTATGCCGAGTTTAAAGAGGTCTGGCTAACCACCAATAGCCAACCGGATTCTTGTACTGGACTTGGTCGAATGATGCTTTCTAGCCCTTTAATGACGGCAGAAGACCGCCAACAGCGACTTTGGGTACAATTGCGTGCCGGTCAGTCAGGTCAGGCTATTGCCACTGCGCAAGGAATCGGTCTGAATCTGTCTTTAGCACAACTCAATTCGATTCAGGCCAATCCAACCAATTATTTATGGTCTGCACCGAAAAACAGTGCGGCAGAACATGCTTATCTGATTTATGCACTGGGACGTCTGGCAGATAGTGATCTGGACTCGGCGTTATCCATTGTGAAACGGACTGCTGAAGGCACACCGGTACAAGTACAACGTGCCTTATACCGAGCTGTGGGGTATGTCGGTGGAACCACAGTCATGAAGAACAACTTTAACCGGGAAGTGTTAAATGCCTTTGATGCCAGTTATGGTCTGCCATTTAGTCCGGAAGAAGCTGAGATTTATGCGCGTCAGGCCATCCGTTTTAGTGCGTGGGAAAGCCTAATCCGTGCGATTGATGCCATGAGCGTCAATCAGAAACAGGAAGATCGCTGGCAATATTGGCTGGCCCGTGCCAGTGAGCAGCGTGCAGATCGTAGTTCAAAGAAAACTGCAGAGAGTATTTATCGTACATTGGCCGCCGGGGATGATTATCACAACTTGCTGGCACGCGACAAGTTGGGACAGCTAACTGCGAGCACACCCAATCCAATTCAGCCATCGAATCAGGCCATGCAACGTTTGAATCAGGATATTCATTTCCGTCGTGCGTTCACGCTACGTAATATCAGTGCACCGAATAACTACATTAACCGTGAATGGAACTGGGCAGTGCGTCAGGCCTATCTGAAGAAAGATGATGAGCTGTTGCTGGCCGCAGCAAAGCGTGCCATGGACATGGGCTGGCATGATCGGGCCATTTATGCAGCTGACCGCACCGTGAACAAACATAACTACAATTATCGTTATCCAATGCCGCACCAGAATTACGTGGTCAGTCATAGCCGCAATGCCGGGATCGATCCGGCTTGGGCTTATGGGTTGATGCGTCAGGAAAGCCGTTTCAATACCGTGGCACGTTCACATGTGGGTGCCGGTGGCCTGATGCAAATCATGCCAGATACCGCCAAGCTGGTGGCGCGTCAAATGGGTGAGGCTTATAATCCGGCAGCTCTCACCGATATGAATACCAATATTCGTTACGGCACCTTTTATTTATCGACCATTCAGCGTCAGCTCAGCAACAGCCCAGTCTTGGCAACCGCAGGCTATAATGCCGGACCAAACCGTGCCCGCCGTTGGCAGCCGGAATTTCAGGGCATGGCAGCAGATCAATATACTGAAAGTATTCCTTTACTTGAAACCCGAGATTATGTGAAACATGTCATGACCAATGCCACACATTACGGTCTCTTGTTAGGACAGGGTGCACAGTCCGTGGGTAAGCGTATGCAACTGATACCATTACGTAATACACAATAAAATTAAAATTATTGGGGATGGTGATTTATTCATGAAAATAATGAAGGATCGTCGAGTTTGGGGGAAATGGGCAGCGCTTGTATTTTTTGGCAGCAGTCCGGCAGCATTCGCCATGCCGACAGACTATGTTATGGATGTAGAAATGGTGCCGGCTTTGTGTAGCCTGTACCCTGAATATGCAAAGAAACGAAAATGTCTGGAAGGCTATTCCTTGAATATTTCCGGCTTATATCCTCAGGCTACGTCAGAAAACTGTACCACCAATAGCTCTGCGAAACTTTCACCGCTTCAGTCCAAGGTGGTGGCCAGAATCATGCCGGATGAAAATACCCGGACCATTTTGTGGCGCAACATCGGCGGTTGCGTTCCGATGAATGCCAGCCAATATTTCCGGACGATTATCAATTATGCAGACCGGCTTAAAGTGCCGGCAGAGCTGACTGAACAGGAAAATATCACCATATCAGTCGATGCGCTGCGTGTGAAATTTGTGAGAATTAATCCGCAATTACCCGCCAATGCTTTGAGATTTAATTGCCAGCTTACTCAAGCTAGCAGCGTGTTGACCTCGATCAAAGTCTGTTATCACAAAAATGGCAATTATAAATCCTGTCCTGCCAACATTATTAATACATGCCCAAAAACTGTCACAATAAAAGGAACATACTGAGCTTTTTTGCCGATTTAATTTATATTTCCTATCAGACTTTAGGTGAAATCCGTCCTCTTTTATATGCATCTGGCAAAGGATTGGAGTACAATCTTTCGCGTTTACGATTATTAGATTAAATACTAACTATTTAATCGCATTGAATATCCTCAATTGGAGATAATTAGATGAAGCAAGCAGTTCGTGTTGCCGTTACTGGCGCTGCAGGTCAAATTGGTTACAGCCTATTATTCCGTATCGCAAGCGGCGAAATGCTAGGTAAAGATCAACCAGTGATTTTGCAATTGCTCGAAGTTCCTTTTGAGAAAGCTCAGCAAGCGCTTAAAGGCGTAATGATGGAGCTTCAAGATTGCGCATTCCCGCTACTAGAAGACATGATCGGTACTGATGATCCTAAAGTTGCATTCAAAGATGCTGACTACGCGTTATTAGTTGGTTCACGTCCACGTGGTCCAGGTATGGAACGTGCTGATCTGCTTAAAGTGAACGGCGAAATCTTTATCGGTCAAGGCCAGGCACTTAACGAAGTTGCGAGCCGTGACGTTAAAGTTCTTGTTGTAGGTAACCCTGCGAACACGAATGCTTACATCGCGATGAAATCTGCTCCAGATCTTCCAGCGAAAAACTTCACTGCAATGTTACGTCTTGACCACAACCGTGCTGCATCTCAAATTGCTGCTAAAACCGGTAAAGCGGTTAAAGACATCAAAAATCTTACAGTTTGGGGCAACCACTCTCCAACCATGTATGCTGACTACCGTTTCGCTACAATTAATGGCGAAAGCGTTAAAGACATGATTAACGACCAAGATTGGAATGCAAATACATTCCTTCCGACTGTTGGTAAGCGTGGCGCTGCCATCATTGAAGCGCGTGGTTTGTCTTCTGCTGCTTCTGCTGCAAACGCTGCAATCGATCATATGCGCGATTGGGCTCTTGGCACAAATGGCGAATGGGTAACCATGGGTATTCCTTCTGACGGTTCTTACGGTATTCCTGAAGGCGTTATGTTCGGTTTCCCTGTAACGACTGAGAACGGTGAATACAAAATCGTTCAAGGTCTAGAAATCGACGAGTTCAGCCGTGAGCGTATCAATGTTACATTGAACGAACTTGAAGAAGAGCGCGCAGCGATTGCTGACATGCTTAAATAATTTGATCGTTTAGATTAAGTTGAAAGAGCACTCCATTCGGGGTGCTTTTTTTATATCTCTATTTTTTTGATGAACAAAAAATAACATGCTGTGATGCAGCAGCAACTGAATCTTGCTTAGGCTTGGACTAAGCTAAAAAACATAAATAATCCAATAAAAGGCGAGGTGAAGAAGATGTTTGATCAACACCCAACGTTAGAAATGTTTTTTCAGCAACTTGGATTGGACTCGAGTCCCGAGGCGATTGATGAGTTTATTAAGACCCATCAAATTGGCATGGACGTGCCTTTGCACAAGGCGCCGTTCTGGTCGAAATCCCAGCATGATTTCCTGATTGGTCAGTGGAAAAAAGATGATGAATGGGCAATTTTAGTTGATGTCCTGAATGAACAATTACATAGCGAAGCCCAGGGTTCTGGGTCATGTGATTTATAAATGAATATTTAAAGATTTATGCCAGTTCTTATTTTAGGGATGGTAAAGGTCTTATTTTTAGTTTAGAGCATATAACAGGAGCAAGTGGATCATGTTCGAACAACAGCCAACTTTAGAATTATTATTTGAACAATTGGGTTTGCCTTCTGATGAAGCCGCAATTAATGAATTCACCCATACCCATCAGTTGCCATCTGAAGTCGCTTTACCGGATGCCGAATTCTGGAGTGAGGGCCAAAGTGCATTCTTACGCGAGCACTGGCATCAAGATGATGAATGGATTGTGATTATTGACAAACTGAACCAGCTGTTACATGTCGAAAGTGACAAGCAAGGTGTTTAAATTATAGTCTACAAAAAGAAACAACAAACCTAGTGAAATGACTAGGTTTTTTTTGTCTTATCTTATAAGTTAGATCTATAAATAATTACAATTTATCTGATATAAGGAGGGCGACATGCTCATGAAGAACCAACCATCCTTAGAAATGTTATTTTCTCAACTCGGTCTGGCCAATAGCGCTGCTGCCATTGAGTTGTATATCCGGACTCATCAGCTTCCAGCAGGCCTGTCCTTGCATGAGGCACCATTCTGGAATAAATCCCAGCGTTCGTTATTGATTAGTCATCTGGTACAGGATGATGATTGGGCAATCTGGGTGGATGAGCTGAACCAGCAATTACACATGGATGCCTACAGACGTCAGCCTGCTTAACTGTGTTATATCTTGGTATTACTTAAAAAATGAAAGTGATGCTCAAAAGAAAACGCCTCAAATGAGGCGTTTTCTTTGACGCTGTTAAGCTTAATGCATTTTACTTTTTAATATTTTGATAAACCATTCCTGCTGACGATAATCACTAAAGGCATGATGCTGCTGCAACAATTCCAGTTCACATTCAACCGTTTTGGTGTATTTCCCTAACCAGTGACGTGTCAGGGCTGGCTCATTTTTACTGGCACTGGCATAAGCCAGGAAGAAATAAATATCGCCATGTTCATAACTGGCCATCGGCTTAAGAATTTGCTGGGTAATCAGGGCAAAATGCTGCTCTTTGGTCAGTTCAAAAAACATCATATAAGCCTTGGCCAGATGCAAGGATAAATTGATATACATGCGCAGCGGCATTTCTTCAAATTCCACCCGGCCTTGTTCAAGTAAGACAATCGCTTCTTGCAGGAAATGTCGCTGTTCCTGACGCAGCTCACTTAAAGTCACCAGCTGTAAACGAAGATCAGCACGTTCAAGCGTTAATTCTGGCGTATTGCCTTTTAAGTACAATTGGTCAGTTTCACCCAGTCGCTCAATAATCTGCTTGGTTGTTAATCGCATCAACGCAATCCTCATTTCTCAATAATGCCTATATGAGGTTAAAAAAATAAATTTAAAGCATGAGCGAGCATTAGATTAAGGCTGTATCGCTTCTTAACCAGGCCGTAATGGATAGACGTTGCTGTTTGGAGATCAAGACTTCATGTAATAAATCGCTCTGGAACAGCGCCATTCGGTTCGGTTTTGGCTGAATAATATGCCACTGGCCATTTTTATCTTGCAGACGCAATTCACCCCCCCAATCTGCCTGCCATTGTTCATGCAGATAATACACACTGGAAATCATTCGGCCATTTTTAGCTTGAGGATTGTCACGATGCAGCGCATAAAACTCGCCAGCGTGATAGCAGGCAAAATGTGCTTCGATTTCTTTAATGCCTAAATAAAACGCACGGTTTAAAGCTTGAGAAAACTGTTGCAGGGTTTGGGTGTGTAGGTGGGAAATTTGAAATTCAGGTCGTAACCAAAGAATATGATCACTACGGATGTTGCTGACGACGCCATTTTGAATGGCTGCATTACGAAATTCGTTTAAGTGGCTTAAGCATTCCTGACTTACCGCATGTTGATATTCGCTAGAATAAGCATCGTCAACAATACTAAAGCCATGTTGATCTAAATCATCTAAGATTTGATCAACATTCCAATCCCCTGGGATGATAACAGCTTCCATTTTTTTCAATTCTCGATAGTGTGGCAAAACAGGTTCGCTATTTTAGTGTAAGAATCGTGCCTGAACGAAACTATTTTTCATGTTAAAATAGCTGTTGATATTAGGAATTAATGAAACATGAATTACCGTCACTCTTACCACGCAGGCAACTTTGCCGATGTCATGAAGCACGTTTTATTGCTTCAGTTGTTGACTCGACTGAATGCAAAAGACAAACCTTATCGCTATGTAGATACACATGGTGGTGCGGGTAAATATGATTTATCGACTGCTGAAGCGCAAAAATCAGGTGAGTTCTTAAACGGTATTCATCGTCTTGTTAAACTGGATGACTCGATCAAGCGTAATGCACCTGAAGGCGTACAACAATATTTGAAAGTTGTTGAGAAAATGCGTGAAAACTTTGGTAAGGGTGCTTATCCCGGTTCACCTTGGTTTGCCCTTGAAGGTATGCGCGAGATTGATAAAGCGACTATTTTTGAAATGCAGCGTGATGTGTTTCAGCAACTTCGTCATAATATTTTTGACAAGCGTGCCGGCTTGCATGAGCGTGATGCTTATGAAGGTCTTTTGGGGGTGATTCCGCCGAAAGAAAAACGTGGTCTGGTGATGATCGATCCACCTTATGAGCTTGAGCGTAAAGATTTTCCACAATTGGTAGAATTGCTGGTTGCCGCTTATAAGAAATGGCCGACAGGTGTATTTGCTGTTTGGTATCCAATTAAAGACCGTGCCATGATTGAACGCTTCGAGAAAAAAATGTTCAAGACCGGCATCCGCCGTCAACTGGTGTGTGAAGTTTGTGTATGGCCGGATGACACCCCAGTCGGCTTGAATGGTTGTGGTTTGCTGGTGATTAATCCGCCTTGGAAATTCTCTGAAGATGCAGATGAAGCACTACAATGGTTATTCCCACATCTTCGCATGAGTGAAAATGGTGGTCACGCTGCAGTTCGCTGGTTAGTCGGCGAATAATTTTTTCAAAGCACAGGTCATAGCTAGGATCGACAAGAATGACAAATATAAGCAAACCGGAACGCGACTCTTCAAAAGACTTGCCTTTTGATGGCATCACCTTTGAGGTGGAAGAAGAGGAACATACCCAGGAAGGGCAGAAAGTTAAGCGTCGAGGCATCTATCTATGGCCTAACCTGATTACAACCGCTGCGCTGTTAGCAGGTTTCTACTCCATTATTGCCAGTATGAATGGCAATTTCCAGCAAGCGATCTATGCAATTTTTATTGCGGCTTTGCTGGATGGTTTGGATGGGCGTGTGGCGCGTGCGATTGGTGCGCAAAGTCCGTTTGGTGAACAGTTTGATTCGCTTTCCGATATGCTGGCTTTTGGTGTTGCTCCCGCGATCTTGATGTATAGCTGGGGTTTGAGTGATTTAGGCCGGATTGGTCTGGCCGCCTGTTTTGTCTATACCGCCTGTGCTGCTTTTCGTCTGGCCCGCTTTAACGTACAGATTGGCGTGGTAGACAAGCGTTATTTTATTGGTGTGGCCAGTCCATTGGCGGCTCTCATGATTGTTTCGCTGGTCTGGGTCGGTTTAGATTTTCCTGAAATTTTTGATATTCGTGAAGCATCCATTCAGATCATTAATGCTGTTGTCATTATTGCGGTGGGCTTGTTGATGATTTCCAATATCAAATATTATTCATTCAAGACCGTAGAGCGTAAACGCGTTCCGTTTTTTGTATTACCAATTGCCGTATTTGTCTTTGCTGCGATGACTTATAATATTCCTGTCGGCATTCTGGTAATTTCTATTCTCTATGCCTTATCTGGTTTTGTGACCACCTTTATGGCAAAAAGATCGAGTAGATTATAAAAATATAAGGAGTCTGAGATGCGGTTTCTTCAAGATTTTTTAGATCGTTCGAAACAGCTGAATCAGACTCCAACTGTTTCGCATTATCCTGCCTATCATGGCCCCAACTCAAAATATAAGATTATTCATCAAGGTTTGATGATTCCTGGACTTCCGGCGCCGCTGCACTATCTAAATTTTCTCAGCATTATCGGGCAGCCGAATGCACCGATGCTGGCCAATCCCAGTGCAATTCAAACCAACGCACTGGATACCGCTACGGTGATTTGCAGCACGAGTTCGCATATGGTCGGCCAACTGCATCGTTATTCAGTACAGCAGGACTGTAACTTTGATGCTGGCTTATTTCAGTTTTTAGATCGGGAGCAACTGAGTGGGGCCTTTCCTCATTTTCGTTTGCAGCGTTTTGACTCGGAACTCAGTTTCGATTTAAGCATTCATACCACTCAGCTCATTTCCCACTTTAGCCAGGTGAGGTTTTCACTTGCCGAGCACTGGTCTTTGCTGTGTCATTGTCAGGGAACCGTGAGCTATAAAGCACAGCAGTATACGATTGATGGTCTCGGAAGCTTTGAATACGCGCGGAGTTTTAACTTTCCCTATCTGCCTTTGGCTTTCCTGACTTATCAAATTATTAATCTCAGTGAAAACCGGCAACTGTTGTTGGCACAAATTCGGGATGGTTTTAATAGTATTGTTCAGTCGCGGATATATCTCCGTGATTTAAAAAACATGCGGACCCAAATGTTCGATCGCAAAGTTTATTTTAAAGTTCATCGTGTTTATCCGCGTGTCACGACACCCAATCGGCAAAGTATGTATTTGCCGCGAGAATTTGAATGGTGTTATGAAAATGCAGACGGTACTTGTATCTGGGTACAAGGTCAAAGTCGTGGAGATTTTAAATTTGGCCTGGCAGCGGGTTATGTAGGAAGTTTTAGTTATCAGGTCAAAATAAATGAAGAAACCGAAAGTGGGGAGGGTGGCTATTGTGAATACATAGATTGCCGGCCTTTAAGCTTTCAGGAACAGAATAAAACTGAAAAAAGATTAAGTCATTTATCCAATTCGGTCCCTTTAATGCTCAAAAAATAGAAAAACCTGCATTTTTTGTAGAATAAATAAACAGTCGTTGGTTTTTTGCTGAATTATTTAGAAATAGGGGTTGTGTTGGGTGTGAAATCCTGTAGAATGCACATCCATCGGCAGTGATGAAGATTAAAACTTCTGATAAAACAGTGACTTAGCACGAAGTGTTGAGATTAGGTTTTGTTGGATAAGTTTAAATTAATTTGAATTACGGATTGACACTTTAGAAATTCAGTGTAATATAGCCGACCTAGCTTGCTGGTGACGAATCAGCAAGAAGATCATTAAGAGCTTATGAAGAACAACTTGTGTGGATTTTTACTGGTTGATCGATCGAAATTATTTTCATTGATTGATGGTAGAAATTACTCGAAGTTTATTTGAGAAATATTTGTCAGAAAATTGATGAGCCAAGATTG
>NZ_VPAQ01000011.1:0-122224 GCF_013419135.1 Acinetobacter sp. YH12100 | reverse complement strand
AGTAGGTTTGATTTCGACCTTGCTTGCCTTGTGATTGTGCATACCACTGAGTCTTTGGATCAAACCAAATGGAAATATTACCTCGGTTAATTAAGGCTCGGTTATAGGATGACCAATTGGTTGTACGGTAGATTTTAGAGGCAGGCTTATTCATTTTGAAATTATATTGCTGAATAAGCTTTTGATGCTAGGTTTGTGCAACAAAGCCATTGCCTTTAGAAGATTTATAAACGAATGGATTAAGAATGGCGACGGCGTATTTTTAATTCCAGCGCTAAATAATCATAGCCAGCTTAAAGCACCCGCTATGTTGCAGATAGATAGATCGCAAGTTTGACGATAAGAAAAATATCAGGTTGCCTTGTTTAAAGACAACCTTTTCCTTGAGTAAAGCCGAGATACTAGGGAGTTTAGGCAGTTACCTGTGCTAAAAAATCACGATGAATATGGCTTAAATCCACCAACTCATAGTCTGATAATTCAAAAACTGTCCAAATCGCAATCGCATCTTCTTTTAAATCGACCGCTTGGGTGGCACGATTCGACACTTGCCACTGTAAATCAGAAATCCATAAATAGTATTGTCCTGTCATTGCATTAAATGCCTGAACTTTACCATCGGCATTAATCCCTTGAATGATGGCACCTTCAGGTAAAGTCGCTGCAAGACTCGGTAAGCTAATGTCCACAAAATGCTTGATTTGTCGCAAACCATAACCTGCAAACATTTCTTTTTGAGCTGCGCTTAACTGTGCATATTTTTGTTCTATATCTGCAATCACTATTGTGTCCATATCAATTCCCATCCGCCAAATGCTGAGACTTTGCTCAGTCATACTTCATTTTAAATATTAATTACTCGTTCTTGTTATACCTGAAATGGCGCATTTAACGAATAAGACAATAGTGAAATGCCCAACAGAACGCCAGCTTTCAGTTCAATTCCATTTTAAGATTTAAATATGAAAGTTTTATGCCAAAAAAATATATTCATGATTCTTACTTTCTACCACTTGGCGCATGATCAATCCTTTTTATGCTGTGCACGCGGATGCGCCTGATCATAAATTTGTGCCAGATGATCAAAATCGACGTGAGTATAAATCTGGGTGGTGCTTAAATTACTGTGGCCCAGCATTTCCTGAACCGCACGTAAGTCGCGGCTATTCGACAGCATATGACTGGCAAAGCAGTGACGTAACAAATGCGGATGTAAATCCACATTGACGCCTGCACGCTGTGCCTGAAACTTGACCCGATTTTCAATTTGGCGTGCACCCAGTGGATTGCCCTTCTGGGTAATAAATACATTCGCCTCTGGCACAAAGTCGCCATTCCAGCGTGGATAAAGCTCTAACCAGGCCATGACACTTGCTTTGGCCTTGGAGCCAAAAGGTACGATCCGGGTTTTATTGCCCTTACCGGTAATACGTAGCAACTGCCGGTTAAAGTCGATATCTTTGATTCTGAGGTTTTGTAATTCGGCCAGACGCAACCCACTGGAATACAGCAACTCCAGAATCGCTTTGTCCCGGAGCCACATTTGCTGCTGGATTTCATTTTCAGGCGCAGGCTGATCGATAATCTGATTCACGGTTTCAATATCCACCATGCCCGGCAAAGGACGCGATTGGCGCTTTAACTGAAAATCATCAGCCGGATTAAAAGCGAGATGCTGGGCCTGCTCTGCCCATTTCATAAACTGGCGAATGGACGACAGCATGCGCTGAAGACTGCTGGGACTCAGCTGATGCTGTTCGACTTTTTCAGCCAGAAACTGGCGCAGGTCTGTGGCTTCTACATCATTTAAATTGAGCTGCTCACGCTGGCAAAATTCTAAAAAATCCGAGACATCACGATCATAGGCCTGCAAGGTATGTTTAGACTGGTTCTGGATTTCACGTTCTTTCAGCCACATATTGAGCAAAAGTTGAGGGGGCACAGTCACTGCCTGCTCCATTTAAAGTTGCTCCAGATAATCTTGAATCAGTGCTGCCACCTGATCTGCATGAGTGTGGGCAAAGAAATGATTTCCGCCTTGGATGATATGCAGTTTTGCATGTTTAAATATTTTTTCTAAGTATTGTCCTACTTGAATCGTGCTTAGAGGATCATGATCTGCCCAAATTAGCAAAATGGGAATTTCAAGACCGGCGAGCTGATCAGGATTAAATTCAGTGTGATCTTGTACAAACCAGTTCGGTACTGCTTTAAACTGTTCACGATAATCTGTTCGCCAGTCGGCACAGTGAAATCTCTTCAAATTTAAACCGCCTGATGTCGCCAACAATACCAGCCCTTTGACTTTTTGCGGATGCTTAAGCGCCAACCCAACTGCCAGTACACCACCCATCGACTGGGCAATCAGAATGGAGTCATCCTGAATCTGCCTATTTACTAGTTCTTGCAAATCATACAGGTTTTGAATGGCTACATTTGGCGCTACCCCATCAAATCCTGGATAGGCAATGACCTGCTGATCTGGATATTCGGTTAATGCTGCCCTTAACGGCTGCCAAAAATCTTGGCTGCCAGATGCACCCGGTAAAAATACAAGCTGATTCATGAAGGCATAATCATGCATATTAAATTTCAGTTTCATCCTAACATAAAAAAAGCACCGTTCTGAGCACGGTGCTTTTTTAAAACTTAATGCCGATTAACCCTGAAAATAACGCAAATCCAGACGCCCTTCATACACGGTCGCCGTTGGTCCGGTCATCCAGACCACATCACCTTCTTTCCACTCGATCTGCAACTTGCCACCTGCCAGCTCGATTTCAACCTTGCTCGACAGCAGACCACGGCGCATCCCGGAAATGGCTGCGGCACAGGCACCTGTACCACAGGCCAGAGTCTCGCCGACACCACGTTCATATACACGCAAACGCGCATGTTTTTCATCAATGATCTGCATAAAGCCAGCATTGACCCGTGCCGGGAAACGCGCATGCGCTTCAACTTGTGGGCCAATACGTGCCACATCGGCAGCAATCACATCCGGTACAATCGTCACCGCATGTGGATTACCCATATTCACCACATCAATGCTCAGCTTTTCACCGCTAGCAAGCTCAATGTCATACAGGCTTTCCGGTGCATCGGCCAAAAATGGAATGTCCTGTGGCAGGAATTTCGGATAGCCCATATTGACCCGCACCCAGCCATTGGCACCCAATTCCGGTTCAACAATACCAGACTTCGTCTGTACCTTGATTTTGGTTTTGCTGGTCAACTGACGGTCATGTACAAACTTGGCAAAACAGCGCACGCCATTGCCACATTGTTCTACTTCCGAACCATCGGCATTAAAAATCCGATATTTAAAATCTGCACTCGGTACGTCTGGTGGTTCAACCACCAGCAGCTGATCAAAACCAATACCAAAGTTACGATTGGCCAAGCGCTGAATGGTGACCGGATCCAAATAAGCGCGCTGGCTGATCAGATCAACCACCATAAAGTCATTGCCCAGACCATGCATCTTGGTAAATTCTAATAACATCTCGATTTAGTCCTTAAGGCAATAAACGCTCACGTTCCCAGAGTGATTCAATCGTCTCACGTTCACGAATCAGATGTGCCTGATCTGCATCAACCATCACTTCAGCCGCACGGCCGCGACTGTTGTAGTTTGAGCTCATCACAAAACCGTAGGCACCTGCGCCCAAGACTGCCAGTACATCATTTTCTTTGATTGCCAATTCACGCTCTTTACCGAGGAAATCACCGG
Source organism: Acinetobacter sp. YH12100 (assembly GCF_013419135.1). NCBI lineage: Bacteria > Pseudomonadati > Pseudomonadota > Gammaproteobacteria > Moraxellales > Moraxellaceae > Acinetobacter > Acinetobacter sp. YH12100. The sequence goes on along the minus strand of NZ_VPAQ01000011.1, from coordinate 118,491 downwards.
TTTCACAGATCGCACCTACCACATCCCATTCTTTAGTTTCAGCATCATTACGCGGCGTCACTGGCTGAATGTCCATCCATGCTTCATATAAAGCCGGACGAATCAGGTCGTTCATCGCCGCATCAATGATGGCAAAATTACGATGATTGGTCGGTTTGAGCAGATCGACTTTGGTCAGCAATACACCCGCATTGGCAGAAATACTACGCCCCGGCTCCATATACACTTTCAGGCCCAATTTTTCTAATGCTGGACGTAGCGCATTGGCATATTCTTCAACCGATGGCGGGGTTTCATCTTTATAAGTCACCCCCAGACCACCACCAATATCGATGTGTTTGAGGTGGATACCCATTTCTTTGAGCTGGTCAATCATGACAATGACACGATCCAGCGCATCAACAAAAGGCTGGGTTTCGGTGAGCTGTGAACCGATATGACAGTCAATCCCGACCACATCCAGATTGGCCAGTGACGCCGCATATTGATAGGTTGCAAATACACTATCAGATGGAATACCGAATTTATTTTCTTTTAGACCGGTTGAAATATAAGGATGGGTTTTGGCATCGACGTCCGGATTCACGCGCAATGAAATCGGCGCTTTAACATTCAATTCAGCCGCAACCTTTTGAATACGATCCAGCTCGGCATGAGATTCCACATTAAAGCAGGCAATGCCCACTTCTAAGGCTTTTTTAATATCTGCTTCAGTTTTACCCAGACCCGAAAATACAATTTTTGCGGCATCACCACCGGCTTTCAGTACACGTGCCAATTCACCGCCGGTCACAATATCAAAACCGGCCCCCTGTTTGGCCAATACATTCAATACCGCAAGATTGGAGTTGGACTTTACCGCGAAACAGATTTGATGATCGATAAAGTTAAAAGCACGGTCCATATCTAAAAAATGCTTTTCCAAGGTGGCTTTGGAATAAACATAGAGAGGTGTGCCAAATTGCTCTGCGAGCTGTTGTAATGAACATTGCTCAGCGTGCAATACCCCATTAATGCGGGTGAAACTCATGAAGGTATCCTTTCTTTGAAAGCGTTAAGGTGTAGTCGTTGAATCTGATGCTTCAGGCGCAGCAAACTGTTGTTGCACAGGGGCATCTCGTTCTTCATCGGAGGCTTTGGATTCAGCTTCGGTATTTTTATATAACAAATACTTGGCACGCTTGTCGTAATCTGGATCATTCGGCAAGTGCAACGCACCTGACTGCCCACAAGCTGCAAGAACAAGACTTGTCGCCAAGATACTGATGTAGCAAATGACTTGATGCATCTGACCACCTAATTGAATAGTGTTTCGATGAAGTATAACGCGATGATCACCATGACCAAAGCGCTAAAGCCTAGAGATTATCTTTAGCGATAAAAAAACGCCAGCAGATCGCTGACGTTTTTATTGATAAGGTTTATTTATGTTTCTGTTTATAGAAACCGAAATAGCCAATAACCAGAAGGATAAACCAGATCGGGCTGACCATCAGTGCTTGACGGGTATCGTCTTCCAGCGCCAACACCACGATCATGCTCAGGAAGAATACGATCACAATCCAGCAGGTCACCAGACCGCCCGGCAACTTAAAGGTCGATTTGGCATGCAATTCTGGACGTGTTTTGTAGTACACGATATAGCTCCAGATAATGATGATCCAGACACAGATAAACAGAATCGTGGATAAAGTCGTTGCTAAAGTGAAAGCGCGGACGGTATCTGGAACGAAATACTGTAGTGCTGCACCCAGCAACAAACATACCGCAGAGAAATACAAGGCATTTGCCGGAACTGCACGACGGTTTAAGCGACCAAAGGCAAGTGGTGCCTGCTCTTCACGCGACAGACCGAACAGCATACGACTGGTCGAGAATACCCCACTGTTCATCGATGACATCACCGAGGACAACACCACCAGGTTCATGATGATCGCAGCTGCGGCAATACCAGCCTGACTAAACAGGTTCACAAAGGGCGAGATATTTGGATCAATCTGATTCCATGGCGTTACCGACATCACAATCAAAAGTGCCAGTACATAGAAAATAATGATACGGATCGGAATCGAGTTCACTGCTTTCGGCAGGTTCTTTTCCGGATCTTTGGTTTCAGCTGCGGTCGTACCCACCAGCTCTACACCCACGAAGGCAAAAATCGCAATCTGGAACCCGGCCAGGAAGCCCATCGCTCCAGTCGGGAAGATACCGCCATGTGACCAGATATGACTAAATGACGCAACTGTGCCGGCATCCGAGGTAAACCCGGTAAAGACCATCCACAGGCCAACGGCAATCAGCACCACAATCGCGATAATCTTGACCAGAGCAAACCAGAATTCCATTTCACCAAACAGTTTGACCGTGACCAGGTTCAAACCCATGATAAACACAATCGCGGCAACGCTGATCATCACTCCTTCTTCAGGACTAAAGGGCAAGCCATTATTGAAGAATTGCAGGTAATAAATAATCGCGGATAGATCTGCGATCCCGATAGTGATCCAGCACAGCCAGTAGGTCCAGCCAACAAAGTATCCGGCCCAAGGCCCGATCAGATCCGTGGCAAAATCAATGAATGATTTATATTGCAAATTCGAGAGCAACAACTCACCGAGTGCACGCATTACCAGAAATACCATAAAACCGATGATCATATAGATCACCAGAATAGAAGGACCTGCGAGACTGATGGTCTTGCCCGAACCCATAAACAGGCCGGTTCCGATGGCGCCACCAATGGCAATAAGCTGTAGATGCCGATTGGATAAACTTCGCTGTAACTCACCGTGCTCTGCCGATGAACTGTTATATTTTTCTGACATTATTGATTTCAACTTCGAGTTTTACTCGCGACAAATTAACGTAAAAAAGCCTGAATACAAAAAGAAAAATCACATCATTTGTATTTTCTGCCTAAACTGTAAAGTTCATTTATTTTTCTTATATCTCACTCGCGCCAGCTTAACGCTTATTTTTTCGACGCCCGAGATTCAAGAAACTTCTTGTCAAAGCAGCAAAACCATGTAAAAACTAGAACACAATTCCGCCATTTTAAGTATTCAGGATGAATACCGATGGCACAATAATTGCTTTTTAATCAATATCTCGAATTACATAGACATGGATCAATAAGAAGAATTTTATGCAAAATTTACAAAGTTTAATGGAGACTTTAAGCGGCTGGGTCTGGGGCCCTTATATGCTGGTACTGATTGTCGGCACCGGCATATTCCTCACTTTCCGCTTATTGTTCTGGCAATTCCGTATGCTGCCACTGGCCTTCAAACAGGTCTTTGGCAAGCATCCCGAGCACTCAGGTGATATTTCCCAGTTCGCTTCACTGATGACCGCACTGTCTGCCACGATTGGTACCGGTAATATTGCCGGCGTAGCCACCGCCTGTGTGCTGGGTGGTCCGGGTGCGGTCTTCTGGATGTGGATGACTGCGCTGTTTGGTATGGCGACTAAATACGGCGAAGGTGTCCTTGCAGTCAAATACCGAATTAAAAATGAAAAAGGTGAAATGTCGGGTGGTCCGATGTACTACATCGAACGTGGCCTGAAATGGAAATGGCTGGCGCTGATTTTTGCCTTGTTCGGGACACTGGCCTCTTTTGGGATCGGCAGTTCAGTGCAGTCCAATACTGTTGCACTGGCAGTTGAAAACAGTTTGGGGATCGAAACCTGGATGACCGGTATTATCATTACTGCCTTTTCAGCACTGGTGATTCTGGGCGGGATTAAATCGATTTCCAAGGCATCTTCGGTGATTGTTCCAATCATGGCGGTAGGCTATGTGGCTGGCGGTCTGATCATTATTCTCAACAATTTAGAACTGGTAGCACCTGCACTAAAAATGATCTTCACCTATGCTTTTACCGGTGAAGCTGCAGTAGGCGGTGCGATTGGTGCGGCGATTCGTTATGGTGTAGCACGTGGGGTATTCTCGAATGAAGCCGGCATGGGCTCTGCGCCGATTGCAGCCGCAGCAGCAAAAACCGACCATCCTGCCCGTCAGGGTCTGGTCTCTATGACCGGTACTTTTATTGACACCATTATTGTCTGTTCAATTACTGGTATTGTTCTGGTCATGGGCTACATCATGGCCGGTAATTCATTTGGTGATCAGACCGGTGCAGTACTGACGATTGGCGTGTTCGACAAACTCCTGCCCGGTGTCGGTGGCTGGGTGGTCACCTTCGGAATTATTTTCTTTGCTTATTCCACGATTTTAGGCTGGAGCTACTACGGCGAAAAATGTGCCACTTACTTGCTCGGCGAAAAGTTCGTTCTACCCTATCGTATTATTTATATTGCATCGGTTTTTGTCGGCTGTATCGCGACACTGGATCTGGTCTGGTTATTTGCCGATACCTTTAATGGTCTGATGGCGGTTCCCAACCTGATTGCATTGCTGTTATTGTCTGGCGTGATTGCCAAGGAATCGAAAGACTTCATCGCAAGACGTAAATCTGGTGAACTTTATTAACCGCCTTATTGCTTAAATCCCGAACCAAGAGAATAAAAAGCCACATCAATTGTGGCTTTTTATTATTAATTTTATTCGAAATCCAAATCCAATATTCATGTTCTATGAGCGTAAACCGCCCCATTCTGGTAATTTGCCGTCAGATTCGAGTTCAAGTGCCAGCCCTAAAGATAAAACAAAAAACTGAATGCCTTCAATTTTCATATTGCCCTGATCATCTTCCAAGTACTCGCTCAGTTTTTGATAAGTTTTATGCTGCAGGTCAAAAGGTACATCCAGATATAGACTGCCCGAATACACGTCACTGCGGACTGTGGGCTCAATGCCCAAACACGGTATATAACGGATACCCTGTTGCTCTAACCAGCCGATAAACATTTGCCGAACCGAGTGAGCGTCCTGATCTGGGTATACATACTGTTCAAAATGCACAAACAGCACATCACGGTTTTTTTCACGTGCGATCGCATCAATATGTTTCAGCAATTGTGACAAGATCTGTTCCATTTCAGCATAACAAGACGGGCATTATAGACGGCGTTGATACACAACATCCGAATAAGCACAAATAAAAACGACAAGCCTTGTCGTAAAAACCATGATTTCTCAGGTGAAAGGCTTGGTTTTAGATCACATTCACCGCTATGCTGTCAGTCAATTTCAATCGCTTCATCTTAAAATATGGCTAAAGCAAAAAGTGTCTATCGTTGTGAACAATGTGGTGCAGATCATCCGAAATGGTCGGGACAATGTTCGGAATGTGGGGAATGGAACAGCCTGACTGAGGTCAGCATTGCACCTGCGGTTACACATCGGGCTCAGCCAAAAATCGCGGGTGGATATGCAGGTCAGGCATCTACAATCACCATCTTAAATCAGGTCTCAGTCTCTCATGAAACACGCTTACCGACCGGTATCAGTGAGTTTGACCGGGTTCTGGGTGGCGGACTGGTAACGGGTTCAGTGGTTCTGATCGGTGGTGATCCCGGCATTGGTAAATCAACCATTTTGCTACAAACAGCCACGCATATGGCCTCTGTCAAAAATCCGGCCCTGTATGTGACCGGTGAGGAATCCTTGTCTCAGGTGGCTTTACGTGCCCAGCGTCTGGATCTGCCGACCGACCAGCTCAAAGTCATGGCAGAAACCTGCGTCGAACGTATTTGTGAAGTACTGGCCCAGCAACGTCCTGCAGTGGCCATTTTGGACTCAATCCAAACCCTGTATACCGAAACCCTGCAATCTGCACCAGGTGGTGTTTCGCAGATTCGTGAATCTGCAGCCCTGCTGACCCGTTTTGCCAAAAATAGCGGCACATCTTTATTCTTGGTCGGTCATGTAACCAAAGAGGGCGCCCTGGCCGGCCCACGTGTACTGGAACATATGGTCGACTGTGTACTGTATTTTGAAGGCCAGTCGGATTCACGTTACCGGATGATCCGTGCCGTCAAAAACCGTTTTGGCGCGGTGAATGAACTCGGGGTGTTTGGCATGACCGACAAAGGGCTGCGCGAAGTGTCCAATCCATCTGCAATATTTTTAAGCCGTTATGATGAAGCGATTCCGGGCTCGATTGTCATGATCAGTCGTGAAGGCACGCGTCCACTCCTGGTCGAAGTACAGGCTTTGGTCGATGATGCGCATGGCCAACCAAGACGTGTAGCACTTGGCCTGGATCAGAACCGCCTGAATATGCTCTTGGCCGTCATGCATCGGCATGGTGGTGTGCAAACCTCCGGCCAGGATGTCTATGTCAATATCGTCGGTGGTTTGAAAATCACCGAAACCGGTTCAGATCTGGCGGTACTTCTCGCCTGCGCTTCCAGTATTCGTGGCAAGGCCTTACCACAACAACTGGCTGTTTTTGGGGAAGTCGGGCTGTCTGGTGAAATTCGTCCCGTGCCAAATGGACAGGAACGTCTGAAAGAAGCGATCAAGCATGGTTTTAAATACATTATTGTGCCGCGTGGCAATGCACCGCAAAAAACCATTGCAGGCGTGCAAATTATTGCTGTTGCCCGTTTGCATGAAGCCCTGAGTGAAGCCATGTCTTTAAGTGATGAGCTAAATTAAGCATCAGGCAGTGAATTTGCAGTAAAGCGCAAAAAAATACAGATTTTTGATTGAAATTCCACACAAAGCCTATATAAATAGACTGTACAAATAGGTTTTATTCTCATAGGAAAAATGAATGCAAGTTCGACAGCGCGGTTTGATTACAGGTATCTTGACAGCAGTATTATTGGTTGCGCCTTTTGCTGCTGAAGCAAAACGTGCCGGTGGCGGTAAAAGTCACGGTATGCAACGTTCTGCACAGCCTACCCAATCTTATCAACAACCTCGTCAAGCTGCGCCTGCTCAACAAGCGCCAGCTGCCGGTGCTGCAACCCAGCAAAAATCTGGCCCAGGTGTGGGTGGTATGGTTGCTGCCGGTGTAGCGGGTGCTGCGATTGGTGCCGTAGCTGCCAATGCATTGGCCGATGATCAAAGTGTGGCAGCGTCTGAAGCTCAGGCGGCTCCAGCAGAAGAGGAAAAAGGTGGTATTCCAGGCTGGATCTGGATCCTGCTTGCTGCTGCTGTTGCCTTCTTCATTTTCCGTAAGATGGGCGCAAAAAAAAAAGTAGCTTCTAATCCATTTGCACCAAATAGCGGTGCTGGGAATACAGCACCTTTTGGTCAAGCACCGACTGCACCTCGCGGTGGTGACAATAGCAATATCTTTGGTCAGAATGTTGGTGGTCAAACGCCAAGTACTAATGCACCGTTTGGTTCTGCGCCGGTAAATACGGCGCCTTTCGGCACGGCTTATACCCAAAGCGGCAGCCAGTTACCGGATGGTACTGAACCTGCCGCGTTCTTGCGTGTCGCACGTCAGCGTTTTAACCACATTCAGTCTATGAATACGGCAAGCAATATTTCGGAAATTCAGCGTTACCTAACTCCTGATCTTTATCAGTCAATGCGTAATGACATCATGAGTAATCAGGATCAGGATGTTGCCGAGTTTTCAAATCTGAATGCCATGGTGGTAGATTCATCGACTGACAATGGTCAGTATATTGTCAGCGTACGCTTTACCGGTACGGTAAGCGAAGACTTGAACAGCTTGCCACAACCGTTTGCAGAGATCTGGCATTTCACTAAACCAGCAGGTTCAAATCAGGACTGGGTGGTTGCAGGTATTCAGCAAGACTAATTCTGAACAGATAATATTTAGACAGCGGCTTTCGAACCGCTGTTTTTATTTTTAAAGCTTATATTTTTTAATACCCCCCTTTTAGCCTGTCCAATAGTTCTTTTTATTTTTCATATAAATAGTTTGATTTTTCGTATTTAAAATATAAACAATAATTGTTATCATTCGCATCGAAATAGCTTAACAAGTTTAATAGATAGAATTTTCGATGATGAGTAGTCCGAATATGCATGCAATAGCGACTGAAACAGTTACTGCACCGAGTCCATCGAGCAAAAATAAAGTTAAAGCAAATCTGCTGGTTTATCGTGGGATGATTTTATATCGCTTTCTTCTGGCTGGTGTCGGCGGTTATATGCTTGCCTCGCTGGCTGCCATCGTGATTGCCCAGATGTTTATGGATGCAGGAAGCAGTGCTGCCATGTCAGCCACCCTGATTGGTTTTAGCCTGAATACCGCAGCCTTTATTTGGGTATTTATGGTCAACAAAACTGTCAAGGCAACGCTCGGAATCGTAATTCCCAGTGTTTTGCTCTATATCGCATATAAATTCCTAGGAAATTAAGATGAGAGTAGATGCAAAACAGGAAGGGCCACGCCAGTCGATGTCATGGTTGCATACCTGGGCCAGTCTGATTTTAGGCTGGCTTTTATATGCGATTTTTTTAACTGGAACTTTAAGTTTTTTCCAGAATGAAATCAGCATCTGGATGAAACCGGAATTTCATCAGTCAGTCCCACAAAAGTCCCAAATCGAACAGACCCGTGTCGCATTGGCTTATCTGCAACAGCATCATCCGGATGCCGGCAGCTGGGCGATTCAGCTGCCTAACTCACGCCAGAATACCACCATACTGAATATTCGCGGTGCCGGTGAAGATCCGCGTGCCCGTCGTGGCGGTACCCGCCTAACCATTGACAGTGCAACCGGTGAAGTGCTGCAAGCCCGTGAAACACGCGGTGGTTCATTCTTATACCGTTTTCATTTTGAACTGTACGGACTGCCCCGAATCTGGGCGCGCTGGATTGTCGGCATTGCAACCTTGCTCATGCTGGTGGCGATTATCAGCGGTGTGATTACCCATAAGAAAATTTTTAAGGATTTCTTTACTTTCCGTCCTGGCAAAGGTCAGCGCTCCTGGCTGGATGCCCATAATGCAACGGCGGTATTTGCCCTGCCGTTCCATATCATGATTACCTTTAGCGGTTTGTTACTGCTGCTGTTTACCCTGATGCCTTGGGGTGTCAACCAGATTTATGAAAATCGAGGCGCATTTCTGCAAGATCAACGTAAGAGCTTGATTCAGGACAATAGCGTTCAGGCTGAATCCGGTGATAGTGACCAGCGTCGACTGCGTGGCGAGGGAGAGAGTCGTAGTGAACGTGGTGATATGTCTGCACGGAGTGAAGCTCGCCGTTCGCGTGGTGATGCACCACCTGCACGCCCTGCGCCATTGGCAGACTTAGCGCCCATTCTTGCAGCAGCAGAAAAGCAATGGAAAAACAATCCGGTTGCTACAATTAACATCATCCAGCCAAATACCGCCAAAGCTGAAATTGAACTTCGTGCCTTAAATGGGGTCAGCGTAGCCTATCGCAATGTTTATCCGAGTCTGGCTTTCAATGGCGTGACGGGTGAATTAAAGCCGGATCAAACCACACTGAAAACACCTTCAGTTGCAAACGGTATTTATAACGTATTTACCACATTGCATGAAGCACGTGGCGTGGACTTGGCTCTACGCTGGTTATTGTTCATGTCTGGTGTGGTCGGCACATTCATGATTGCGACTGGTTTGATTCTGTGGTGTGTCAAACGCGCACCACAACAACAAAAGCAAGGCTATAAATCTTTTGGTTATCGTCTTGTGGAAGTGACTAATATCGCGGCAATTATCGGTTTACCGATTGCCTGTGCTGCCTACTTTTATGCCAACCGTTTTATTCCTGCAGACATGGACATGCGTTTGAACTGGGAAATTCGCAGCTTCTTTATCGCGTGGTTGCTGACCTTAGTTTATGCCATGATTCGTAGCAATCGTCAGGCCTGGCTAGAGCTGCTCCTGCTTGCAACAGCAGCATTTGCCCTACTCCCAATTGTAAACTTCCTGACCGGCGGTCAGGCAATCTGGAACAGCATCATGCATGGTCAGTGGATGATTGCTTCTTTTGATCTGGCGATGTGGGCGCTTGCAATCCTGTTCTGGTTTGCATTCAAGAAAGTAAAAAACCATAAAGGCTTGCCGCCTAAAAAATCCAAAGTGATGCTCAAGGAGAATCAGGCATGATGTTCTTCTTATTGATTTGGGCTTTGACTTCTCTCGGTTTATTTGCACTTGCCGCGTCGATGTCCAAACATCAGAAACAGATCTTTGCTAAAGAGCTAGATGCTTCCAAAACCAGAATGGCCAGCATTCTTGGCTGGGTGATATTAACGATTGCGCTCATCCTGTGCCTGTTCGCAGGTACAATCAGTAACATGATCAGTTATTGGCTGGGCAGTTTAACTTTTGCAGCATTGGTCGTTGGTTTAAGCCTGAGCTATCTGGAAAGTAAAATTAAAGTAATCGCCTCAATCTGTGTGGTAATCGCCGTGATTTCAGCAATCATTTGCTTGGTCTAAAATTCTAATTTACCCCCTCATACTTGAAAAGCTGATCTTCGGATTGGCTTTTTTAATTTAAACCTTTAGTCTACGCATAATATTTTTGAGATGTTGATATGACCCAGCGTGTTTCTCCCTCTGCTGCCCTGACCAATCTTGCCTTAGCAGGTAATGCTGAAGCGCAATTTGAATTGGCTGAACTGTATATGCAAAGCGAGCATGATGATGACATTATTCTGGCTGAAGAATGGGCATTGAAAGCTGCCAACGGCGGACTGGTTGATGCGATGTACTGGTTAGGTGAAGGTTATACCGTTTATGCCAAAGAACTGGCTGAAGAAGATCCAGAAGAATCTAAAGCTCACTTTGAGTTAGCCTATTACTGGCTAAGTAAGGCCAATATCGAGAAGCATCCTGCTGCGACTTTAGAGTTGGCCGGTTTCTACCGTCGCGGTGATGTAATTGAAAAAGACGTGGAAAAATCGATTGCTTTGGTCAAACAGGCTGCGGAACTTGGCGAAGTTCAAGCAATGCGCGATCTTGCATTTATTTATGCCAATGGTTTAGGCGTAGATGGCGATGAAGAACAGGCTGAGTTCTGGACTCAAAAAGCAGATGCTGCTGAAACTAAATAAGTAAGAAAAGCCCGTCAGATGATGGGCTTTTTATTTAAGGATTATTCCAACAACCTGAACTTTGGCTGTCAAAAAATTCTACTTCGATATTTGGAGCTACTTTTTCATTTTTTATAAGCCTATAAATTCGATGGCACTCTTCCTGATTATCATAAGGCTTTTGAAACTGTCGCACCTCATGTTTGAATTCGCCCTGCTTTACCAAATGTGATTCCTGCTTGCCTAAGCTCCAGCCATAAATGACTAAATTAGCTTTTTGAGTTATTAAATCTGGTAGAACTTCATAGAAAATAGTACTCAAATAGGGACTACTTTTTATAGATTCAAGCTTTTTAGTTCCTGTACCCTCGGCAACAAATAAAGGAATTTTATTATCTTCCCATTGTGAAGTAATAACTTCTAACAAATCCTCAAAATCCCCTCTTTGAACTTTAGTTTCGGTATTTTTTGCATCTCTGAAAATAGATAAATTACCATGTTGATAAAGACTCAAAGTTACTTCTTTTTGATCATATATCGGTTCACGCATATCTTGCCAACTACTGCTAAAGATACCGCCATCCTGAAAACAATCTTTAAATTTATGACCGTCTCTTTCCCGATTCCCATACATAAGAATCCAATACAGAATTAAATCATAATTAAGGGAGACTATAGTTTTAAACTGTTTTGTAAATTGATATAGCTGAGGTAATTGATCCGCGATATCAGAATGTACACAATGAACTTCCTTCACCACTTTAATAAGAGCTTCTTTTATATTTTCGTAAGCTGAATCAATTTTTTGATCAATTATTCCCAAATGCTTGTTTACTAGCTTCGTATGCCAAACCAATCGTAAAATTAATTCAAAATCATCAGTTTCAAATTCTTTAAATAATTTTGCTATATCCTCATCAAATAACTTTAATTCTTCCGCTTTTTCTTTTAGAGAACGAAAGTTAAAATCTTGATGCAAAGCAATACTCGAGCCATTCCCGATAATTAAATTGCCATTCTTATAATCATCTTTAATTTCAGCCCAGTCTTTGATTGCATACTCAAAACCATCAGTCATAGTTTATTCTCAAAATTTTCTTATTAGTCAGATATTAATCAATTTAAGATTGGAACAAAATCATTTTCCAAGTACAATACTGCGCTAGTCGAGGGATGCTGCGACGTTTTACAGGTACTAAATGTAAAATCGCTAGGCTCGACCATCGGTCAGACATTCGTTCTGATCAACAACGGCATCCGCGAACAGAACGATCCAATCTATTTTTTCCTAGGAGATCCTGATGAACGCGGTTACTGCTTCATTTACAGATTACAAAGTTGCTGATATTTCACTTGCTGATTACGGCCGTAAAGAAATTAAACTTGCAGAAGCTGAAATGCCAGCCCTAATGGGTCTGCGTAAACGCTATGCTGCTGCTAAACCACTTGCTGGCGCGAAAATTCTCGGCTGTATCCACATGACTATTCAAACCGCTGTTCTTATTGAAACATTGGTTGAATTGGGCGCTGAAGTTCGCTGGACTTCATGTAACATCTTCTCTACTCAAGATCACGCTGCTGCTGCAATCGCGGCTGCGGGTATTCCTGTGTTTGCCTGGAAAGGCGAAACTGAAGAAGAATACATGTGGTGTCTTGAACAACAGATCAATGTCAATGGCACGCCTTGGGATGCCAACATGATTCTTGACGATGGCGGTGATTTAACGCTACTTGTTCATGAAAAATACCCAGAAGTGATTGCTAAAATCCACGGTGTCACTGAAGAAACAACGACAGGTGTTCAACGTCTGTATGAAATGCTTCGTGATGGCACTTTAAAAGTTCCTGCAATCAACGTAAACGATTCAGTAACGAAATCTAAAAACGACAACAAATACGGTTGCCGCCACTCACTCAATGATGCCATCAAACGCGGTACAGATATGCTTTTATCTGGCCGTCGTGCGCTTGTAATTGGTTACGGTGACGTAGGTAAAGGTTCTGCTCAATCACTTCGTCAAGAAGGCATGATTGTACGCGTCACTGAAGTTGATCCAATCTGCGCAATGCAAGCATGCATGGACGGTTACGAAGTTGTTTCTCCATACAAAAATGGCGTACAAACTGGCAAGAAAGAAGACGTGAATCTTGATCTTCTTCAAAACACTGACCTGATCGTGACTACAACGGGTAACTACCACGTGTGTGACTCAGCAATGCTTGATTCATTAAAAGCGGGCGCTGTTGTATGTAACATTGGTCATTTCGATACTGAAATTGATACAGCTTACCTACGTGGCTACAAGTGGGTTGAAGTGAAACCTCAAGTACACCAAGTGTATCGTTCAGAAAATGAAAATGATTACCTGATCCTTCTTTCTGAAGGTCGTTTGGTAAACCTTGGTAATGCGACTGGTCACCCATCACGTATTATGGATGGTTCATTTGCCAACCAGGTATTGGGTCAAATGCATTTATTCGCTGAGAAATTTGCTGATCTTCCAGAATCTGAAAAAGCTGCACAAATTCGTGTAGAGCTTCTTCCTAAGAAATTAGACGAAGAAGTCGCTGCTGCAATGGTTGCAGGTTTTGGTGGTGTTCTGACTCAATTGACTCAAGAGCAAGCGGATTACTTAGGCGTTGCTGTTGAAGGTCCGTTTAAAGCGGATGCTTATAAATACTAATTAAACTCCACCCTCTCCCTAACCCTCTCCCATAGGGAGAGGAAACATTCATTACCAAATGTATGTCATCGAGGGTAAGTCCTCTCCTTTCAGGAGAGGATTTAGGAGAGGTAAAACTAATTAAAAAGTATTTATAAAAAGGATTTCAACATGTCTAAGCAAATTCCAATTTCATTTGAATTCTTCCCGACCAAAACTGATGTAGGTGCGGAAAAACTCAAAGTGGTTCATCAAGAACTACAATTGCTCAATCCAGAATTCTTCTCTGTGACCTATGGTGCAGGCGGTTCAACTCGTGAACGCACCCTGTCTACCATCAACGATTTTAATGGCAAAGGTGCACCGATTGCCCCTCACCTGTCATGTATCGGCGATGATAAAGCGCGTATTGCAGAACTGCTTGATCTGTACAAATCACAAGGCATTGACCGTATTGTTGCCCTCCGCGGTGACTTGCCATCAGGTCAGGTTGGTTTGGGTGAATTACCCTATGCCGCTGATCTGGTTCGCTTTATCCGTGAATATTCAGGCGATCATTTCAAGATTGAAGTCGCAGCTTATCCGGAAATGCATCCTCAGGCAGAAAGCTTTGATCAAGACATCCAGCACTTTGTTGAAAAAGTACAAGCTGGTGCCAATGCAGCATTAACCCAGTTTTTCTTCAATCCAGATGCTTATTTCTACTTTGTAGAGCGCATCCAGAAAGCCGGGATTGATATTCCTGTGGCGCCAGGCATTATGCCAATCACCAATGCCAGCAACCTGATCCGCTTTGCGGACGGTACCGGTGCCGAGATTCCACGCTGGATTCGCAAGCAACTGGCAACCTATGGTGATGATACTGCCAGCATCAAAGCCTTTGGCCACGAAGTTGTGGTTAAATTCTGTGAGCGTCTGCTTGCAGGTGGCGCACCAAGCTTACACTTCTACACCATGAACACCACTGATCCTACACGCCAACTTGTAAAAGACTTAGGTCTAGCATAAGTTTTTAGGCTGCATTGATCTCACCCATTTTCTCCCCTTGGGAAAAACACAAAGAGGGTGTAAATAGCAATGCAGTCTTGTTTTGTTCCATCTGAGAGTAATCCCTCCATGCCACGTTTTTTTATTGAAGCAGACTTAAATGTTGATACTACGGTTGAGTTAACGGAAACCGTTTTTCATCATTGGGTAAAGGTATTACGTGCTCAAGCGGGCGAAACCGCGACCCTGTTCAATGGACAGGGTGGCGAATATGAAGTGACCTTAACTGAAGTTGCTAAGAAATCAGCCACAGTATCGGTCAATGCATTTAATCTGGCTAATCGCACACCCAAGTTCCAGGCCTTGCTCGGTCAGGTGATGAGCAAAGGCGACCGCATGGATTATGCGATTCAAAAAGCTGTGGAATTGGGCGTTTCCGAAATTCAGCTGCTGACTTCGGATCGTTGTGAAATGCGCTTGAAGTATGATCGTGACCAGAAAAAACTGGATCACTGGCAAGGGATCGCGATTGCAGCATGTGAACAGTGTGGACTGAATATTGTGCCTAAAATTTTAGCACCAATATCACTTGAAAAATGGTTGGAAACCGAGCTACCCAAGACCAAACTGGTTTTGGCGCCCAATAAAGATGAAACAGATGTACTGGCAGATGCGACCCTGGATATTGCCCTGCTGATTGGCCCTGAAGGCGGTCTCAGTGAGGCAGAAATTACAGCGGCAAATGCAAAAGGTTTTCTAAACTGGTGTATTGGTGAACGCGTACTACGTACCGAAACAGCCCCTGTCGTGGCCCTTTCAATTTTGAACTATAATCTCTAGTTCATCAGGCCAGTAAAAATTTGTCTTTAATTTTGTTGATTTTTATTTCTAAGACCTCTAATCTCGACGAAAGAATAATAACTATTGATGAGTTAATTTTACACATTTCCTGGAGTTTTTTTATAAGAACAATACATAGGGAAAAACGTTTAGGATGAATACAGGCATTGAATCACATGGTTGATAAGCAAGACGACTATATCCAGCAGCATTTGCATCATGCTCAGATTGCGAACACACTTCGCCATAGTCGCTATTTTTTAATCAGTATAATGGTGATTTGCCTTTATATTTTTTGTATTTATCACCTTCAATATCGTCCTTCCAATACCTATTTTAATACCTGGTTTATTCTGACCGAGCTACTGGTCAGTATGTGCTGGTTGGTGAGCACACTTTATTTTAAGCCTGAACAATATGATTTGAAAGGCGCACATCGCTGGTTACAGATTCAGAGTCTTGCTGTCGGGAGCTGTATTGCTGTCGGTATTTATACAATTTATTACTATTTGCCGCAGGCCAATCCCGCATTCGAAGATATTGAAGCACTGACCTTGTCTGCTCTGCTCCTGATTGTGACTCAGGCATTTGGGCTGACCTATCTTACCCAAAAACTCAGTTATTTCTGCCTGGTATTTTTACCCTCTTTATTCCCTTTTTTATTGTCGCAAATTTATCATGTCAGCCTTTCCAATCCCTTCTTCGGTCTGGCCTTAAATTTTGCGGTGATTGTCATTCTGCTGTGTGCCAATAGTAGTTATCGCATTCATCGCCGGACATCGCGCCTGTATGCAGAAAATAATCTGTTAGTTCAAAATGCCGAACAGCAAGTACTCTGGAGCGATGAACTGTGTCAGCAACTGCAAACTGAAGTCAATAAATCCAAGGATATCGAATTACAGTTACAGCTCAACAATCAACTGCTGGAACAGAAAGTTCGGGAACGTACCTACGATATTGAACAGATTAATCATCATTTAAAAAATCAGCAACAAAATCTGCAACTTGCCCATGAAATTGCCGGCATTCGGCCATGGGACTGGAGTATCCAGGATCGTACAATTACCCTGACCAATCATAAAGATGAAAAAATCCTGCGTGATTCTAAAGACCATCATCTGCAATTAGAGTATCTGATTCATCCGGATGACCTGGACTATTTTAAAAGCAACATGAAGCAGCATCTACGTGGCCGGATTGAACGTTATGATGTCACCTACCGGATCCAGCTCAGTGATGGCAGCTGGAGCTGGGTGCATGATATTGGCCGTGTGATTCAACGTGATCCCAAAAATAATAAGCCGTTACGTATGGTGGGCATTCGTCGGGATATTCAGCAGGAACGCATTTCTCAGGAACGCTTGAAACTGGTTGCCAGTGTACTGGAACAGGCCGCGGAAGGGATTTTTATTCTCAATCCTGAACTGTATTATATTGATGTCAATCCTCACTATGAATACCTGAGCGGCTATGATCGAGAGCAGATCATCGGTAAGTTTTTATTCGATATTGCCGCGCAAAATAAGGCCGAACAACGCAGCAGCCATGCCAGCATTATCAAACAGCTGCAAAAGATTGGCTCCTACGATGGAGAAGTGCAGGCAAAGTTTCTGTCCGGCAAACAGTCCACTTTATGGCTGCATATCAATGCCGTCACTGATGATGAGGGCCGGATTACCCATTATGTCGGAATTGTCTCAGATCTGACCGAACGTAAATTACAGGAACAGCGCCTGTCATATCTGGAAAATTATGACACCCTGACCGATTTGCCGAACCGCTTTTATTATAACTATCAGCTGCATCAGTATCTGGTCTCGCAAAAAGACTCTATCCAGCAGATGGCAGTGATCCGGCTGAACATCGATCGCTTCCGCCCGTTAAATGAATATCTGTCCAATAATGGCGGGGATGAACTTTTACGTCAGGTGGCGCAGCGCCTGCGTATGACCAATGCAGAAGCCCTGTTTGTAGCACATCTGAATGGGGATGATTTTGCAATTATCTACGAGATTTCGCACATTCGCCCTTCCGTGCAGCATCACTGTGAACGCATTGCCCAGGCTTTTAGCGCACCATTTAATATTTATGGTCAGGATTATGTAATTACTCTTTCTATGGGAGTGGCATTTTATCCGGATCATGGCCGACAACTCGATTATTTAAATAACTGCGCCGAACAGGCGCTGAATGAAGCCAAAAATCTGGGCGGCAATACCATTCATTTTTATTCCAGTCAGAATGAGGGTTTACAGGAACAGGGAATTTTCCTGGAACGGGATCTGCGTAAAGCCATTCAGAACAATGAACTGATTGTCTATTATCAGCCAAAAATCAATTTCAGCGATCAGAGCATTTATGGCTTTGAAGCATTGATTCGCTGGAATCATCCAGAAAAAGGCATTATTCCACCCGGCCTGTTTATTCCTTTAGCCGAACAGACCAGCCTGATTTCAGACATTGGCCGTCTGGTGATACAGCAAACTGCCAAACAGATTCGTCAATGGAATGATCTCGGTTTTAATCATATTTGTGTATCAGTCAACATCGTGGCGCAACAATTGCGGCGCGGCCAATTACTTGACGATCTGGATCAGGCCATTGACGATAACCAGATTTCAGGTACCAGTCTGGAACTGGAAATTACCGAATCGTCTTTAATTGAAAATTCAGAAACCGTCAAAAACCTGCTGAACGAAATCAAACAGCGACAGATTCATATTGCCCTAGATGATTTTGGGACAGGCTACTCATCTCTGTCCTATCTTGCTGATTTCCCGATTGATACCTTAAAAATCGACCGTAGTTTCGTTTCCAAGATTGGAGAGAACAAGCAGGAAGCCATAGTCAGTGCCATGGTGGCGATGGGTAAAGCCATGGGGATGACCGTGGTCGCGGAAGGCATCGAGACTGAAGAGCAGTTAGCATATCTGCGTGATTTAGACTGTGATATCGCTCAAGGATATTTATTCTCCAAACCGCTGCCAGAAGAGGAAGCCACTGCGTATTTGACACAAAATATGACCAACGATTCTTATACTTATCAAGTCTAAGTTTATACCCTCCCCCAATAAGATTGTTGGAAAAACGGCCGTCTTTGGCTGTGCGAACTGGCGAACAAATGGTATATTCGGGGACATAAATAAATTTTTTACCCGCTGACCGGGTAATCTTTACAACGATCGAGAGACTGATGGACGAACAATCTTTAAAGCAACAGGCCCTTTACTATCACGAGTTTCCTACCCCGGGGAAAATCAGCGTTACACCAAGCAAACAATTGGTCAACCAACGTGACTTAGCCCTTGCTTACTCGCCTGGCGTAGCTGCACCATGTCTTGAGATTGAACGCGATCCTTCAACTGCTGCATTGTATACCGCACGCGGTAATCTGGTCGCTGTAGTGACCAACGGTACTGCGGTGCTGGGCCTGGGTAATATTGGTCCTCTGGCTTCTAAGCCAGTCATGGAAGGCAAAGGCGTATTATTTAAAAAATTCGCCGGTGTTGATGTATTCGATATCGAAATCGCTGAAAATGATCCAGATAAAATTGTAGATATTATCGCATCCTTAGAGCCGACTTTTGGCGGGATTAACCTTGAAGATATCAAGGCGCCAGAATGCTTCTACATCGAGCAAAAACTGCGTGAACGCATGAATATTCCGGTATTCCATGATGATCAGCACGGTACTTCAATTATTGTTGGTTCTGCGTTACTGAATGCCCTGCAAATTAATGGCAAAAAAATTGACGAAATCAAGATTGTGGCATCAGGTGCGGGTGCTGCAGCGCTATCTTGCTTAAATCTGCTGTGTGCTTTGGGCGCTAAAAAAGAAAACATCATCGTTGCCGATTCACGTGGTCTGCTGACCACGCATCGTGAAGGTCTGGATGAATCTAAAAAAGCGTATGTACAGGACATTGAAGCCACTCAGCTTGGTGATGTGATCGCGGGTGCAGACATGTTCCTTGGTCTTTCTGCTGCCGGCATCCTGACCAAAGAAATGGTTAAGGTGATGGCCAAAGATCCGATCATTTTCGCACTGGCGAATCCGGATCCAGAAATTCTGCCTGAACATGCACACGAAGTTCGTAATGATGTGATCATGGCCACTGGCCGTTCTGACTATCCAAACCAGGTCAATAACGCACTTTGCTTCCCATACATCTTCCGTGGGGCATTAGACGTTGGTGCAACCACGATTAACGAAGAAATGAAAATTGCCTGTGTACATGCAATTGCGCGTATGGCACACATCGAAGCGGATGCTGCAACTTATGGTGAGAAATCGGCATCATTTGGCCGTGAATACCTGATTCCGGGTCCACTGGATCAGCGCCTGATTCTTGAAATCGCACCTGCAGTGGCACAAGCAGCCATGGATTCGGGTGTAGCAACACGTCCAATTAAAGATTTCTCGCATTATCGTCAACGTTTGTCTGAGTTTGTCTATAACTCGGCATTCGTGATGAAACCGATCTTTGAACAGGCAAAATCGAATCCTAAGCGTATTGCCTATGCGGAAGGTGAAGATCTGCGTGTACTTCGCGCCGTTCAAATTGCAGTCGATGATGGTTTGGCGATCCCTATTCTGGTCGGTCGTCCAGCCGTGATTGAAGCCAATATCAAAAAATTGGGTCTACGTCTTGAAGATGGCGTGAATATCACGATTGTTGATCAGGAAAAGAATCCGGATTATGAGTTGTTTGCAGACGATTATTACCAGATCATGCAGCGTAAAGGCGTAACGCCTGAATATGCACAGCGTGAAGCGCGTCGTCGCTCTACCTTAATTGCATCGATGCTGGTCAAACATGGCATGGCAGATGGCATGCTCTGTGGTACTTATTCAAGCTACGACATTCATCTGGACTTCGTCAGCAACATCATTGGCAAAAAAGAAGGTCATAACACTTTCTTTACCCTAAATGCCTTGATGCTTGAAGATCGCAACCTGTTCATTGCCGACACCTATGTCAACACCAATCCAACGGCTGAACAGCTGGCGGAAATGACCATTCTGGCTGCTGAAGAAGTGCGCCGTTTTGGTATGACCCCACGTATTGCCCTGCTTTCTCACTCAAGTTTCGGTTCAGACCAGCATGA
Organism: Acinetobacter sp. YH12100; assembly: GCF_013419135.1. NCBI lineage: Bacteria > Pseudomonadati > Pseudomonadota > Gammaproteobacteria > Moraxellales > Moraxellaceae > Acinetobacter > Acinetobacter sp. YH12100. The sequence continues at coordinate 97,985 of NZ_VPAQ01000011.1, read as the reverse complement.
TGCCAGCGCGCAAAAAATGCGTAAGGTATATGACATCCTGTCTGAAATCGCGCCTGAGCTAGAAGTTGAAGGTGAAATGCACGGTGATGCTGCACTGGATGAAAATATTCGCCAGTTTGCCTTCCCGAACTCACGTTTTAAAGGTTCTGCAAACTTACTGATCATGCCGAATCTGGATGCTGCCAACATTTCGTTTAACTTGTTGAAAGCAACTTCAGGCAACAACGTGACGATTGGCCCAATTCTGTTGGGTGCTGCGAAGCCAGTACATATCTTGACTCCGACTGCGACTACGCGTCGCGTGGTGAACATGACTGCACTTACCGTTGCAGAAATCCAGCAAGCGGAACAAGACGCACTTTAATCCAATGACAAGATAACGACGCATCCGCCTCGTTTCTTAACTTGAGAAAACCTCTATTCTGTAGCATGATGCTTGTAAGAATAGAGGTTTTTTCATGCAAGTTTATTTAGTAGGCGGTGCAGTTCGGGATCATTTGCTCGGACACCCCTATCACGAAAAAGATTATGTGGTCGTTGGTGCAACTCCGGCGCAAATGCTTGACTTAGGCTATCAGCCCGTAGGCAAAGATTTTCCTGTTTTCCTACACCCCAAAACAAAAGAAGAATATGCACTGGCCCGTACCGAACGTAAATCCGGCACCGGTTATCATGGTTTTGACTTTCATACCGATATCAGTGTGACCCTGGAACAGGATTTGATCCGTCGTGACCTGACCATTAATGCTATGGCGATGGATGATGCCGGTCAGATTTATGATCCTTATGGCGGTCAGCAAGATTTGAATAACCGGGTGCTGCGTCATGTTTCCGATGCTTTTGTCGAAGATCCATTACGGGTGCTGCGAATTGCCCGTTTTGCGGCCCGCTATACCAGTGCAGGTTTTGTGATTGCGGATGAAACTTTAGCACTCATGCAGCGCTTGACGGAATCCGGTGAATTGAATGCATTAACACCGGAGCGGGTCTGGAAAGAAACTTCACGTGCCTTAACAGAACGTCATGCTGATGTGTATTTTGAAGTATTGCGTCAATGTGGCGCTTTAAAAGTCTTATTTCCTGAGATAGATGCCTTATATGGTATTCCGCAACGCCCTGAATATCATCCGGAAATTGACTGCGGCATTCACACCATGATGTCCTTGCAGCAGGCGTGTCGTCAAAACTATAGCCTGGATGTACGTTTCGCCGTTTTAGTGCATGATTTGGGCAAAGCATTAACCCCGGTTGAAGAATTACCGCGGCATATCATGCATGAAGAACGTGGCATCAAGCCGGTCAATGATCTGTGTGATCGCTTAAAAGTACCGACCTATACCAAGCAACTGGCGTTGGCAGTATGTAAAGAGCATCTGAAATGTCATCAGGCATTTAATCTCAAACCCGGTACTTTATGGCGTTTATTGCAGCGTCTGGACGTTTTACGTCGTCCCGAGCGTGTCGAAGCTTTTGTACAGGCCTGTGAATGTGATTCACGTGGCCGTTTAGGACTGGAAGATCGTGCCTATCCACAAGCACAATATGTACTTGATGCCATGCAGATAGTACGTGCCATTAAAGCACAAGACCTGCCTGCCGATATTCAAGGCCCGGATATTGGCGAAATGCTGATTGAACGGCGTATTCAGGCACTGGGTGAACTTAAAGCCCAACAAACTGTATCTATTGAATAAAGACAAAGCACCCGAGGGTGCTTTTTTATTGCTTCAATCATTTAGTGCAGAGACCCAGCCCTCTAAAGAGCTTAAGGAAAATCAAATCCCGATCAGGAAATATCCGCCGGGAAACTAATCACTTGCTCCAGTTTCATCTGATTGGTCGCGATCATGAGCAAGCGGTCAATTCCCAAAGCAATCCCTGAACATTCCGGCATATTCGGTAAAGCCGCCAGTAAATACTCATCAATAGGCATAACATGCAGCCCAAGTCTGGCCCGCTCTGCATTATCCGCCTCAAAGCGTGAGCGCAAAACTTCGGCATCAATCAGCTCATCATAGGCATTAGCCAATTCTAAACCTTCGATATACAACTCAAAACGTGCAGCGACCAGTTCCCCATCTTCATCGATTCGGGTTTTCGCCAGAGAGGCCATTTCAGGCGGAAAATCGGTCAGGAATACTGCGGTATCAAAACCGAGACTTGGCTCCACCATATGTGAAAATAACAGGTCGATATAGCCGAGCCGATCCTCACCCAAATCCAGATTTAGACCGACACGGCGACAGCAGTCTTTCAGTTCCTGCAAGGTCGCTTGCAATGGATTAATATCCAGACGACCCATAAAGGCATGTTTATAGCTCAAAATGGTTGGACGAATTTCAGCAAAACGTGCTTTAAGCGTCACATTAAGCAGATCGGCTACTTCGAACATCAAATCTTTTAAGCTAAAGCCCGGACGATACCATTCCAGCATGGTAAATTCGCTATTGTGCTTACGCCCATGCTCATCATCACGGAAGACTTTACAAATCTGGTAAATAGGCCCGCTGCCACTGGCCAATAAACGCTTCATGGCAAATTCAGGTGAGGTCTGTAAATAATGCGTATGTGCTTTAGCCAGTACATGACGCTGCGCCTGTACTGAAGCCAAATGCACATCGGTCACACCGGCTTGAGATAAAATTGGTGTTTCGACTTCTAATACATCCCGCTCAGCAAAAAATTGACGGATTTGTGCATATAAGGTGGCACGTGCACGCATGGCATTCAGGTCACACGTCGGCTGATAAGTGCTATTCATGCTTTTGGCCCACCATGTGCAGCCCATTCACGACGCAGCGGATAGGTTTTTCTTAAATGATCAAAAGCCTGCTGATCCACTTTGCCATCCTTGACACAAGCACGCAGATTTTGATCATCACGGGCAATATCATAAATTTGCGTTAAATATTGCTTTAGCACCATTTTTAAATCCTGATTTTGGAAAAACTGCTTGCAGACCGGAAGCTGGGTTTCGAACTGTTTATGTGCTGCAAAAGCAAAAGTTTGACAAAAAGCGTCATAGATCATTTGAGTACCACGCGCCTTGCCTTCCAGGCTATAACCGGCAATATGCGGCGTCACCAGCGTCAGCAGATCCAGAAGCTCTGCTGAAATAACCGGTTCGTGTTCAAAAACATCTAAAATCACGGTTCGTTGTGTCGCTTTAAGATCCTGGATCAGGGCGGCCTCTTCAATCACTGGCCCACGTGCAGAATTAATCAGAATTGCATCAGGCTGCATTTGCGCCAATGTAGCCGTATTGAATAAATGGTAAGTTGGATAAAGACCCGTTTGAGTTAAAGGGACATGAATCGAAATCGCATCCGCTTGCTGCAACAATTCATTAAATTCAACTTGATCAACCTGCGCTCTTTGAACCAAAGGATCATAGCCAATCACGCGCCAGCCCAAAAGTTTTGCCATATAAGCCAGACGGGTTCCAACATTACCCAAACCGACTATACCCAAACTAAATGTTGCATTGGCATCTACTAACTCAGGACGTACATGCAGTAATGCGGTAATGACATATTCAGCCACAGCTTGTGCATTACAGCCGGCTGCATTGCTCCACTGAATCCCATGCTGTTCCAATGCAGCAATATCCAGATGATCTGTACCAATAGTGGCACTGCCTACAAACTTGATCGAACTATTCTGTAGCAGTGCTTCATTGACCTGAGTCACTGAGCGTACCAATAATGCATCTGCATCCTGAACATCCTGTGCCATTAAGTTACGGCCTGGACAATGACGAATGTCTGCAAATTCAGAAAAGAAATAATCGGTAAATGCCAGATTTTCATCTGCGACAATTTTCATAATGAGATCCATATGATGCTTGGGCATATGATAGCGCGTTGATGTCTCTGACTCTATATTTGGCACATGCGTCCATTTTTCAAGTTTTAAGCTATGAGCTGGTTATTGATGAATAAAGTATTGAATCATTGCTGCCTAAAAAGAAAAACCCCAATCTTTCGACTGGGGTTTTTAGAATTTGGCGGAAGCGGTGAGATTCGAACTCACGGAGGACTCACACCCTCGTCGGTTTTCAAGACCGGTGCATTAAACCGCTCTGCCACGCTTCCTTGGCCGCCATCATATAAATAAATCGGATTTTTGGCAATAAAATTTAGCAAAACTTTTAGCAAAAGCTGTTCATTCAGTTAAAAATCAGTCGAAACAAAAGCTGAAATGTATTTTTATTTAAAGAAGTTAATACTTAAACGATGCCAAGAGGTATTTAATTCAAGATAAAGCAACGACATGAATCAGAATTAGCTTGATAATGAATATAAAAATAAAGGCATAAAAAAACCCAGTCAATTGACTGGGTTTTTAGAATTTGGCGGAAGCGGTGAGATTCGAACTCACGGAGGACTCACACCCTCGTCGGTTTTCAAGACCGGTGCATTAAACCGCTCTGCCACGCTTCCATGGCCGACATGATATAAACAAAAATCACGCTTGGCAAATATTTTCATGCTTTCACTGCATCAATTGCACAAAATAAAATCAATTCCATTAATTTGCTGAATTTTCTGGTTTTTCATAACGAATTGAATTGATGAACCAGCGTTTCTTTCCAGAAGGTGTCAGCACTTCAGCCTCATCATCTACCTGCTTGCCCAACAACGCACGTGCCATGGGCGAACTGATCGAGATATGCTGCGGATGATGATCATAAATTTCATCGACTCCAACAATACGTAAATTTTTCTGCTCGCCTTCTTCATTTTCAATCTCGACCCAAGCTCCAAAATAGACCTTGCCTTCCTGCTCTGGAGAAAAATCGATGATTTTTAGCTCTTCAAGACGCTTGCCTAGGTATCTGACCCGGCGGTCAATCTTACGCAAAATTTGCTTGTTATATTGGTAATCGGCATTTTCCGAACGGTCGCCGAGACTCGCTGCCCAGTTCACTTTTCTGGTGATTTCCGGACGCTCTTCATGCCAGAGATTCTTAAGTTCTGCCACCAATTTATCGTGTCCACCACGGGTGATTAAGTTGGATTTCATACGTCGTGCTGATCAAATTTTCAGTGTATTAACTTACAAACAGCTTATTTTATTTACCATTTCAAAACAATGAAAAAATTCAAAAAAAATTCACATTACATTTCAATATCTTAAAATTATTTTTAATAATAATTTGTGTACAAAATTTGACAATCGTTTTTTAGATCATTAATATGCCACCTACTTCCGGAAATGCTTACTTTTTAATCTATGTAGTTTTTCTACATAATGATGCGTAAATCTCTTGTCATTTTGAATGACGTCATGACTGCCCAACCCTTATTGAATTTATCAAACTGTTAAAATTTCTGGCTATGTTGGCTGTGATTTTTAGGGCATAAATTACTTGTAGCGGAGACAACATGCACAGTAGTTCATCCACTGGGTCGAGGCTTTGCCTACGATCTGTAATTTCTTCTCTCCCTTTGAAAGCACTTATACTGAGCACTGCATTTATTCCCTTTCACAGTATCAATGCAAGTAAAACCACACTTCAGTTTGATCATGTGGTCAATAGCAATAAGCTGACCGTGGTTGCAGTCGAAAATCCGACCACCGTATTTCAGGATGGGCAACATCTGCATGGCTTCGGTTATGACCTAGTGCGCAACTATGCCAACAGTCTGAATGTGAAACTGGATTTTAAAATTGTCCCGAATAATGCCACTGCACTGCAATGGGTTGCTCAGGGCAAAGCCAATCTGGCCATGACCACCACCGATTTAGGTGAAATTGAAAATAAGCGCCTGACTTCATTCTCCGCCACCTGTGGTGATCAGTCTATTTTGGTGAGTAATGGCTTGAATACCAATTTAAATCTGGTATTTAAATCTGCCACAGATCCCTTGAGCCAAACTGCCAGTGCTTTTATCTGTAAAGGCAAACAAAGTGGTGCCATCAAGCAGCTTGCTTCATTTTATAATCAGAATGTGGTGAAAGAGGAATCTTGGACAGCCATTCAACGTGATTTGAGCAACCGGTTACCGATCTATAAAGCAAGCTTTAAACAGACAGCGCAGCAATATGATCTGGATTGGCATTTATTAGCTGCCATTGGTTATCAGGAATCTTATCTGAAACCGAACTCGGTCTCTCCGACAGGTGTTCGCGGTTTGATGATGCTGACCAATAGCACTGCTAAAGCAATGGGTGTGAGCAATCGTACCGATCCAGCCCAAAGCATTCAGGGTGGTGCCAAGTATTATGATCAAATGCTGAGCCGCTATGAGCATATTCCTTATCCGGATCGCAACTGGTTTGCACTGGTCGCTTATAATATGGGCCCAGGTGCAGTGAATCAGTTACAAAAACGCATTCAGTCACAAGGCAAGAATCCAAATAACTGGGTCAACCTCTATGCCTATCTGGATCAGAATAAAGCCAATAACGGCCGCTATCGTCAGGCAGTACAATATGTAACCCGTATTCGTGCTTATTTGGAACACATCAAGACCACACCACAATTGGTGAATATCTAAGGTCTGATGAGCTGGATTTTATTCTATCCAGCGATAAAAAAAGCTTACCTCAAGGGTAAGCTTTTTTTGTGCTCATTTCAGCTGATGTTCAGCAAAATTAAGCTGTCGTATTTTCAAGTACTTTCTTGAATAGATCTTTTTGTTCCTGACTCGGTTTGGCAGTTTGAAGTGCCATCAATTGAGACATATCACCCTGTACTTTGATTTTACCGGTCATAAATGCCTGCATGGCTGCGGCCATATCAAACTCCAGAAAAACTTTACGTAACGTTTCGCCGTCCATATTCAAAGTCGTTTTGGCATTTGAAGACAAACCTTTTTTAATTGCTCCACCATCTAAAGATAGTTCAGTATTACCTGTAGTGTCCGCTACAACCAAATTAATCGCCAGGTTCGCCAAAGCTGGTGGCAAGTTTAAATCACCAGCTTGCGCAGTAAGTGTTTCTACAGTTGAAAACCAATCATCAGTTAAAAAAGCAGGCATGATCTTTCCTCAAATTATTTGTTCATTTGTGTCGACTATCCAGACGACATCATGTTGAAGCTATTATGCTCGTGCTTTGTTATATCATGATCATTAGCGCAAAGGCTAACGAATTTTGTACGCGTCGTTCAATTTTTGTAGTTCTATTTTTATTTGTTTTTCATACAGACATCAACCCGAAGGCTGATATCTGCGTACTGAAATTATTCTGCGGCAAAGCCCAGATTGACCATATTAATCCGGCGTTTCTCGCCTTCCAGCGCTTCTTCAGTCGAACAGCTGTCTTTGAAGTCAAATTCGCGCTGGCTGTCCAGCACTTCAAAGTCAAACAATTCACGATCGACCAGCTGTGATGGCGAGACATTTTGCAATGCACCAAAAATACTGTGCAGACGTTTTGGATGTGCCTTATCCCAATCACGTAACATGTCATTGATAATTGCGCGCTGCAGGTTCGCCTGAGAGCCACATAAATTACATGGAATAATTGGAAATTGACGCATTTCTGCATATTTGATGATGTCTTTTTCTTCCACATAAGCCAGTGGACGAATCAGAATGTTCTTTTTGTCAGAAGACAACAGTTTTGGTGGCATGGCCTTCAAGCTGCCGCCATGGAACAGGTTCAGGAAGAAGGTCGCCAGAATATCATCACGGTGATGCCCCAGCGCAACCTTGGTCGCACCAATTTCCTGGGCAAAGCCATACAAAGAGCCACGGCGTAGACGCGAACAGACGGCGCAATAAGTCTTACCTTCCGGGGTCAACTTTTTGGTGATGCTGTAGGTGTCTTTTTCCAGAATGTAATACGGAATGTTATTTTCTTCTAAATAACGTGGTAATACATCTTCCGGGAAGCCTGGCTGTTTCTGATCCAGATTCACCGCCACGACATCAAAGTTGATCGGTGCGATACGCTTGAACTGCAACATGATATCTAACAGGGTGTAACTGTCTTTACCACCTGAAATACACACCATGACCTTATCGCCTTCTTCAATCATTTTGAAGTCACGAATGGCATGTCCGACCTGGCGACGCAGCTTCTTTAACAAACGATAGTAGGCTGAGCTTGTTGGCAGTTCAGGTTTGAAATTAAATCCTTGTTCGGACTCAACTGGCGAGTACATAGACGAGATTCACCCATAAATAAAAATACCGCGCAATTTTAGCCGATTCAGGCCCGCATCGCATCAAAAGAATTTATTTTCATGCAAATGTCATATTAGTTTCATTTTCATGTTTTATTTAGATTGATATATTGAACGTTTCAGTTCAATTAATCAGCAAGATGCCTAGTTTTTGGACTTTTCCACAGTTGTCCACAAAAGCTGTGGATAACTTTGTGGATTGAAACGCACTTGACAAGTTCTTCGTCTCAAAAGATAAGGCTTTTCTTTAAATTGATCACTTTTTAACCAATTTAATTATTAATAAAAATCAACTAGTTAAACCTGTCAACCCTAAGGTTTTAAATTAAATCATATTTTTTTTTCTAACTCTAAAATGTAAAAAATGGCTTGCACTTACAAACTCGTTTATAAATGCAGCGTACAAGTCTTTCCATTCCGTAATTTTTTGTTAAACTCATCATTAAATTTTTCTCGATTGTGTTTACCTAATATAAACAATGAAAATAAATTTGCGTGTTTTGGGGTGTCATGGGATCAGTGCTGTGCTATTGGCGAGTTGTTGCCAGTTGGTCTATGCCGGTCAAACCATTTATCAGTTGCGCGATAGCAATGGCAGCACCTTATTAACCAATAAGAAAAGTCGCTATAACCATCTTCAGGTTGAAAAGAAGACCTATTATCCAGACAGTAATATTCATAGTTATAGCAATTGGGGTTCCAGTGAAGCTTCTGTGTTGCCTAGCTATAGTAGAAATAAAAATGCTTATGATTCGATTATTCGCCAGGCAGCGCAAACCTATGGTGTCTCTGAAGGCCTGATCAAAGCCGTGATGCATACCGAGTCCGGTTTTAATGTACAGGCTCGCTCTCCAGTCGGTGCACAAGGCCTGATGCAACTCATGCCGGCGACAGCACGTCGCTTTAATGTCAGCAATGCCTATGACCCGCAGCAGAATATTATGGCCGGGGCCAAATATCTGGCCTGGTTATTGAAACGCTTTAATGGCAATACCACCTTAGCACTGGCAGGTTATAATGCAGGCGAAGGCAATGTGGCCAAATATAAGGGTGTGCCACCTTTTCGTGAAACTCAGGACTATGTCCGCCGTGTCAGCAGCCGTTATCAGAACTTGTACGCACAGGGACTGGGCAGCACCAGTGGTACATATACCGCTTCTTCTGATACTGGTCGTGTCATTGCCAGCTCTGCCAATTATTCAACTGAAACCACGACGGCGTCCAATGTTCAGGCGGCAAAATATCAGCGTCAGATCATTGCACGAGCAGATGGTAGCTTCACTGATGCACCGATGGGTTCTTATGCCACTGCCAATGCGACAGCATCTGCAAAAATATATTTAAGTGAGTAATTTTGAAACAGCTTTGTTTTTAAAGACCTATCTTTTAATATGGACAAAAAACATACTGTCTTTTTGTAGCGAATTGCTATTTTTTTCTTGAAATCTTATCGATTTCACCTCATATTGATTTCAATGATTTACATTCAATAATCAGATTATTTTTCTGTAATAAGAGGATTTCTCAATGATGCGGATTGGTTTGTTCTTGCTAACCAACCTCGCGGTACTGGTTGTAGCTGGCATTATCTTGTCACTCTTCGGTGTCGGTAGTTACCATGGCGCAGGTGGCTTGAATCTAGGCAACCTGCTGGTCATCTGTTTCGTGTTCGGTATGGTTGGCTCAATGATTTCCCTGTTCATGTCTAAATGGATGGCGAAAAAGACCACGGGTACTGAACTGATTGACCCGAATGCACCTCGTAACCAAGCTGAAGCCTGGTTGCTCCATGAAGTTGCACAACTTTCTCAGCGTGCAGGCATTAAAATGCCGGAAGTGGGTATTTTCCCATCTTATCAATCCAATGCCTTTGCCACTGGCTGGAATAAAAACGATGCTTTAGTAGCCGTATCGACTGGCCTGCTTGAGCGTATGAACAAAGACGAGCTTCGTGCAGTATTGGCGCATGAGATTGGTCACGTCGCCAATGGTGATATGGTCACTCTGGCACTGATTCAGGGTGTTGTGAACGCCTTCGTCATGTTCTTCGCACGTGTTGCGGGTGATTTTATTGACCGTAACGTTTTTGGTCGTGAAGAAGGTGAAGCACCGGGTATTGCCTATTTTGTAATTACCATCGTACTGGATATCGTATTCGGTATTCTGGCGTCGTCGATTGTGATGTGGTTCTCCCGTCAGCGTGAGTATCGTGCCGATGAAGCCGGTGCGCGCTTGGCAGGTAAACAGGCTATGATTTCAGCATTATTGCGCTTACAGGCAGAGTCTGAAATGCCAGATGCCATGCCGAAAGAAATGAAAGCATTTGCGATTTCTGCGGGTAAAGAAGAAGGCTTTAGCCTTGCTGCCTTGTTCCAGACGCATCCAAGCATCGAACAACGTGTTGCTGCACTACAACAGCTTGATTGTGCTTAAGTAATACTATTCATTGATTGAAAAAAGCCTGCACTTGCAGGCTTTTTTATTGGATTCAATTATTCATTATTTATATAGGCCTTTATGCGCTAATCCACTGATACAACGCCATCGCACCCCACCCAATCGCAAAAACAAATAGAATCAGGAACAAGGCGCCTAAAATATCCGGGATATGAATCCAGATCCAGGCCACTACAGGATTGCGCCAAAATACAGATTGCTGCTGTTTGCGTTCCAGGCTTTCATGCAAAAAAGGGTGTACCACATGTCGATCACTGTGAATCTGATATTCTTCACGAATATGAACATGCACCACATCAAGCGCCTTGCGACTGGGACGAATAAAAATATCAAAAATGGTGCCTGCCACTGGAATAAATCCAACCACTGCATCCATCACCGCCAGTTTCATGACCGGATTCAGCTTGGCACTCGGCACCCCAATCTGTTTGGCCTTATGAATGGCATAACAGGTCAATACAAAACCGGCGATATCTCCAGCGACCGGAATCGTACTCAGCGCGGCATCTGCCCCTACCCCTTGCTTGGTAAATGGAATACGTACCACTGAATCCATCATGTTGGCAAACTTGGCCAGATCACGTTCCAGACGAATGACCTCTTGTTGACTCAGTTTTGTTTTTTGTCCAGGCTCAGGCATATGTGATTCCAAAAATAGGACTGACTTTCATCAGCATAAATTATTTTGAGACCAAAGTTGTAGCAATCTGTGAATTAAAACAATAATTTGGAAGCAACAAATAGATAAATAATCACACCGGTGGCATCACAAATAGAGGTCACCAAAGGTGCAGAGGCACTGGCCGGATCCATCTTAAACTTGTTCAGAATAAAAGGCAGACTCATGCCAATCAGGCAGCCCATCAGCACAATGCCGAGCATACTGATCGCTAGAACCACAGCCACCATGATATCCCCTCGGACATAACCCAACACCGAGACAGCCAGTGCCATGGTGCCACCCAGACACAACGCCACCAAGGTTTCCCGGCTGAGCAGGCTAAACCAGTCTCTAAATTCTACATCACCGGTGGCCAAAGCACGCACCATCAAGGTCGCCGACTGCGAGCCGGCATTACCGCCACTGCCCACCAGCAATGGCAGGAAAAAAACCAGAACAATATGCGCGGCAATGGTCTCTTCATAATGTGCAATGCCAATGCCGGACAATAGACTGCCAAAGACCAGAATCACCAGCCAAGATACGCGCTTCTGGTACAGTGTAAAAATAGGCGCAGTTTTTAAACTTAACTCAGTTAAAGGCTCAACCGCCCCTGACTTTAAAATATCCTCGGTGGTTTCGGCTTCCATGATGTCCATGGCATCATCATAAGTGACAATTCCAAGAATTTTTTTATGCTCATCGACAATGGGCAAAGCCATAAAATCATAATAGGTTAAAGTTTTTGCGACGTCTTCTTGGTCATCCCCAATCTTGGCGTAAATCACATCTCTTTGCATGATCTCGGCAATGCTGGTTTCAGGACTAGCCTGAATCATCTGCCTTAAAGAGACTACCCCGATCAGCTGGTCCTGCTCATCAACAATATAAATCAGATACAGGGTTTCCTGATCTGCGGCCACCACACGCAACATTTGGATAGCGTCATGAATCGACAGATCCTGATGCAAAGAAACAAAACTGGAGCTCATCAGCGCACCAGCAGTCCCTTCAGGATAAATCGCCAGATCTTTTAGGGTTTGCCGACTCGCTTCGGACAATTTTGCCATGAGCTGCTGCTGCAGCTGTGGAGAACATCGTTTATAAACATCGACAAAGTTGTCCGAATCGAGCGCATTTAAAATCGCAATAATCTGTGCGACCGGTAATTGCTCAGCCAGACTGACTTGTTGGCTGAGTGGCATAAACTCGAATACCCGGCTCGGTTCTTTGAGTTCCTGAAAAATCCGGATCTGTGCTTCTAACTTCAAACCTTTTAAAATACTGGCCTGATCGGCGACATTCAGCTCATTTAATAAGCCAATCGCCATAGCATGGTTTTCAGAACGGATCTGTTGTTGAATATGCTGTATTTTTTCTGAAATTTTCGGCATAGGCAGTCCATGGTTATAAGCGCAAAGGCGTGGATTTTAGCATCATCCTCCGAACATTACCCCTGCTCTCAGTGCATCTAAATCATCACAGCCGGATTGAGTCAGGCTATGGATTGTTTTTCTGAGCGCACGATCATGAATCAACCGGTTCTTTTTTAGCCATTAAACTTCGAATCATCACATACATAAAGGGAATAAAAATTAGCACCAGCACGGTTCCGAAAATTACGCCGCCGAATACACTGACACCAATTTCCTGACGGCTTACCGCGCCTGCTCCCGTGGCAAAGGCCAAAGGTAAAATTCCGGCGCCAAAAGCCAAGGAAGTCATCAGGATCGGACGCAGACGCAGGGAAGCACCTTCCAATGCTGCCTCCACCACCGATTTTCCCTGTTGCTGTGCCAGCGAAGCAAATTCCACAATCAGAATGGCATTCTTACAGGACAAGCCAATGGTGGTCAGCAAGGCAATCTGGAAATAGATATCATTCGGGAAGCCAGCCAAATAACTGAAAATAATATTGCCGCCAATACCAAGAGGAATTGCTGACATTACCGCCGTTGGAATACTCCAGCTTTCATACAATGCGGCCAGACACAGGAAAATAAAACCTATCGAAATCAGATACAGCCAGATGGCCTGATTATTGGACTGTTTTTCTTCAAAGGATAAACCGCTCCAGACCACATCTACACCGTCCTGTTCAGCAATCAGCGCCTCTACATCCTGCATGGCCTGACCGGAGCTGCTGCCTTGAGCCCGATCTGCTTCCATCTGTAGTGCGGTATAGCCCATGAAACGGTTGACCACTTCCGGACCACCACTCCAGTCCACTTGCGAGAAGTTACTAAAAGGCACCATTTGATTCTGGTCATTGCGGACATGCCATTGTGCCAGATCTTCCGGCTTGGAACGAAATTCGGCATCGCCCTGCATGATCACCCGTTTAATCCGGCCGCGATCAATAAAGTCATTGATATAACTGCCACCCCAAGCGCTAGATAAGGTGCTGTTAATTGCCGTTTGGGTCAGACCATTGGCCATGGCCTGTTTTTGGTCAATATTGACGCGTAGTTCGGCTTTTTCAGGATTAGAACGTTTACCCAGATTTTCAAAGCTTGCATAATTGCCAGCCTGAGCTTCCAGTGCCTGAAATTGCTGTTCCAGATACTGCCGGCCATTACCATTGATATCCCGAATCCAGAAATCCAGACCATCGGTTTGTCCCAGACCATTGACTGACGCGGGCATGGATACGTTGATTTGTGCATTAGGGTTACTTTGAAAATGCTTCAAAGCCCGTTCACGAATCGCGGGTGCGGTATTGTCCTGACCGGAACGTTCATTCCAGTGTTTTAATGCCACAAAACCGGTGGCCAGATTCTGGCCAGTTCCCGAGAAATTGCGGCCATAACGAATCATCACCAGACTGACATTGGCCTGTTCCTGATCCAGAAAATATTTACGAACCTCTTCTCCGACCTGAATGGTATTTTTCATCGGAGCACCTTCCTGCACTTTGATTTGCAGGCTTAAAATCCCCTGATCTTCACTCGGCAAAAAACTGGTTGGCAAAGCACGGTAAAACAGTGCAAAGACACAGATCAAACCGGCAAAAAGCAGTAAACAAATGACCTGATGCTGAATCGTGACTTTGGAAAGATGCAGATAACGATACTTTAAATGATCCAGCTTCTGGTTAAACCATGCCGCCCATTTTGCCGGTTTTGGATTCGGTTTCAGAATGAGTGCACACAGTGCTGGGGTTAGAATCAAGGCCACCAATAAGGATAAGGACATGGCCGCAACCAAAGTGATGGAGAACTGTCGGTAGATCACCCCGGTAGAACCGCCAAAGAACGCCATCGGAATAAAGACTGCGGTTAGAACTAAGGTAATTCCGACCAATGCCCCACTAATTTCCTGCATGGACTCTAACGCCGCCTCTTTGGCAGACAAATGCTGTTCATGCATCAGCCGTTCCACGTTTTCTACCACCACAATCGCATCATCAACCAATAGTCCAATAGCCAGAACCAAAGCGAATAAGGTTAAGGTATTGATACTCATACCCAGTGCATAAAGCACCGCCATGGTTCCCAAAATCACCACCGGCACCGTTACGGTAGGAATCAAGGTGGCACGCCAGTTCTGCAAGAAAATGAACATCACCATGATAACCAGAATGATCGCTTCGATCAGGGTTTTGACCACCTCTTTAATCGACTCTTGTACAAAGGGCGTATTGTCTCGTGGATAGGCAATTTTATAGCCTTCGGGCAATTGCTGGGAAATACGGGCAACTTCAGCTTTAATCAAGTTTGAGGTGGCAATGGCATTGGCACCTGAGGCCAGAGAAATCCCAAGACCTGCCGAAGGATAACCATTATTGGTGCTATAAGACTGATAACTTTCAGCACCAAGTTCGACCCGTGCAATATCTTTTAAATAAATAAAACTACCGGCACGATCCGATTTGACAATAATATTCTGGAATTCTTCAACGGTTTTTAGACGGGAACCCGAGGTGACTTTAGCATTCAGGTATTGTTCATCCACTGCCGGCAAATCCCCAATCGCGCCCGCAGCCACCTGAGTATTCTGAGCTTCAATGGCGGCACGAACATCGCTTGGCATCAGCTTATACTGTTTGAGTTTTCCTGGATCCAGCCAGATCCGCATCGCATATTGAGAACCAAAAACATCGACTTCACCAATGCCTTCAATCCGGGAAATGTCCTGCTCCAGATGTGTCATCAAGTAATCAGAAAGTTCAATATTGTTACTGCGACCGGACTCATCATACAGGCTGATCACCATATGGGTATCGCCGAGAGATTTAAACACGTTAACGCCCTGGCGTTGGACATCTTCCGGTAAACGGTTCAATACCCCATTAATCGCATTTTGTACCTGAACCTGTGCTGTATCGGGGTCGGTACCATTTTCAAAGCTGATGCTGACTCGGCTGCGCCCTGAAGAATCACTACTCGAACTAAAATACAGTAAATGGTCAATCCCTTTAATCTGCTGCTCCAGCACCTGGGTCACGCTTTCTTCCACAGTTTCCGCAGAAGCGCCACTATAGGTTGCTGCCACCGTTATCCGTGGCGGGGCAATATCCGGATAACGTTCCACTGGCAGGTTCATCACTGCGAACAGGCCAATCGCCATCACGACAATCGCCAATACCCCAGCAAAGATCGGGCGGTGGATAAAAAATTTAGACAGCATAAGTCCGAGTCACTTTTTAATTAAATAGGGATGAATTTAGACCAAATACGAGCAAGCTATATCTAAGTATTCAGTGACATAGCAGTAAAATGCAAGAATTAAACACATAATAACTGTGATAAAAACCAATCATGGAGAAATTATGGATGATCTCACTTGAATACTTTCTTGAGGTTGCCATTTCCTATTTATTAATAGCATTTTTCCAAATAAAAAACCCTGCAGATGCAGGGTTTTTTGGTGAATCAATTCAGCAGATTAAGCACTGAACTGGTTCATTGTGTTTTTAGCGTCATCACCAGCTTTCAATGCATTGTCACCAGCGAAGATTTCTTTGTGGTCATCACCGATGTCAGAACCAGCCATTGCCTGGTGTTTAACACATGCGATACCGCCGCGGATTTCTTTACGTTGTACGCCAGCAACATAAGCCAACATGCCTTCAGAACCGAAGTAACCTTGAGCAAGTTCATGCGTAGAAAGTGCAGCTGTGTGGTAAGTCGGAAGTGTGATCAAGTGATGGAACACACCCGCTTCACGCGCAGCATCTGCTTGGAAGGTACGAACTTTTTCGTCAGCTTCAGCAGCCAGTTCAGTTGCATCGTACTCAGCGCTCATTAACTTAGCACGGTCGTAAGCAGAAACGTCTTTACCTTCAGCAACCCAACGGTCATACGCTTGTTGACGGAAGTTAAGCGTCCAGTTGAATGAAGGTGAGTTGTTGTATACAAGTTTCGCATTTGGAACTGTTTCTTTCACACGGTTTACCATGTGAGCGATTTCAGCAACGTTTGGTGTCGCAGTTTCGATCCAAAGAAGATCCGCACCATTTTGCAAGCTGGTTACACAGTCAAGTACAACGCGGTCAATTTGCGTGCCTTCACGGAACTGGTACAAGCCAGAAGCAAGACGTTTAGGACGGTGAAGTTTGCCATCACGTTTGATCAGGATTTCATCTTCTTGTGCATCAGCGATATCAATTTCAGATGTTTCCAAGTAGCTGATATATTGAGAAGCGATGTCGCCTGGCTCTTTAACCACTGGGATTTTTTGAGTCAGGTCAGCACCTTCAGAGTCAGTACGTGCAACGATGATACCGTCGTCAAGACCCATTTCAAGGAATGCATAGCGAAGTGCGTGGATTTTCGCGATGAAGTCTTCGTGTGGCACAGTTACTTTACCAGCTTGGTGACCACATTGTTTCGCGTCAGACACCTGGTTTTCGATTTGTAGTGCACATGCACCCGCTTCGATCATTTTCTTAGCTAAAAGATAAGTCGCTTCTTCGTTACCGAAACCCGCATCAATGTCCGCAATAATTGGCACAACGTGAGTTTGGAAATTGTCGATTTGTGAAGTCAATTCAGCTGCTTTAGCAGTGTCGCCTGCTTCTTGTGCTTTTTTAAGTGCACGGAACAAGTCGTTCAATTCTTTCGCGTCAGCTTGACGTAAGAATGTGTAGATTTCTTCGATCAATGCAGGAACAGAAGTTTTTTCGTGCATAGATTGGTCAGGAAGTGGACCAAATTCTGAACGAAGTGCTGCAACCATCCAACCAGAAAGGTAAATGTAGCGACGTTCAGTCGTACCGAAGTATTTTTTGTTCGCAATCATTTTTTGTTGTGCGATGAAACCATGCCAGCAACCTAATGATTGAGTGTATTTGCTAGAGTCTGCATCATAAGCAGCCATATCACGACGCATAATTGCCGCGGTATATTTCGCAATGTCTAAACCAGTTTTGAAACGGTTTTGGATTTGCATACGCGCAGCATCTTCAGGACTGATGTCTGCCCAAGTGTTACCGAATTTCGCTTTCAATTCGCGGATTGCATCAATCGCTGTTTGGTATGTAGTCATGATATTTTCCTGTAATAATATTAGGATTTTTCTGCAACGAACCGTTCAAATCACACCCTCAGTAACTTGTTTAGATTTTCGCCGGTCCGTTGGGATAGCTAAAGATTAGTGGGCTTATGAAAATTAATCCAATAGTCTGCAAGAATCTTCAGTATTTATTTAAAAAATGAGTAGATGAAAGTCTTAGTATAATCCTGTGATGTTAAAATAAGATATTGTTTTATTTTATATTTTACTAAAATAAAACTGATCGTTTTTCACTCATACTGCTTAAAAATACTTCATTAGACTTAAGTCTGGGCTTGGCTCAAATCCACTTTTATTAAAAAATAATCATGATTTTGAATTATTTCTTAGGCTGAAGCATTTATCAAGATAGCATACTTTTCACGCAATTATTCACGCACTCACACCTGTATTTTTAAAGTTTAAAGCTTGGTTATGGAGCTGTTGATCTGCATACATGAAAATACTGAATCTTTGCTTAGCCCGTACTTCTACTCAGTCGAATAAAATCGTTAATTATTCAGCTTAAACCTGCATAAATTCCCTAGATTTTATCTGCATTCTCATGGCTTTTTTTTCATCGGCGCTTTACACAAAGCCCGGCAGTTATGGCATAATCAGCATAATTTCTTGTATTTATTCTCGGTATTTCTTTTATGAATCTGGAGCGGGTCGATCTCAATCTATTAATTTATCTTGATGTACTTCTTCGCGAAAAAAATGTCACCCGTGCAGCCGAACAATTGGGCGTTACCCAGCCTGCCATGAGTAATATTTTACGCCGATTACGCAATTTATTTAATGATCCTCTCCTGATCCGTTCTTCTGAAGGCATGACACCCACAGAACGTGCACTTGAGTTACAGCCACGTATCCGGGATGCGCTGGCTGACTTGTCCATGATTCTGGAACCGCGTACCGAGTTCCGTCCTTATACGTCAAATCGTGTCTTCCGGATTATGACCTCGGATTATGCCGAAGCGACACTGGTTCCTCGGCTGGTCAAAGCCTTACGTTCAGAAGCACCGAACGTGGTCTTGGACTTTCTAACCCCGAGTGATGTGTCTTATCGCGACATGGAACAAGGCAAAGTTGATCTGGCGATTAACCGTTTTAATGAAATACCGCAAAGTTTTCATCAGGTTCTGGTCTGGCGTGACAGTTTTTCCTGTTTATTAAACAATAAACACCCGGCTGCAACCAACCTGAACTTAAAAAGCTATCTGGATGCACAGCATATCTGGGTCTCTAAAACCGGTATGGGTGTGGGCTTCGGGGTCAACCCGGAGAAACAGGCCGGTTTAGGCTGGATCGATCAGGCTTTGGAACGTATTGGCCAGAAACGTAAAATCTCGGTCTTTACCCGTCATTATCAAATGCCAGGTTTATTGGCCTCCAATGTCGATCTGGTGGCAACCCTGCCTTCACGGATCGCACGCCTGCAAGCCAAGAATCATAATTTAATTCTGAAAGATCCTCCATTTTATATTCCCGAATTTGAACTCAAAATGGCATGGTGCCCTCTATTGCATCATCACCCTGCACATCGCTGGTTACGTCAGCTGATTTTGTATGTTGCGCGTCAAATGATTGAGGAAGAAAATCGTGAATTCCTGAGCAATAATTCTCAATTTTCACACTATTAAACTCAAATTCTTCTAAATTCTTATTTTTTAAGATTATACTTTGAAGGCTTGAGAGGTAGTTTTTACACCTCAAGCCTTTTTTTGTGTTAAAAATATCCCAAGATACTATTCATCCACAGGTGGATTTGTGAGCCTCTTACAAAATATCGTGATTATCTTAATACTCATCGCGGGGGCCGGTTTTTTATCTTTAACAGAAATCGCCCTCGCAGGTGCCCGTAAAGTCAAACTGAAAATTCTGGCTGAATCGGGTGAACATCGCGCTCAAAAAGTTTTAGATCTACAAGAAAATTCTGCTGACTTCTTTGCAGCCTCTCAAATCGGTTTAAATGCAGTCGCCATTCTTGGCGGTATTTTAGGTGAAGGAGCCTTCCGTCCTTATATTTTTAATTTTGTTTCCCGCTTTTACCAGGGTCCTTGGGCTGAAAATATTAGCTTTGCACTTTCCTTCACTGTCGTCACTTCTTTATTTATTCTATTTGCAGACTTGATGCCGAAACGTTTGGCCATGATTGCGCCAGAAAAGATTGCAGTCTCGGTCATTGAACCCATTCAGATTTTCATTAAAGTCTGTAAGCCTTTGGCCTGGCTCATTAATGTTATTGCCAACATGCTGTTCCGTCTGTTTAAAGTGAATACCATTCGTGATGATAATATTACCTTTGATGATATTTCCGCAGTGATGGATGCAGGTGCACAGGCTGGCGTACTGCAAAAACAGGAACATCATTTCATTGAAAATGTATTCGAGCTGGAAGAGCGTAATGTACCTTCGAGTATGACTACCCGTGAGAATGTGGTGTTCTTTACCCTAAATGAACCAGAAGAAAGTATTCGGCAAAAGCTGGCGGAATATCCCTATTCCAAGTTTCTGGTGTGTAGCAATGATATCGACAGTGTGATTGGCTATGTCGATGCCAAAGATATTCTGGTGCGGATTCTGAATAACCAGTCGCTGCTACAGTTAAATGAAAATACCATCCGTAATGTCCTGACCATTCCGGATACTTTAACTTTATCGGAAGTCCTGGACCGTTTTCGCTCGACCAAGGAAAAATTTGCCGTCGTCATTAATGAATATGCGCTGGTGGTTGGGGTAATTACCCTCTCCGACATTATGATTACTGTAATGGGCGACTGGGTGACACCAATTGAAGCCGATCAGCAAATTATTAAGCGTGACAATAATTCCTGGTTGATTGAAGGCAGCACGCCAATTGAAGACATGAAACATGCGCTTGAAATCGACTCAATGCCAGATGAGGAAAATTACGAAACACTGGCTGGTTTTATGATGTTCAAGCTGCGTAAAATTCCGCGTCCTGCCGATACCGTCATTCATGCCGGTTATAAATTTGAAGTCGTCGATGTCGATCATTTCAAGATTGACCAGTTGCTGGTGACTCGGATCATTGAAATCAATCCATTAATTCAGGAAGAATCAGAATAATCTGATTCTTCTTCTATTTTAAAATAAAAATCATAAGGATAGAGTGATGTCCATTTCTGCGCTATTGGCTTGTTTTAGTTTTTATTCAGGACTGTATTTAATCTATTTCTTTTTTGCTCAACAACAAAATCCGCTGTTTTTGTTTTTAGCGATCATTTTATTGATTTTTGCTTGCATCATTACCCCTTATGGTTACCAGCGTCACCGTGGCCATTATGACCGAACCATGAGTTGGGGACAGTATTTAGCCATACCTTTGATTTTATGGGGACGACTATTTATCGTTCCTATCAGTTTTATTTTAAGTTTGTTTTATTCAAACCAGTAAATTCAATCATAAAAAAGCACCTAACGGTGCTTTTTTACATCTATTGAGGTGCTTAGATCTTTGTTAACAATGCATCTAAAACAGCTTGATAGTGAATCTGGATATCATCTTCTAGAATCTTGTAAGCATTGTCGAACTGCACCATAGGCCAGCCTTCTTTCCAGAATGGGAAAATATTATGCAGGTCATGGGTAACAATCGCGTCTTCACGCACAATTGCTTGGGCAATTTGTGACAGTACCTGTGCAGTTTCAGCACCATCAATCGCCATATAATCAATTCCGCGCGCTTTTAAAATACGGACGCGGTCTTTTTTATAACGGATTTTTTTGATTTGTGCCGTATTCAGGCCCAAAGCCAAAGATACCGCTTCGACAAATTTGTCTTCAAATGACTGATTCAATGCCACTAACGCTTCTTTATGCGCTTCCTGACGACCAGCTTTACCACCCTGACGAATCACTTCTTTCGCCTCAGTATTTAGTTCATCCTTTTTCATGCTTTGCAGGATGTCTAAAATTTCGATGTCGCTTAACGCCTCAGGAGATTGATCAGTCATAAACTGTCCTTAAAAAAATAAATCTTGAATCGGCTATTTTCGCATAATTCGTGGCTAAAAAACTAAAATCTTCGTGATTAAAGCAATGATAAGCGCTGAAAATGGATTTGTCCTGTGATTCTGCGTCAAATCGACTATAGTGCCTGTGTCTATTTCTGAATCAATCTCTGGATGATGCCCACTACCCAAGTGACTTTGTTGCTGCAGCAACTTCAACAACAGTATCCGACTGCATTTAAAGGCAATTACCTGTTCTATAGCCAGATCAAAATCCGTGGGATCTGGGATAAAGCCAAGCTTTTGATTCCCTGGGTCTTGGCGGCCATGATTTTTATTCCCGTCAGTTTGATGTTCGGTGACGTCATAAAGCAATCTTTTGTGCAAGTGAGCGAATTTCAGGCGCAAAGTTATGCCATTTTGGCGATACTGTTGTTCCTGATGTTGAGTCTCACCTTAATTCTGCAACAGGTTCAGCATTCTTCTTATTCGCTATATCAGTTATTACGCCATACCCCAATCAAGATGGCTGTGGTGATTCTACTACAAACCTTAAATCTGTTTTTTGTACAAAGTAGCCTACTGATGTGGAGTTTATTCTTTTTTGGAGTGAGCTTTGGCTTTATCCGTTTTTATCGGGAAAACTTGTTCCGGGAAAACAGCCAAAATACTGAACATTATCAGTTGCAACAATTACGTAGAATCTGCTTCTGGGCTTATAAACAGACCTGTATGCTTCGACTAAAATTACGTTTTTGTTCAAGCAATCATCCTCGGCATGCCGAACTAAAACAGCAATTAAATCACTATGCCGAATTATATACCCAGCTGCTGAAACATGAGCATCAATACTGTAAAACCATCAAGCATCTGGATGTCGACAGTTATTTGGACGAGAACTCATAGTGCTCTATCATTTTGATTAGCCATCTTGAATATTTTTAATAAGGGTCCTTAAAAAAACAGATTGATTTGCTAGTTTTTTTAGAGAGAAGCCACGGAATTGCTTGAAAAGAAAGCAATCATTTAGAAATGTGCTTGCCAAGCTTTATTTCGTCCTCTATTATTGCGCACATGCCCGAGTGGTGAAATCGGTAGACACAGGGGATTTAAAATCCCCCGCCCACAAAGCGTGCCAGTTCGAGTCTGGCCTCGGGCACCATTTTAATCTTTATTAAAATGGTGCAATAGAAAACCCAGCATTAGGCTGGTTTTTTTGTGCCTGAATTTTATTCTTTTAGCGCGAAATCCTCATGTCAGAATTAAAATACTTCGATCTCGCCACATTACAATTACGCCATCCAGACGCTTTTTTCCTGAAGCTGCGTTATAGCCGCTTCAAATTTAATGCCCTGCAAAATCTCCAGTTTGTGATCGCGATTAATTTACTGTCTCTTTTAATCTGCGTGGCCTGTAGCATCAGTTCAGTACTTCTGGAATATTATTTTTTCAAGAATGCCACGATCGCCTTTAATGTCACCTTGATCATGTTAATGGCCCTGCTTTATCCCTATATCTGGTATGCACAATATCAGGCGCAATTCAGCTCCAAAGCCTATAGTCAGCGCTTGCAGAACTGTCTGTATCTGCAAATTCCAATTTTTCTGGTTTTATTGCTGAATCTGTATGTAATTCATTCAGATATGCTGGTAATCATCAGCATGATCATTTTAGCGCTTTCCTCTTTTGGCGCTGTCACCTTAGAACCTTTATTTAAAAGTTCTTGTAGTGCGATTGATCAGATCAAACTGCAAAAACTGCGGCAGCTGGCCTTTTGGGCCTATCAACAGTCCAGATCCAAAACACCGCAACCGATTCAGGACCAGTCAAATCTGCAGGCTTATTACCAGAATCTTTATCAGCAATGCATGCATGAAGAGCAAAAATTACTCAGCTCGATTCGCTTTAAAAGTTTTAAAGACTATTTCTACAAATAATAAAAAACCCTGCAGTAGCAGGGTTTTATCGATCACCATTCACGATTGGTAATCAGCTCTTCCATTTCAATCTCGAACAACCCGTGCTCTTGCACCACCATCATCATGGCTTCGGCAATATAATCTGCAGCGGTATCATCCAGAGATGAATCCAGATCTTCAAACTGCGGTTTCATGGCATTAATATCAGCAACGGTCAGATGGGCAAGCTGGTAAATTTCTTGATCTGACAAAGCTGATTTAGCGACTTTTTGGGCAAAATGTTCGATGTGCTGTTTGATTTCAGCAACCAGAATATCGGGATAATACGCATCATCGAACATGGGGAGAAGTAAATCTGCAAACATTACAGGCACTCTAAAAGATGACAATTTAATCTAAGCGTGCCTATATAGCACATTGTTGCCTGAAAGCCAAACAACATTGCCAGATGCTTACTCTCCCGCCATCAATGTCTACGCCATCTGCATGGCTTGCCAGACTCTAATCGCATCCGCTGTCGCTTTCACATCATGTGCCCGTACCATACAGGCGCCCTGCTGAATACTGAGCAAATGTGCTGTTGCCGAACCCACCGCACGCGCCTGTGGTTCTGCGCCATCTAAGACAGCCCCAATAAAGCGTTTACGTGATAAGGCAGATAAAATCGGATAACCCATTTCTGTCAATTTATAAAATTCTTGAAGCAGCTTGAGATTTTGCTGAGCATTCTTGGCAAAACCAAACCCCGGATCAATCATGATATTTTCGGCTTTTACTCCTACATCCAAGGCATCCTGAACACGTTGAGATAGTTCGCCAATCACCTCGGTAGTGACATCCTCATATTGATCCAGATTGTTCATGGTGGTCGGCTCACCACGCATATGCATAATGATTACCGGAATATTTAATTCAGCGGCCGTTACTAAGGCATTGGGGCGGGTCAACGCACGGACGTCATTCCAGATATGCGCTCCGGCCTGAACCGCTGCACGAATCACTTCTGGTTGTGAAGTATCAATCGAGAGAACAACATCATGTTTTGCTAAGGCTTCAACCACAGGCACCACGCGGCGGATCTCTTCCTCTACGTCTACCACAGCGGCACCCGGACGGGTCGATTCCCCGCCGATATCAATTACGGTCGCACCTTCAGCCATCATCTCCAGCGCACGTGCAACTGCATCTTCTTTTTGATTATGCCGACCACCATCACTAAATGAGTCGGGGGTGACATTGAGAATTCCCATCACATGCGGCTGAGATAAGTCCAGTTTTAACTCACCAAATGTCCATACATGTGGTCGTAAAGGCATCAGCTGCATGTTTCCATTCTCGTTCACAATAATTCGAATATTGTCTTATGGATAGAGCAATAAAGCAAAGCTCGATAAGACATTTGCCCATTAGTTTTGAGTTAAATATAGCATTCAGAAAATTATCATAAAAATGACTGATATAAAAAAACCACCCGAAGGTGGTTTTTTATTTAACTTAGTTGGCTGGCAATGGCGGTGGCGTCAACGGGCCATCATCTGGGGTTACATCAATCACAGGATTTTCTGCAACATAGACTTTTGGCGGTTGAGGCTCACGACCTTCCATAATGTCACGGATTTGATCACGATCAATAGTTTCCCATTCCATCAAGGCTTTGACCATCGCATGGGCAATATCTTTTTTACTTTCCAAGATATCGCGTGCGACTTTATATTGCTCATCCAGAATACGACGGATTTCACGATCGACTTCTAACTGGGTTGTTTCAGAAATACTGCGACTGCCAATACTGCCCATGAACGATTGCTGTGCATCTTCTTCATAGACCATGACGCCCATTTTGTCAGACATACCGTATTTGGTCACCATCGCACGTGCCATTTTAGTTGCACGTTCGAAGTCATTTGACGCGCCGGTCGACATCTGGTTAATGAATACTTCTTCAGCAATACGGCCACCAAACAAAATCGAAAGTTCATTCAACATTTTGTCTTTATAATGGCTAGTCTGGTCAAATTCAGGCAGCTGCCAGGTGACACCTAAAGCCCAGCCACGCGGCATGATCGTTACTTTATGCACAGGATCTGTACCTGGCAAGCTTTCAGCAACAATCGCATGACCTGCTTCATGATAAGCCGTCGCGCGACGCTCTTCATCACGCAGCACCATCGACTTACGCTCAGGACCCATATACAGTTTGTCTTTTGCATCTTCGAAGTCATGCATATCGACAGTGTTCTTGTTACGGCGTGCAGCGAATAAAGCCGCTTCATTCACCAGGTTAGCCAATTGCGCACCCGAGAAGCCTGGTGTGCCACGCGCAAGTACTTTAACGTCGACCCCTGTGACTGAAGGCAATTTTTTCAAATGCACATTCAGGATTTGTTCACGACCCTTAATGTCTGGCAAGCCAACCACAACCTGACGGTCAAAACGACCCGGACGAAGTAAAGCTTTATCCAGTACATCTGCACGGTTGGTTGCAGCAATCACGATAATACCTTCATTGCCTTCAAAGCCGTCCATTTCCACCAGCATCTGGTTCAGCGTCTGCTCACGTTCATCGTGACCACCGCCTGTACCTGAACCACGGTGACGACCGACTGCATCAATCTCATCAATAAAGATGATACATGGTGCATGACGTTTTGCCTGTTCGAACATGTCACGCACACGCGATGCACCAACACCCACAAACATTTCCACGAAGTCAGAACCCGAAATACTAAAGAATGGCACTTTAGCTTCACCGGCAATGGCTTTGGCAAGCAAAGTTTTACCTGTACCTGGAGGACCGACCATCAAAACACCACGTGGAATACTTGCACCGAGACGTTTAAATTTGGTTGGGTCTTTCAGGAAGTCGACAATTTCAACCACTTCTTGCTTGGCTTCATCACAACCGGCAACATCGACGAAAGTGACTTTAATCTGGTCTTCAGACAACATTTTGGCTTTAGACTTACCAAAACTCATTGGGCCGTTTTTACCACCTGCACCGCCACCCATGTTGCGCATAAAGAACATGAATAACAAAATGATTAAAAGCACAGGGAAACTTGCAATAAGCAACTGCATGAGCAAGCCTTGACGTTGTGGTGCTTCACCTTCGACCACAACATTATTTTTAATGAGGCTTGGCATCAGCTCAGGATCCTGAACTGCCGGACGAATACTTTCAAACTCTGAACCGTTTGATTTTTCGCCACGAATTCTTTCGCCGTCAATAACAACTTGTTTAATTTGGCCAGCATTGACCGCGGCAACAAACTCTGAGTAGTTCATTGTAGTCGGTTGATTGCGGTCACTGACGTTGCTGAAGATTAACACCAGCACACCCAGTATTACGAGCCACAATACGGCATTCTTAAAAAGATCGCTCAAAGCTTTATTCCCATTCCAATCTAATTTGATCATGCCCTGTTCAGGGTGACCTTAATACTTAAGCTGTAAATTAACTTACAATTATCTGAAAACGTACAAAATGCACAATTTTTAACGACTTGGCAAGTAGACTTATTTTAAAGCCTTCTTGCGTCCCTGCCCGATCAGGAAAACTTCTTTAGAGCGAGCACGTGATGCCAAGGGTTTAGATGTTTTCAGAATATCAAAACTATCAACCACTTGCTTACGGAATTCATCAAAACCTGAGCCTTGGAAAACTTTTACCACAAATTGACCTTTGGGGCCTAGCACCTTATTGGCAAAATCCAGTGCAAGTTCACACAAGTAAATCTGACGCGGTTGATCTACAGCCTTATTACCTGATGTATTGGGGGCCATATCTGAAATTACAACGTCTACAGTACGACCATCTAAAATTTCTAGCAGTTTTTGGAAAACTTCTTCTTCACGGAAGTCACCTTGCAGAAAAGTGACATCTGGTAAAGCATCCATTGGTAAAATATCAGATGCAATCAATAAACCCTTATCGCCAACAAGTTTACCGGCAATCTGTGACCAGCTGCCTGGCGCTGCGCCCAGGTCGACCACAGTCATACCAGGTTTAATGATTTTATACTTTTCTTGCATTTCTAAGAGCTTATATGCTGCACGCGCACGATAGCCTTCCTTTTGTGCCTTTTTCACATAAGGATCGTCTAAATGCTCTCTCATCCAATCACGACTACTTTTAGATAACTTTTGGTTGGTAATGCGTGTAGCCATAACTCTCTAAATAAAAAAATGTCTCATTATTAATTGTACGTGAAAAAGACTTATTTTGCAGTATACATGTGTATCTAAATCTAAGGCTTTTGCTCTCTCCGTGGACAGATTGAATATGATTATTTCCTGATAATTTACAGCGTTTATTTTTTGCTTTTGCTATACTAAGCCGTTTTAAAATTCAGGTTATCTCTCATGGCGGCTTTATCTATTCAGGAACGTAAGCGTTTACGTCAAATCGGACATACACTTAACCCAGTCGTGATGCTAGGTGACAAAGGTCTGACGGAAAATGTCATCGAAGAATTAGCGCGTGCTTTAAACGATCACGAACTGATTAAAGTTAAAATTGTCGCTGAAGATCGTGAAGCGCGTGCAGCGCTGATTGCTGAAATTTCAGAAGCGACTGGTGCTGAAGTGGTTCAAACTATTGGTAAAATTGCACTTCTTTATAAGAAAGCGGCAAAACAGAACCAAAAATTGTCCAATCTTGTTCGTTTCGCTCATTTGTCTAACTAAGTACAGGACTTATGGCAAGTTACGAACTTAGCGCATTTGATCGCCGTTTTCAGGCCATCTCTCTGGTTGCTGCCATTGAACAGCAAGGTCCATGTAGTTTAAATGTGGGCTTCTGGATCCGCGATCCCAATCATTACATCCTGTGGCCAGACATGGTAGCTGCACATCCCCGTCAGGATTTCTTGTGGGAACAGACCTGCTTTGAAATTTTTATTGGGGTTCAGGGTGAAGATTTTTATCGTGAGATTAATCTCTCCCCTTCTCAGGCCTGGCAGGCTTATCAATTTGAAGAATACCGCTATCCTGAAGATATGCCACCACAAGCTGCAGATGATATTGAGCTGAATCAGCTCAAACGTACCCATTATGGTCTCAATGTCAGTGTGGATCTGACCGATTTTATGGCAACACATAAACTCAAATGGGAAAACTTGTTCCTGGGTTTATCTGCTGTTTTAAAAACCTCGCAAGGTGACCAGTACTACGCGATGCAGCATAGTAGTCCTCAGGCAGATTTTCATAATAAACGTGACTGGTTGCATGTATTTTAGATCAGTCAAACCTGTATATCCTCTGTCTGAATCTGTAAAAGACTGATAAAACGTGAGACTTGAAGTCTCACGTTTTTGTTTGTCTCTAGACAAAGTAGTTAGCTGTGTATGGTTATTTTGCATTTTCTTGTTTTTGAACATCTTAGAGTAGCATTTTAATGAGGTAACTGATGCTGGCTCCGAATGGCTTTCACTGCAGCATAAAGAATAAAAGTAAAAGTGAGTACCATGAGCAGAACAGTCCCCAAAACCGGCCCCAGTACGCCCAAACATAATACGATCACACCCAGATAAAGTATGCGCCCCAAGCCGCTTTCCAGATTAAGCAGCATAATCAATATCAATAAAACAAGCACACCTACCAAATAATGCCGTGGCATCGTAACCCCTTCTGATTATTATTGTGAGTCCGTTTTGCTACATAAAGACAAAGGAGAACATGTGATTGTTCTCCTTTTAAAGAGCAGCCTTTCAACGCAGCTTAACTTTTCAGCTCAGGCTTTTTGTCTGAACTTTCTGCTTTCACTACCGGCTTGACTTTTTTCAGCACTTCAATGGTGCTGTCTTTAGAACGTTTTAAGGTATCGGTCAAATGCTCTTTATGTTTGGTCGAAATCTGACTGACATCCTCTTTCAGTTCCTTGCCCAGACTGGACAAGTCTTCGATCACTGCATTGAATTCTGTTTTGATAAAGCTCTTCAATTCAGTTAATTCTTTTTGTGAACCGAAGATCTGCTCCTTTAAAGTGTCAATTCGCTGCAACACCTCCTGCTTAAATTGGCGCAATTGTTCCTGTACGGTATCGGTCAATTGCTTGGCTTCAACTTCAAGCTTTTCTTTACTTTCTTCGATGCTTTCAAATACTTGATCTTTCGCCTCTACTGCTACTTTTTCAAGCTTCTCGGCAGTTTCTGCCACGACGCTCGGGCTGGCTTTTTGGGATTGGGTAGATTTTGATGCTGTAGTCATTTGTCTTGTTCCTATTGTTATATTGACTGAGCTATATTAGTAGACTTGATAAAATTTAAGATTTGATTTGTCTGACAATTATTAATTGCTTACATTTTTTCATCCTGTTTACAAAACAGACTTCCACTCAAAAAGCAAGGCATTTATCTTATACTTTCGCTGCAAAGCCATTGGACTTCAAGCATCATTCTGCGTATAATGCCGTGTTAAGTTCAAGCGAGCAGACATAGGAGGGTAGGTTTAAAAATTAGCCTTCCTTTTTTTTCGTCTTCTCGCTTTTTTACAGCCTAAATTTCAGGAGCTTTGGTTTGAGCACCCCAGCAATTTTAGCCCTTGCCGACGGAACTATCTTTAAAGGTACTTCGATTGGCGCATCGGGTAGTACGACTGGTGAAGTCGTTTTCAACACTGCCATGACTGGCTATCAAGAAATTTTGACTGACCCGAGTTATGCACAGCAACTTGTGACACTGACTTACCCGCATATCGGTAACACAGGCTGCAATGAAGAAGACGCTGAATCAGGTCGTATTCATAAAGTTTGGGCCAACGGATTGATCATTCGTGACCTGCCTTTATTGCACAGTAACTTCCGTTCAACCCAATCATTAGCTGAATATTTGGTACAACACAATGTTGTGGCAATTGCGGATATCGACACGCGTAAATTGACACGTATCCTACGTGACAAAGGTGCGCAAAATGGCTGTATCCTTGCTGGCGAAAATATCACTGAAGCAGAAGCGCTTGAAAAAGCACGTGCCTTTAGCGGTTTAAACGGTTTAGACCTGGCAAAAGAATGTTGCGATCCTGAGGGCTTTGAGTGGACTGAAGGCTCTTGGGCATTAGGCAAAGGTTTCTCTCAACCTGAACTTAAATTCCATGTTGTTGCATACGATTACGGTGTCAAAACCAACATCTTACGTATGCTCGCAGACCGCGGTTGTAAACTGACTGTGGTGCCTGCGCAAACTCCTGCTGCTGACGTACTTGCTCTGAATCCAGATGGCGTGTTCCTGTCGAACGGCCCTGGCGATCCAGCTGCATGTGACTACGCAATTGAAGCTGTAAAAACAATTGTAGAAACCACTGAAATTCCAGTATTTGGTATCTGTCTGGGTCACCAGATCCTTGCACTTGCAAGTGGCGCCAAAACACTAAAAATGCCTCACGGTCACCACGGTGCCAACCATCCTGTGCAAAACCTTGAAAATGGTACAGTGATGATTACTTCTCAAAACCACGGCTTCGCAGTTGATGAAAGCAACCTGCCGGATGTATTGCGTGTAACGCATCGCTCACTGTTTGATGGTACTAACCAAGGTATTCATCGCACAGACAAGCCTGCGTTCAGCTTCCAGGGTCACCCTGAAGCAAGCCCTGGCCCACATGACTGCGCACCATTGTTCGATCATTTCATCGAACTTATCGAAGCATCTAAGAAGTAATTAAGGAAGCATCATGGCTAAACGTACTGACATTAAAAGCATCTTAATTATTGGTGCGGGTCCGATTGTCATCGGTCAGGCATGTGAGTTTGACTACTCAGGTGCTCAAGCATGTAAAGCCCTTCGTGAAGAGGGCTACCGCGTTATTTTGGTCAACTCGAATCCGGCGACCATCATGACCGACCCTGCAATGGCAGACGCAACGTATATCGAACCGATTACCTGGCAAACTGTTGCACAAATTATTGAGAAAGAACGCCCAGACGCAGTTCTTCCCACCATGGGCGGTCAAACTGCATTGAACTGTGCCCTTGCCCTTGATGAGCACGGCATTCTAGAAAAATATAATGTTGAATTGATCGGCGCGACCAAAGAAGCGATTGAAAAAGCTGAAGACCGCAAACTCTTCGACCAGGCAATGCGTAAAATTGGTCTTGAATGTCCAAAAGCAGATATTGCCGAGTCAATGGAAGAAGCTTTAACTATTCAAGCACGCTTCGGCTTCCCCGTGATTATCCGTCCATCATTCACGATGGGTGGCTCAGGTGGTGGTATTGCATATAACCGTGAAGAGTTCATTGAAATCTGTGAACGCGGTTTCGATCTTTCTCCGACCAAACAGTTATTGATTGATGAATCTTTAATTGGCTGGAAAGAATACGAGATGGAAGTTGTTCGTGACAAAAATGACAACTGTATCATCGTCTGTACCATTGAAAACTTTGATCCAATGGGCGTGCACACCGGTGACTCCATCACTGTTGCGCCTGCACAAACGCTGACAGATAAAGAATTCCAGTTACTTCGTAATGCATCTTTAGCTGTACTTCGTGAAATTGGCGTAGAAACAGGCGGTTCAAACGTTCAGTTCGGTATCAACCCGAAAGACGGTCGTATCGTTGTGATCGAGATGAACCCACGTGTTTCTCGTTCTTCTGCCCTTGCATCTAAAGCAACGGGTTTCCCGATTGCGAAAATCGCGGCGAAACTGGCTGTAGGTTATACCCTTGATGAGTTGAAAAATGACATCACGGGCGGTACAACACCGGCTTCATTCGAACCTGCGATTGACTACGTTGTAACGAAAATTCCTCGCTTCAACTTCGAGAAATTCCCGCAAGCAGATGCAACTTTGACGACTCAGATGAAATCTGTCGGTGAAGTCATGGCCATTGGCCGTAACTTCCAGGAGTCTATGCAAAAAGCGCTTCGTGGTCTTGAAGTCGGTGCTTCTGGCTTCGATGAAAAAATCGAAATCGGTGCTGAAGGTGCGAAAGATAAAATTCTTCAAGAACTTAAAGTGCCAGGTCCTGAGCGCATCTGGTTCATTGGTGATGCATTCCGTCACGGCTTTACACTTGATGAAGTATTTGCTGCAACC
Organism: Acinetobacter sp. YH12100; assembly: GCF_013419135.1. Taxonomy (NCBI): domain Bacteria; kingdom Pseudomonadati; phylum Pseudomonadota; class Gammaproteobacteria; order Moraxellales; family Moraxellaceae; genus Acinetobacter; species Acinetobacter sp. YH12100. The sequence continues at coordinate 65,299 of NZ_VPAQ01000011.1, read as the reverse complement.
AATATCGACCCTTGGTTCCTGATTCAAATCGAAGACATCATTAAAACTGAAGAACAGATTAAATCTTTAGGTTTTGGTGATTTGAACGCGGACAACATCCGCAGCTTCAAACGTAAAGGTTTATCGGATCTTCGTATTGCAGACTTGATGGGCATTTCACAAAAACAATTCCGTAAACACCGTTGGAACCTGGGCGTAACCCCTGTTTACAAACGTGTCGATACATGTGCTGCAGAATTCGAATCTGATACAGCATACATGTACTCAACTTACGATGAAGAATGTGAAGCAAATCCATCAACGCGTGACAAGATCATGGTGATTGGTGGCGGGCCTAACCGTATTGGTCAAGGTATCGAGTTCGATTACTGCTGTGTACACGCAGCGCTTGCAATGCGTGAAGATGGTTATGAAACCATCATGGTCAACTGTAATCCTGAAACGGTTTCTACAGATTACGACACATCAGACCGTTTGTACTTCGAACCAATCACATTGGAAGATGTGCTTGAAATCGTACGTATCGAGAAGCCTAAAGGCATTATCGTGCAGTACGGTGGTCAAACACCTTTGAAATTGGCTCGTGCTTTGGAAGAAGCCGGTGCGCCAATTATCGGTACATCTCCAGACGCGATTGACCGTGCAGAAGACCGTGAACGCTTCCAGCAAATGATTCAACGTCTACAACTTCGTCAACCGAACAACAGCATTGTAAAATCTGCTGAAGAAGGTATGGCTGAAGCAGCAAAAGTTGGCTACCCGCTTGTGGTACGTCCATCATACGTTCTTGGCGGTCGTGCCATGGAAATCGTGTATAACGATGACGAATTGAAACGCTACTTACGTGATGCAGTTCAAGCATCAAACGAAGCACCGGTTCTTCTTGACCGCTTCCTTGATGACGCGATCGAAGTTGACGTGGACTGCGTATCTGACGGCAAAGACGTTGTGATTGGCGGTATCATGCAGCACATTGAACAAGCGGGTATCCACTCTGGTGACTCAGCATGTTCGATTCCTCCTTACTCGCTTTCTCAAGAAGTACAGGACGAAATGCGCCGTCAAACTGTTGCAATGGCAAAAGAACTGGGTGTAATCGGTTTGATGAACGTTCAGTTTGCAGTAAAAGGCACTGACGTTTACATTCTGGAAGTGAACCCACGTGCATCACGTACTGTACCGTTCGTTTCTAAATGTATCGGTGAGTCTTTAGCAAAAGTTGCTGCACGTTGTATGGCAGGTCAATCTCTAGAATCTCAAGGATTCACTAAAGAGATTATTCCTCAGCACTTCTCTGTAAAAGAAGCGGTGTTCCCATTCAACAAATTCCCGGGTGTTGACCCAATCCTTGGCCCTGAGATGAAATCGACTGGCGAAGTCATGGGTGTTGGTAAATCATTTGGTGAAGCGTTCTATAAAGCTGTATTAGGCTCGAACGATCGCTTACCAGGTAAACCAACTGAAGGCGAAGTAAAACATGCATTCCTGTCTGTTCGTGATTCAGATAAGCCGCATGTCGCGCGTATCGCTCAGCAACTGGTAGACTATGGCTTCAAGTTGCTTGCAACGGGTGGCACATACAGCGTGATTACTGAAGCGAGTATTGCATGTGAACGTGTGAATAAAGTAACTGAAGGCCGTCCTAATATTGTGGACCGCTTGAAAAATGGCGAAATTCACCTCATTATCAATACATCTGAAGGTAAACAGGCTCAGCAGGATTCGTTCTCGATCCGTCGCTCTGCGCTACAAGGTAAAGTGTATTACACGACCACCTTGAACGGTGCTGATGCTGTATGCCAAGCTTTAGCAATCAAATTGCCAATGGATGTATATCGCTTGCAAGACCTAACTAAAGGTTAATTAAGTTTCCAAGAAGTCCCGCTACCTTCTTGGTGGCGGGCTTTTTTTTATTTATAGATTTTATATCTTTCAACTGACTTTTGAGGGACAACATGCAACGTTATCCTATGACTCCTGAAGGCAAAATTGCCTTAGAGAAAGAATTACATCAACTGAAAACCGTTGACCGTCCTCGTATCACGGCTTCGATTGCAGAAGCACGTGAACACGGCGACTTAAAAGAAAATGCAGAATATCATGCAGCGCGTGAACAGCAAGGCTTCTGTGAAGGCCGTATTCAGGACATCGAAGGGAAACTGGGCGCTTGCCAGGTCATTGATGTCAAAGAACTTGAGCAATCAGGTCGTGTGGTTTTTGGTGTAACAGTGACAATTGAAAACCTGGATACTGAAGAGCAAAAAACTTACAAGATTGTAGGCGATGACGAAGCAGACTTTAAGATCAACAAGATCTCTGTGAACTCACCAATTGCACGTGGTCTTTTAGGTAAAAACGAAGGCGATGATGTGAAAATTACGACACCAAATGGTGAAGTTGAATACGAAATTGTGAAAGTTGAATATATCTAAGCTTTAGATATTTACAACAATTAAAGCCCCTCAATTGAGGGGTTTTTTATTGCAAAACTATTGATTTAGCTTTAATTTATGAGCAAATAATAAAATAGATAACAAAAAATGGATGATCGCTTCATACACGCTTTTTACTATGCACTTGGCGGTTTGATCCTTGGTGTTGCCATCGCGATCAACTGGTCATACTTCATCGACACGCATACCAGTTCTGTCGTCATTATTTCAACCACGACACTCAGCTGCGCAATTCTGGGCTTTCATTTTCCCAATTGTATTGCTCGTATTTTTAGTATCTTTTGGAATTTGTTCAGATAAAATTTTTCATAATTTCAATCATATTCCTCACCCCCTTGTACACTCAGTACATATTCTGAGGATGTTATTCCACAGGGATACAAAGCCATCATTACAAATCAAAACTCACAATAAAATTGCCTTTCCTTTTAGGAAAGGAAGAACACTACTCGACAAAGGAGAGGCCTTATTTAAGAATCCCCCCAAAATCCCACTTTTTCAAAGGGGGACTTTTGTTTGATATAATCCCCCCACCTTCTAAACGCCATATACGCATGTCTGAAAAGTTAATTAATTCCCCTGTCAAACACTGGTGTGAGTTCGAATTCATCTCAAAAACGGTGAAGAATCCAAATATTCATATTAAGGGAAACTATTCTTACTATTCTGCTTATTGGGATCAGGGTTTTGAGCGTTGCGTGGTGCGTTATCTACATGACAAGCCCTCTACCCCAGATAAACCCATTGATCAGCTCTATATCGGCAATTTTGTCTGTTTTGGCGCAGAATGCGTGATTATGATGGGTGGTAATCAATTACACCGTACCGACTGGATTTCAGCCTTTCCCTTCGATACACGCAGTTTTGTGCCTGCTGGCGATACATTCATTGGCGATGGTTGCTGGATTGGCTCACGTGCCATGATTATGCAAGGTGTAACGCTTGGCGAAGGTGCTGTGGTGGCAACAGGTGCCGTGGTCACCAAAGACGTTCCATCATACGCAGTGGTCGGTGGCGTGCCTGCCAAAATTATTAAATATCGTTTTCCTAAAGCAGATATAGAAAAACTGCTTTCTCTTAAGCTCTATGACTTAGATGAAAAGCAGTTTTTAAAAATGCGTGAGCAGTTGCAAACAGATGATGTTAGATCACTGCTACATGCCTTTACTGCGCTTGAATAAAAGGGATTAACACCAAACTCCGCTGTTTATATTCGTCGATTTTATTATTTTTAAGCCAGTTTATATTCAAATAACTTAAACGCCATTCATAATAAGCCAATCCTACATCTCTATAGCTGATCTTAAGTACGGTCTCCTTCTGATCATCACAATAATTATTCTTTTTATCTTTCATATCTTTGTAGCAGGAAAGTCGATTCTGGTATTCGTAAAAAGGTAAATGCTCGAAGACCAGTTTTGTCTTTCCTTTTGGAAGTAATTGAATAAACTGTGCATTCTGTTCACCTGCATCATTTGAAACCCAGCCATGAATTAAGGCAATAGCATAACTATGCCGATTGAGTGGGTATAAGGCAGGATATATAAATTCTATACCACTCTTATCCTCTTTAAGCGCATAAACCTGTTGATACGTGGTTAGATCCCAATAATCAATGATTTGATATTTTCCAAGATTTTTTGAAAGCTGAATAATTTGTAAATTTTCATCAATTAAATAATATTTTTCAGCTTCAGCAATTTTAACTACCCAAAGTTTTGCATCACTCTCATCACAACTAAATTTTACTTTTTGACAAATTGATCTTATTTCTGCTTTGGAAATATTTTTTTCTTTAAAAGGAAGTGACTTAATTGAATCTGCAGCAAAAACAGGTAAAGCAATAAAGAAAATCAGAGTTGATAGTATTAAATTTTTAATCATCATACATATTCTTGTTATTTGTTTTATTTTAACTATTGTAGTGCTTTTCAGATTTTCCACCAACATCATCATCAAATATCAGACATAAAAAACCCCACTCAATCGGAGTGGGTTTTTTCAGAATATGGTGGCTATGACGAGACTTGAACTTGTGACCCCCGCATTATGAGTGCGGTGCTCTAACCAACTGAGCTACATAGCCTTAAACTGTGCGCGCATTATGAGATTTTCTTTAAAGAGCGTCAACCCCATAATGCACTGTTTGATCAAAATTTGTTGAAGTGAGCCGATAAGCCGGGTTCTGTCGTGAACGATCATTCCTCTAGGCGCACAATCACTCATGCGCTCAAGCGACCTACCCGAATCCAGCATGGGCCATGCCTAATGGATTCCTATTTGGTCTTGCTTCCGGTGGGGTTTACCTCGCCATGAACTGTTACCAGCCATGCGGTGCGCTCTTACCGCACCCTTTCACCCTTACCTCCGATTCCGATTGCTCGAAAACATAATGAAGGCGGTCTTCTCTCTGCTGCACTTGCCGTCGGTTTACACCGCCCAGGCGTTACCTGGCACCTTGCCCTATGAAGCCCGGACTTTCCTCCCCTGCTTCAATCACGGAGATCTCCACAGCAGCGATCGTCTGGCTCACTTCGAGCGGCATAGTACCAAATATCGAGACTAATTGCTTGATGTTTTTTGAGCAGTCAGTTTTTCATACTTGGCTTGCAGCTGCTCCTGCGTTTCCGCATGGTTCGGATCCAGTGGAATACAATCCACCGGACAGAACAGCTGACATTGCGGTTGATCATGATGTCCGACGCACTCTGTACATAAATCTGGATGAATCTCATAAATGAGTTCACCCATATAAATGGCCTCATTCGGGCATACAGGTTCACAGACATCACAATTAATACATTCATCGGTGATATATAAAGACACGCTACCAACCTTGTTGAAGTTTACGCTCGAAGGCCGCAACCACGTTTGGTGGTACAAACTTGGTCACATCACCTCTTAATCGAGCAATTTCACGCACCAAAGTGGATGAAATAAAAGAATATTGCTCTGAAGGGGTTAAAAATACCGCTTCAAAGTGGGAGTCCAGCTGACGGTTCATATTGGCCAGCTGAAATTCGTACTCAAAATCAGACACTGCACGCAAACCACGCAATACAGCAGTCGCCTTTTGCTCACGGAAAAAATTGACCAGCAAACCGTCAAAACCTACAAATTCAACATTGTCCAAATGACTCAATGACTCTTTTGCCAATGCGACACGCTCTTCCAGACTAAATACCGGATTTTTATGATGACCGATGGCAATCGCCACAACGACCTCATCAAACATTCGCGCTGCGCGGGTTACCAAATCAATATGTCCATTGGTAATTGGATCAAAAGTCCCCGGATAAATCACACGAGTTTTAGACATCCATTTGTACTCTGTTTGTTATGTAGAATCTTATTTTAGCAAAAACTTGTTTTTTTGGTGAATAATCCTCATTAATTTAAAAAACTTCACCTTATTTCTAGTTGCGGTACAATAGCAGCACGTTTGGAAGTATCAGATTATGGCGAAAGCATCTATTGTAGTAAAAAAAAATAATGGCGGTACCATTGCACTGAATAAACGTGCCCGCCACGATTATTTTATTGAAGAGAAATTTGAAGCGGGGCTGTCATTAAAGGGCTGGGAAGTCAAATCAATGCGTGCCGGTCGTATGACCATTGTAGAAAGCTATATTACCTTTAAAAATGGTGAAGCTTTCCTGTTTGGTGCGCAAGTTCAGCCTTTGCTGAGTGCTTCAACACACGTGGTGCCTGAAGCGACCCGTACCCGAAAACTGTTGTTGAATCGCCGTGAAATTGAAAAGCTGATGGGCGCGATTAACCAGAAAGGTTATTCCTGCGTGCCACTGGCCTGTTACTGGAAAGGCCCGCATGCCAAGCTGGAAATTGCACTGGTCAAAGGTAAGCAGCTCCATGACAAACGTGCCACTGAAAAAGACCGTGACTGGCAACGTGATAAAGCGCGAATTTTCCATAAATAATGGATCAATACTTGAATATAAAAACCTCCAGCATGTGGAGGTTTTTTTATCACTGACTAAGCTGGATGATTTAAGCGCGCCAGTGTCAAAGCAATATATTCGCCAAACCAGAGCGCGGTTTTTAAATCCCCTTCAGGTGGGGTGACTTCTACCGGTGCATTGTCCGACTGGGTCATCAGCCCCAAAAAGCTCGACATACGATTCAGATCAGTCACGGCACGACCTGTCGGCATCAAGGGCAAACCGCTCCACAACATACCATGCTGCATCGCAAACAGGTTGATTTGCTGCAACACTGCCAGTTTGTCGCCACTAAGTCCGCCACCATTGGTAAAAGCTGCTGCCAGTTTGCCCTGCCAGCTACGCGCCAGCCAGCGCTTGGATGACTGCTCCATAAACAGCTTCATGGCAGAGGTCAGGCTTCCCATATAGGTCGGACAACCAAAGACAATCGCATCTGCGGCATCTAGCACATCCCAATCAATATGTTCGACATTCATCATATGCACCTGAACACCAGTTTCCCGTGCACCATCAGCAATAAAATTTGCCACTTTAGCCGTGTGTCCATAAGGACTGTGATAAACAATCGCAACAGATTTGGAAGATAGGGACATAATGCTCAAAAGCCAAAAAATTCAGTTAAGTTTAACATTTTCATGCCATAAACACGAATGTCGCCATACGACCCGTTTTAGGCTCACGGCGATAAGAAAAATATTCATCTGCTTGACGATAAGAACATTGATCCCCGCCCAATACGGTATGTATCCCATGTTGCTGCAAGATATAGCGTGCAATCGCATACAGGTCGGCATAATATTTACCTAGCTGTTCACCACCCTGAAATGCACTGTCCAGTTCAGGATATTTACTGCAAAAAGCCACTTTTACCTCTGTACCAATTTCAAAACAGGGCTGACTGATCGCCGCACCAAGCCAGGCCCAGGTCGGCGGAGTCTGCATGGCGGCAATGGTATTTTCGACAATACCACCGGCCAGACCACGCCAACCGGCATGCAAATTGGCAACTTCCGTACCATCGGCATTACCTAACACCACCGGCAAACAGTCTGCGGTCATCATCATCAAAGCATGCGCTTTGCGCTGCGTCACCAGACCATCGCCGACCAATGCCTCAAAAGTTATCTGTTCATTAATGCTATGACAGATGGTGCTATGGGTCTGTGTCATCCAGGTAATTTTATCTACGCCAAAGGCAGCGAAATCTTGCAATAAAGCCATACGATGCTGTTGTACCCGCTGCGCATCATCCTGCACATGCAAGGCCAGATTAAAACCTGCAAGCTCAGGCTGCGTGGATGGCTGTACTTTCGCATGATGAACGCGGGTCTGACCCACATACACACCTTGTGGAAGTCCTGGTACAAATTGCATCTCGATTCCTTGCTTTGACGCAAGCTAAATAAAAAAATTAATAGGCTTTGTTTTCGGTGCGCAGCACTTCAATCAGATTGGCAAAATCTTCCGGCCACGGCGCTTCAAAGGTCATTTCTTCTTTGCTACGCGGATGGGTCAGACCAAGTTTTGCTGCATGCAAGGCCTGACGTTTAAAGCCACGTAAAGTATCATCTAATAATTGTGATGCACCTGCCGGCATACGTACACGCGGCATATACACCTGATCACCAATCAGGCCAAAGCCGATATAGCTAAAATGCACACGAATCTGGTGGGTACGTCCGGTTTCAAGACGGGCTTGAACACGGGTGAAATGCTGGAAGCGCTCTTTGACGTTATAATGCGTTACTGCATCTTTACCGCCCGGAAGCACAGTCATTTTCACGCGATCCACCGGATGGCGTTTGATCGGTTCATCAATGGTACCGCCAGCAATAATATTGCCATATACCACCAGATCATATAGACGATACACTGATTTTTTCTCAAGCTGTTTGCTAAGAGAGAACTGTGATTCCAGATTTTTCGCGACGACCAACAGACCACTGGTGTCTTTATCAATACGGTGTACCAGACCGGCACGTGCCAGTTCAGCCGATTTTGGATAATGATGTAACAAAGCATTCACCAAAGTACCCGATGTATTGCCTGCGCCCGGATGCACAACCATGCCGACAGCTTTGTTAATGACGATAATGTCATCATCTTCATAGATGATGTCCAGTGGAATATCTTCCGGCAGGCTGCGCGTTTGCGCTTCAAGCTCGACATTTAAGGTCAGGATTTCAAAACCATCACTTTTAAATTTCGGCTTGACCGGCTGACCATTCACCAATAAATTGCCATCTTTGATCCATTGCTTTAATTTTTCTCGGGAAAAATCGCTCCAGACCATCGCGGCAATCTGGTCGATCCGTTGCCCGATATAAGTTTCATCCAGTTGAAATTGCAACGATAAACGTGTTGCAGTTGCTTCTGAAGTATGGTTATCTGCATCCTCAGAATCTTCAAGTAAATTGAAATCAGTATCAGGGATATTAGAATTGGAAGATTGTGCTTGACTCATTTGCTCATTCAGACAAAAGTGGTTTAATAGTGCAATTGTAGCTCATTGCCCGTATTAACAGAGGAATTTTTATGTCGCTACCACATTATAAAATGACAATGCTTGCCCTCACGATTGGCATTGCATCGGCAATGGTAGGCTGTAGCAGTAATCCCAAAAAAGAAGTCGTGGATAAAGGTCCTGAATCTAGCGAGCAAGTTTATATTCAAAAAGCACAGAAAGCGCTAGATCGTAATCAATATACCGATGCCGCAAAACAGCTAGAAGCACTGGAAACCTATTTCCCGACCAGTCAGTATGCTCCGCAAGCGCAGCTTGAACTGTTATATGTAAAATTTCAGCAAAAAGATTATGAAGGTGCAGTGGCACTGGCAGAGCGCTTTATCCGTCTGAATCCACAACATCCAAATGTCGACTATGCTTACTATGTACGCGGCGTATCCAATATGGAGCAGAACTATAATGGTCTGCTGCGTTATACCTCGCTGAAACAGTCGCATCGTGATGTCAGCTATCTGAAAGTGGCTTATCAGAATTTTGTCGATTTCATTCGCCGCTATCCGTCTAGCACCTATGCGGTCGATGCAGCGCAGCGCATGAAATTTATCGGTCAGGAACTGGCTGAGCATGAAATGAATGCGGCACGCTTTAATTTAAAACGTAAAGCCTATCTGGCTGCGGTTGAACGTGCACAATGGGTGGTGGAACATTATCCACAAACCCCTCAGATTCCAGAAGCACTGGCAACGATTGCCTATGGCTATGATCAACTGGGTGATAAAGCAACCTCTCAGCAATATGTTGATATGTTAAAGCTGAATTATCCAAATCTGGTGAAATCTGATGGTACGGTCAACTTGCGTGCAGCACGTAGCGAAAGCAGTTTCTTTAACCGTGCCACACTGGGTATTTTTGGTAAAGAAGCCAAGACGGTGACTGACAACAATGCAGAGTCGGATGCGCCAGAAACTGAAAAGCGCAGCCTGACCAATCGTGTATCTTTTGGTTTGCTTGATCGTCCTAAAAATACCGAAGCAGAGCAACCTGAACCGACTGCCGAATAAGCCGACTGTCGCAGGTGCATTTTCTTTAAGGGCAAGGTATCATACTTGCCCTTTTGCTTTGTCCCGGCCAGGCTTGAACAAATCGTGCAAAAGGTATACAAAGGAAGTTAAAAAGAATTGACCTGAATCAGTTGAATCCTATTGATTCAATCACTTAAACCTTAGATACGCAGCACGAGAAGCTCAGCAGATTATGGCAATTCCTCAACATACGATTGATCAGATTCTCGATCGCACCGATATTGTCGATGTGATTGGTCAATTCGTGAAACTGAAAAAAACTGGCCGTACCTATTCGGGCTGCTGTCCTTTCCATCAGGAAAAATCGCCCTCTTTTCACGTCTATCGTGACAAACAATATTTTCACTGTTTTGGCTGTCAGGCCAATGGCAACGCCATCCGTTTTTTAATGGACATTGGTAGCCGTAATTTCGTCGAAGTGATGAAAGACCTGTCCAGTCAGACCGGCATTGAACTGCCAAAAGACAATACTGATTCCAATAAATTAAAATACAAACGGGAAGCCGCCAAACCGAAAATAGTCGCTGCGACCAAAGTTGAGAATACGCAAGCTCCGCAACGTCCAGCACAAGAACATTCTGTGTCGGATGCTTCTTTTGATCCATTTGCAGAGTTTCAGGCCTCCGAACAGGATTTCTACGGCGACCCTTTTGCTGCTTTTGAACACATGCCGATGGCCGAAGTTCAGCAAGACGGCAACTTATACGACCTGCTGGAAAATATTGCGCAGTTCTATGAACGCCAGTTACCCAACAGTTCCAGTGCACAGCAATATTTCAAGCAACGTGGCCTGACTGCAGAAACCATTGCCTATTGGCGCTTAGGTTATGCACCTGAAGACTGGCAACATCTGGAAAAAGCCTTTCCTCAGGATATCGAAGGCCTGAAACTACTGGGGCTAATTCGTACCAGCGACAGTGGCCGTGATTTCGACCTGCTGCGAGAGCGGGTAATTTTCCCGATTCGTGATACCAAGGGTCGTGTGGTCGGCTTTGGTGGCCGTGCGCTCAATGACGAGATCAAGCCCAAATACATCAACTCGCCAGACTCTGAAGTTTTCCATAAGAACCAGTTGCTTTATGGGCTGTATGAAGGCAGAAAGCAGAAAGCCCAGGAATGGCTGATGGTCGAAGGCTATATGGATGTGATTGCATTGCAGCAATACGGCATTCATGGCGCAGTCGCGACACTGGGAACTGCCAGTAATACCGACCATCTGAACATTCTGTTTAAGCAGAACAACCGGATTACCATTGCCTTTGATGGCGATGCTGCCGGTCAAAAAGCCGCACGCCGAACGCTGGACATTGCCCTGCCATTACTCAGTGATGGCCGTGAGCTGAAATTCTTTGTTTTGCCTGCTGACCATGACCCGGACTCCTTGATCCGCCGTGAAGGCATCGAAAACTTTAGACGCTTGCTGGATCAGGCGCCGCTGATGTCGGACTTCGTGTTTGCCCATCTGACCCAAAATCAGGACATCACTACCCCTGAAGGTAAAAGTCAGGTCATGGGTGAACTGAAAAATCTGACCGAATTATTGCCTAAACATGGCTCATTCCGCTATTTGCTGCAGCAATTTTTCCGCGAAAAGCTGGGCTTTAACCGTAAATGGCAACCCAAGGTTAATACCGATGCATCCTTAAGTTTTAGCACCAAAATTGATGCTGAAGAATATGTGATTGCAATTTTGATGAATCATCCCTATTTGTATATTCATTTTGAACCACTGCGTGCGCTGGTATCTGAAGATCAGCTGCTGTTTAAAATCCTAAATATTCTGAATGTGATTTTTGATGACCTGCCGGATGATCCTGAACTGTCGATCTATTATGTTTTGGGTGCCTGTGCAGTACATCATCATGAATTACAGCATATTCTACAACATGCCAATGTGAGTGATTATACCTCTTCGCCTGAACAGGCCGACAAACTGGCGGCAGACTTCTCGACCAAGCTGCAATATCAGTGTCTGAAAAACAAGATAAAATCGAAAAAATTTAGCAGCATTGCAGAAATGAAGAATCTGAAAATGCAGATTTACGAAATTGATAAAAAACGCTCCATGACCTTATTGGACGATTAACAGTTTTAAATCGCTTCAAATAAAAATAAGGCGTTTATCTCTAAACGCCTTTCTTCAAAATAGCTATTGTTAAAGAGCTCGCTAATGTTTGGTCTTGCGGCGTGTATCAACTACCTCTTGCAAGGTATCGCGCATCATTTCAAAACAGCTTGGATCTTCCGCTTTGGCCGCCTCACGCAGCACAATAGAAGTCGGATGTAAGAGTTTCTGAGTCAGGCGGTGCGAAAACTCAGCCATAACCATTTCTGCTTTTTCACCCTTGGCAATACGTTGCAGCGCCAATGCCAGTTCTTCCTGCCGCAACTCTTCACCATGGTCACGATAAGCATGAATGGTGGCCCCGGCCTGCTTGACCTTTTGCTGGGTCATCAGTTCTGTTGCGAGCTGATTCACCATAACTTCGGCTTCAACCGCAGCCTGACGACGATGCGCCAGATTTTCCTCAATCACGCTTTGCAGATCATCGACGCCATACAGATATACCCCATCAAGTTTTTCAACTTTAGGATCGATATCACGTGGCACGGCCAGATCGACTAACAACATTTGCTGGTAACGGCGTTTTTTCAGTGCCGCTTTGATATCTGCAAAATGAATCACCTGATGCAGACTGCCGGTACAACTGGAAATCACATCGGCGCGATGCAGATTGTCTGCCAGCTGGTCAAAGTCAATAATTTCTACTTCCACCCGATGCGCAATTTCCTGCGCCAGAATGTCGGCACGTTCGCGGGTACGGTTACAGATAATAATCTTGCCCACACCCATTTCTGCGAGATGCTTGGCGACCAGACTGTTCATCTCCCCGGCTGCTACCACCATAATGGTGAGCTTGTCTGGATGACTAAATACCTGTAGGGTCAACTGTGCGACCGCATAGCCCATTGATACCGCATGACTGCCGACAGCGGTCTCGGAACGAACCCGTTTGGCCGCATAAAAGGCATATTCAAAAATTCGGTTTAAACTGCGTGACACCGTCTGGGAATCTTTGGCAAGAGAAAGAGCATTTTTGACTTGTCCCAGAATCTGCGGTTCACCCAGCATCAGTGAATCCAGACCACTGGCGACACGCATCAAGTGCGTCACGGCTTGGGCATTTTCATAACGATAGACATGATTTTGCAGCTGTTTGACATCCACCCCATTTTTTTGGGCGAGCCAGTTCAGCACCATGTCGACATTGTCAGACATCGCGTAAACTTCGGTTCGGTTACATGTAGACACCACCACCATGTCGTTTAATTCAGGGTGTTGGCTTTGCTCGGCAAGAATGGCACTTAACTTTTCAGGGTTAAACGCAACTTGTTCCCGCAGTTCTACAGAGGCAGTTTGATGGTTGACACCCAATGCAAAGAAAGACATATCAGGTCATCATTTCAATAAATTTATGCTATTGTGCAATATCGGTGTCATAAAAAGCATTACTTGGATCAAGAAAAATTGCGTCAAACAATCAGCCGTATCAACGGCCCTACAATTAAGCAATATTCTACCACATTCCTACTGGTGGGTAGCATGGCTTCAACTGCTCATCTTTATGCAGCGGAAGCAGTTTACCATGCAAATCAAAATTATGATGCCATAAAACAAAGTATGATGGCCGAGTTTGCCATTGCCGCACATGACATTCCGACTGCTTTGCACAACTATACAGTTCTGGCAATCAAGAGCAACTCCACCACGGTCAAGCAGCGTGCACTGAATGTTGCATTGGAACATGATGATTTACAGGCAGCCCTCGATATCTCGACCCACTGGGTGGTACAGGAGCCGCAGGATGTCCCCGCTTTATTTTATTTATCCCATATTGCCCTGAAAGCGCATGAGTATGAGCTGGCGGCAGAGACCTTAGAGAAAATCCTGCAAATTGATGACAGTGCCGATCTGGAAGAAATTCTCGCTGGGATTTCACCTGAAGGCACAGAAGACCGCAGCTATCTGATTCAGGCTTTAAGCACCACCAAAGCCAGAGACAATCCGTCTATTCTGGTGCTGGTGGCCGGTCTGGAAGCACAAAATGGTCAGCTGGAACAGGCTTTAAATACCATTAACCGTGCTCTAAAAAAACGTCCGAATGCGACTGGTTATATCCTGATGAAAGCCAATCTGCTGAATGCTCTTGGCGATCCAGAAGAAACCCTGCAATGGTATGAAAAATCCAGCCGTAAACACCGCAATAATCTGGATGTGCGTCTGGCCGAAGTCAAATATCTGGTCAAGCTCAATGAATCGACTTTAGCGCTAAAAAAACTGCAGGATATTCTAAAAAAATGGCCAACGGCTGAAGAAGCCTTGTTTATTGCCGGACTGACCAGTATTGATCTGGAAGAATACGAGAAGGCCGAAAAACATCTGGTCGAACTGCGTTATTCTGCACAGTATCAAAATGAAGCCTATTATTATCTGGCAGTGAATGCTGAACGCAAACAGCATTATGAAACCGCCAAAGCCTATTATCGTCTGGTCGATGGCAGTCTGTACACCGTCTCGCGTCGTAACATGATCTCGATTTTTGCCCAGCAGGATAAGCTGCATGATGCGCTGCGTTTCTTGACTCAGGAACGGGTGAATTATCCGCAACATGCCAGCTTTTTATATCTGGCCCAGGCAGATATTTTAACGCGTATGCAGAATAAAAAAGCCGCGATCCGCCTGCTAGAAGAAGCCAGCAAAAACCTGCCGGATGATCCGGAACTGGTTTATGCACAAGTGCTATTGCTAGATCCACATCAGGATCGCAACAAGCTGGATGAATTGCTGGCAAATTTACTCAAGATTGAACCGAATAGTCCGACCTATCTGAATGCCTATGCCTATACCCTGGCAATGCAGAACCGGCGTCTGGAAGAAGCGCGCCGCTATGTCGAACAGGCACTGGAATATGCACCGGAACAGGCTTCCATTCTGGACACCTATGGTTATATCTGTTATTTACAGAATGACTTTGCCACGGCTGCAGATGTGTTATACAAAGCGTATCAACTCAATCCAAGCGTGAAGATTGGGGTACGTTATGCGCGTTCGTTGTACATGAATGGTGATATACAACACTTCCATCAAGTGTTACAACAATTACAACAAAACCATCCAAATGACCCCGAATTAAAACAACTTAATTCGCTATTGTTAGCACCACAAAACCAAACGAGTTAATTCTTTTATGCGCAATTTAAGCCAATTGGGCTGCTGTGCCTTTGCAGCAACTGCTTTATTCTTAACTGGTTGTCAGCAGATGATCAATCCGCAAACGCCAGTGACGCCTTCTGTACAGGCAGATAATCAATTCCAGCTGCAAGGTAAAATTGGTGTGCGCACACCGCAACAGACCGGCAGTGCATTCTTTACCTGGGTACAACAGCAAGAAGAATTTGATATTGAGCTGAGTGGCATTTTAGGTGTGGGCAAAACCCAGATTTCCGGCACGCCCGGCCAAGTCACATTAAACAGTGCTAAAACGGGTGTGATTCAGGCGGCCAGTGCCGAAGAATTACTGCAACGCGCCACAGGCTGGCAAGCACCGATCAGCTATTTAGTGGACTGGGTACAGGCCCGCCCTGCGACAACGACTGCCAAATTGCAAAAAGATGATACACAGCGGATTAGCCAGATTATTGAACAGGGCTGGACGGTCGATCTCAATTACAATGCGCAGGCCAAAATGCCAAACCGCTTGATTTTAAAGCAGTCACTTGAAAATGGTGCGGAAAACCGTATTACAATGATCATTGAAAACCGTTAATTGACCTGATGTTAGCCCATGATGATTCGTGTTCCCTCGCCTGCTAAACTGAATTTGTTTTTACATATTACCGGTCGCCGTGAAAATGGCTATCACGAGCTGCAAAGCATTTTTCAGCTGATTGATCTGTATGACTGGCTGGAGTTTGAACAAACAGATAATCAACACATCCAGATTGAAGGGCTGGCCTCAGTCGATCTGGAACAAAATTTAATCTATCGTGCGGTACAACTGTTGAAGCCCTATGCTCAAACACTGACCGGGCTAAAGATTCGTCTGGAAAAAAATATCCCGATGGGTGCTGGACTCGGTGGCGGTTCGTCGAATGCAGCCACCACCCTGATTGTGCTGAACCAGCTCTGGCAGTGCGGTTTAAATATCGAGCAACTGGCAGATCTCGGAGTCAAGCTGGGTGCAGATGTACCGATATTTGTACATGGTCGAAATGCCTGGGCTGAAGGCATTGGCGAACACTTAACATTCATAGACTTAGATCAAAAACAATTCATTGTGTTAAAACCTGACTGTTTTATCAGCACTCAACTGCTTTTTTCGCAAAAAGCATTGACAAGAGACACGAAGAGCACTAAATTTTGCGCCTATCAGCAAACGCCATCTGATTTTGGAAATAACTTTGAGCCACTGGCTCGATCCTTATATCCTGAAGTCGATGAAGCGATGCAATATCTCGACCAGTTCGGTATTGCAAAACTTACAGGTACAGGTGCTTGTGTGTTTATTGAAGTCACTGAAAATCTGAATATCGAAGATATTCTTGCAAATGCACCATGTAAAGCTTACCTGGTCAACAGTTTACAAGAATCACCTTTAGTTCAGTTTAAAGTGTAGATAGGGGTATCGCCAAGTGGTAAGGCACCGGGTTTTGATCTCGGCATCCGTTGGTTCGAATCCAGCTACCCCTGCCATTTTCACCTGTAGATGTACTGTATTAGGGGTATCGCCAAGTGGTAAGGCACCGGGTTTTGATCTCGGCATCCGTTGGTTCGAATCCAGCTACCCCTGCCATCTTACAGTTCATCAAATTTAGGGGTATCGCCAAGTGGTAAGGCACCGGGTTTTGATCTCGGCATCCGTTGGTTCGAATCCAGCTACCCCTGCCATTTTCTCGAAAAAAGACAGAACACTCATTTGCTGTAAGACTGTTAATTTACCTTGACACTTTACCGTAAAAATATTAAAGTTCTGCCGCATTAGGGGTATCGCCAAGTGGTAAGGCACCGGGTTTTGATCTCGGCATCCGTTGGTTCGAATCCAGCTACCCCTGCCATCTATTCCCATATATCCCAACCGCCAAGGGTGCTTCATGCCCAATCTTGTCGTTTTTAGTGGATCTGCGCATCCACAATTCGCTCAAAAAGTCGTAAGTCACTTACATATTCCTCTAGGCGCTGCCTCTGTAGGTCAGTTCTCTGATGGTGAAATCGCTGTCGAGATTACTGAAAACGTTCGTGGTAAAGACGTATTCGTCGTGCAACCTACTTGTGCTCCTACTAACGATAACCTGATGGAAATCTTAGTCATGGCTGACGCTTTGCGTCGTGCAAGTGCAGGTCGTATTACTGCCGTGATTCCTTACTTTGGTTATGCTCGTCAAGACCGTCGTCCACGTTCAAGCCGTGTGCCAATTACTGCTAAAGTCGTTGCAGACATGCTGACGACTGTAGGTATTGACCGCGTTGTGATGATTGATCTTCATGCTGACCAGATCCAAGGTTTCTTCGATATCCCTGTAGACAACATCTACGGTACACCAGCGCTACTTGCTGACTTACGTCAGCAGTCACATCACAACCTGATGGTGGTTTCACCTGACGTCGGTGGTGTGGTTCGTGCACGTGCTGTTGCGAAACAAATGGGTGATATCGATCTTGCAATCATCGATAAGCGTCGTCAAAAAGCGAATGAATCACAAGTGATGCATTTGATTGGCGATGTGAAAGATCGTGATTGTGTCATCGTCGATGACATGGTAGATACTGCAGGCACTTTATGCAAAGCAGCTGATGCATTGAAAACTTTCGGTGCTCGCAAGGTTGTTGCTTATGCAACGCATCCAGTACTTTCTGGTAAAGCATTAGAAAACTTAAGACATTCTGTGATTGATGAGTTGGTGGTTTGTGACACCATCCCACTTTCAGATGAAGCTTTAGCACTGGGCAAGATTCGCCAGGTTTCCGTAGCCAGCATGGTTGCCGAAACGATTCGTCGCATTAACAACGAAGAATCTATTAGCGCAATGTTCGATTCTTATCTATAATAGAGCGCTGAATTTTCAAAGCCCTGCCATTTGGTAGGGCTTTTACTCACTAGACTGGTCGCAAGTCTGGTTCATTTAACTTAAATAGGATGTCTATCATGGCAAACTTCGTATTAAACGCAGCAGCACGTGAAGAAGCAGTTCAAGGGAAAGGTTCGAGCCGCCGCCTTCGTCTTCAAGCTAAAGTTCCTGCAATCATCTACGGTGGCGAAGCTGCTCCTGTAGCTGTTACTCTTGAGCTTCGTCAGCTTGTTAAATTCTTAGAAAATAACTCTTTCTTTGAAGAAGTTATCGAAATTGATGTAGACGGTAAAGTTGAAAGCGTGAAAATCCAAGCCTTACAACGTCACCCAGCTAAAAACACGCCTATGCACGCTGACTTTAAACGCGCATAAGTGTTAATGGTGTAATTAGTGTCAAATATTTCACTGATTGTTGGTTTGGGCAACCCAGGTTCTGAGTATGCCCAAACCCGCCATAATGCAGGGGCCTGGTTCGTAGAACGCCTTGCAGAGCAATATGGCATTACCCTCAAGAAAGACCCGAAATTCAATGGATTTAGTGGTCGTGGCAATATCGAAGGTCAAGACGTTCGTCTTCTTCTACCTACAACCTTTATGAACCTTTCCGGTAAAAGTGTTGTTCCTTTCGCCAAATTCTACAATATCGCACCTGAATCGATCCTGATTGCCCATGATGAACTGGATATGAATCCTGGTGTCATTCGCCTGAAAACGGGTGGTGGTCACGGTGGTCATAATGGTCTACGCGATATCGTGCCGCATATTGGTTCAAACTTCCATCGCCTGCGTATTGGAATCGGCCATCCTGGTGCCAAAGACCGTGTTTCTGGTCATGTGCTCAGCAAAGCGCCGAGCAGCGAACAAAAGTTAATGGATGATGCAATTTCACATGCGCTCGCACGTACCAAAATGCTGGTGAATGCAGAAGTACAGCAAGCCATGAATCAAATTAATGCCTATAAGCCGAACTGATCATTCAAAAATCGCTGGACAATTCCGCTTGTCAGAAAGATCATTTAAGCGCAAAATGCGCAAGCCTACCCACTTATCCAGTGTCGTAGAAATTGATTCAACCATATGATGATCAAAGTCTTAGTTCAACTCAGGGGACGCTAGCCATGCTATCTCGTTTATTAAAATGCAAAATTCACCGCGCTCACGTTACACATGCAGAATTACACTATGAAGGTTCATGTGCAATTGATGGCGTTTTGATGGATTTAGCTGGCATTCGCGAATACGAAGAAATTCATGTGTGGAACGTGACCAATGGTAAACGTTTTGCAACTTATGCCATTCGTGGCGAAGATAATTCAGGCATCATTTCAGTCAATGGTGGCGCTGCACATCAAGCCGATGTAGGCGATATCATCATTATTGCAACTTTTGGTGATTTCACTGAAGCTGAAGCAAATGCACATCAGCCACGCTTGGTCTATGCAAATCCAAACAATACCGTCAGCCATACTGCCAACTGTATTCCGGTACAAGTCGCTTAAGTCGATGCGACCAGATTCCCAAAGCTCGCACCTCGCGGGCTTTTTTATGGCCAGAATGACTAAATATAATTAACTGCCCTGCCGCCAGCTTTTAGAACTTTCACAATTTAGGGGCTTTAAATGGGAGTCAACAAGATTAACCAGTAAAGCCTTTCCATTTTCCTTAAGCTTAAGTTCGGCAAATTTGGCATTGCGATAACACGGCTCTAGGCCTTCGGCGAATAAAAAACTATTGGCCGCCGGATATAAAGCTTCAAAACTATTGCGTGGATTCTTTAACAGCAGTTTTGCGGAAGATGCCGGATGAACTTGTAACAGACGCGGATCAAAACTGCTTCGTATCACTCGTCGTTGTGCATCCAAGCGTACATAGCTCACGATCTGAGACCGATCTTTAAAATCCTGAATAGTGATATCTGAACCTGTTTGATTCAGGGCAGTTTCATCAGCATCCAGACCAGCAAAATGCAACTGATAGTTCAGCGCCATATAATCGCCCTGCAAAATCGAACGCGGATCGACGGGCGCCAACTTAACAAAAATACTCTGACTATTTCTTAAATGCCATTCATGCTGGATAATTAAGCCCACAAATAAGGCAATACTAAAAATACTCAGGTGTAGCACCCAGAACTTTTTCATGAGGCTACTCCTGTTTTCGACTGAAATTTCGGTGAGCTCAACACATAAGCCAGAAGCAAAACCAGCAGACCTGAAGCAAAGATACTGACACTCTTAAATAAAAAGCTGAGTCCCAGATTGTAATACAGCAACCATAACCAGAAGATCAGTAACAGAACCAATAAGGCCTGCATCAATCGCTGTTGATTGACCATCGCCCAGGCCATAAGTACCAGAATGATGAAAATTTCAAAATAGCCCAGTGCAATCAGTAAAATGCCTACGGCAGGAATCAGCCAGAGTGGTGTCAGCGAAAATTGCTTCAGATGTATTCCGATAAAACTCAGCAGCCATACTGCGGGTAAAATATAGAAAACAATTGCTTCATCTATACCGCGCGGATGCAGTTGCTGCGCTACGCCAAATTGCAACAGACATTGAAAAATAGCCGTTGCTGCCAAAATACTGATCATCCACAGATTCACACTTTTGGCATAAGCTGAAGCAAGCCAGTGTCTTGCAGTGAGTAAAGCCACGGTCAGCACACTGTAATTCAACAGCATGATCCATGTGATCAGGCGATGGTCATGAGAAAATGGGTGCTGCTCGATTAAAACTGCAATTCCCAACGCATGAGCCAGTAATAACTGTAATAGCAGCACCAGCCAATGCATGCGATTCATGATACTTAGCAACGTAATACCGATTTGTATCAGCCAGATCAGCAATAAACTATCTGTCAACAATTCGGTATGAATCAGGACAGCAGCCTGACCGCAGACCCACAAACAATAAGCCAATTGCCGCAGAAAAACTGAAGGCTTGCTATGAATCAACCACCAGGCAATCCCGATAAAGATTAGCCCCATCAGGATGGATAAACTTTCCCAATAGGTCAGCAACAGTATGGCCAGTATCACACCAGCAATCCATGCGCCCAGCGCCAGTGGAATGACCGAAAACCGGCTCTGGGGTAACAGCTTTATCAGCAGCGCACTAATCGCCGCAAACCAGCCAAAGATGAGCAAAGCCAGCACCAATAAGCCTGCAGCTGAATTTTGCAAATATTGGTCTGTGAGATCAAAAATCAGAATGCTAAAACTCAGTGCCAGCCCTGCAACCAGCAAACTGGTTTCCAGCTGTTGCTGCCGAGTATAGAAATAAGCACTAAATAACAGTGCTAAGACCAGTACCGAAGCCAAATACCAGATCGAATTCGAGTCGATAAATCGAAACATGCTAAATACCGAAATGAGTACCACCACGGCAATCAACAGATAGCGTAAAACCGGATAATAGCGTAATGCATAGATCAGACTCAGTCCGGTCAACAGATTAAGACTGAGCAGATAGGCAGTTTCAGCACGTACCAACCAAAAGCTTTGTTTAAAATAAAAATAAAGCGCCAGCTGGCTGACCACGCAAAATAATGCAAACACACCAATATTCGGTCGATACAGCCAAGGCAAAAGTAACAAGGCCCAAAGCAAAAACAATTGATAACTGTCAGCACCGGTCTGATAAATCTGCCCAATCACCGCCAGACTTAAGCCCAGCATTAAACCCGATACAGTATCCAGACTTTGTCTTAACTTTTCTCGCGCAGCGAAATGCACACTCAGCAATGCCGAACCCAGCAATAAAACTTGCGGCATAAACAACTGGACAAATTTCGGCAGCATCCACCAGTTTGCTGCCAGCAGATATACGATACTGACAGCGATCAGCGCGAGTCCAATGATTTGAAGAATCTGAATAACAGCAGGTTGAATAAATAACAGCGGTGAGAATGGATGATCGGGCTTGGGTACTGTTTTAGACATGCTGATCTGTTCAATTTTTATTTGATTTTACCTTAGCATGATTTTTAGCGCATATGCCAGGCAGGAATCTTACAACTGTGCAGTACTTTTTTAAATCAGGATCTGATAAATGCCGTAAAGAGCAATGATCAGCAGAATGAGACCACACAAGGCCAGCAAATGCGGATACAACCGAGAACGGGATAAACGATTAAAACCCAAATACACCACTGACAGGGTCAGGAAATCCAGCACGATCCAGCTCAGGGTTAAGATTATGAGACTTAAATCGAGATCAGATGTAATACCAATAAACTGCGGGAAAAAAGCCGCAAAGAAAATAATATCTTTGGGATTGGAAATACCGACCAGAAAACCCTGCTGAAAGCCGCCACGTACCGGAGATAACTTCTTTTGAGCTGACTCTGCTTGCTGAAAAATCACCTCCCGAAATATTTGCAGCCCCAGATAACCAATATACAGACAACCCAGCAACTTGATGGCATCCAGCCACTGTTCATTAATGACCAGCAAGCCTTTCAGGCTTAATATCGATAAAGCAATCAATATCAATGAAGCAAAATTGGTGCCAAAAATAGTTCTTAAAGCCGCAGCATAACCGCCTTTTAGACCGGAACTCGCCACCAGCAACATCACCGGACCAGGCGTGGCGATCATTACCACAACAGCCAGACAATACAAGAGATACTCACTGATATTCATGCTCTTCCCTCAGCTGTTGTTATTTTTCTGCATAAAAAAAGAGGACTTATTCCTCTTCCTGCAGATGAAT
This sequence comes from Acinetobacter sp. YH12100, assembly GCF_013419135.1. Taxonomy (NCBI): domain Bacteria; kingdom Pseudomonadati; phylum Pseudomonadota; class Gammaproteobacteria; order Moraxellales; family Moraxellaceae; genus Acinetobacter; species Acinetobacter sp. YH12100. The sequence continues at coordinate 42,491 of NZ_VPAQ01000011.1, read as the reverse complement.
CAGATGTTGACTGATACCATCCGCCCGCAGAAAAGCCAGATCATAACTGGCAGTGGCCAAAGCCAGGATCCGGCGCTCAAATTCATCCCAGAGTGGACGTACCTGCTTATAATGAATCCCCAAACCACTATCATCGGTAAAATGCCGATTTTTTTCACAGAGCTTTAAAGCATGATACAGCTTACGCCCTTTGGAGGCATCGTCACGTAAACGTACCCGTTTTGACAGCACAAAGGCTTGAACCTTGACGATATCTGCATGTGGCAACAACGGCACTAAAATCTGATCCAGCTGTGCATCCAGACGCCGCCATACGGCATGATGCTGATCAGCGCCATAAGTGTTCCAGTGAATCACCTCATGATTGAAACGGCGGCAACCACGACATACCGCATCACCAAATACGGTCGAGCAACGCCCAGCACACGGGGTTAAAGACGCAATACGACGATCTGAACTCAAAACACACTCCAAAGATACTACAACTTCCAGTACCTGCATCACTGCATAAAACTTTACAAAATTCCGGGTCGGGCATGACTATACACGCTCTCCCCCATGAATTGAAGCCTGTTAAAAGGCAAGTGTTTTACTCGCTTATTCACTCGAATCACGCTAAAATATGCGCCTTTAAATTATCATGCTACGTTGGAGTATTCCATGAACGCTACTGTAGAACAGCTTGCACCTGTAGAACAGCAAGCGACCTCAGGTTGGGTTGTTGCCGCACTTTATCAATTCAAAGAAGTTCAAGATCCTGCCGATCTTCAACAACGTCTTTTAGACTTGGTAAAAACAATCAACCTTTGTGGAACACTCATTGTAGCGGGTGAAGGGATTAACGGTACGGTTGCAGGTGACCGTGCATCGATTGATCAAATTCACCAGTTCCTTCTCAATGAAGGCTTTGTTGAAATGGAATATAAAGAGTCAGACAGCTCTGACAAGCCATTTCGTAAAATGAAAATTAAATTAAAAAAAGAAATCGTGACTTTAGGGGTAGAAGTGAAACCACGTGATCTGGTCGGTCACTATCTTGATCCTCAGGAATGGAATGAACTGATTGCGCGTGATGACGTGATTCTGGTTGATACCCGTAACGATTACGAATACAAAGCAGGAACGTTCAAAGGCGCGATTGACCCGAAAACTGAAAGCTTCCGTGAATTCCCTGAATATGTGAAAAATAATCTGGAACAGCACAAAGACAAGAAAATTGCCATGTTCTGTACCGGTGGTATTCGCTGTGAAAAATCAACCTCTCTGCTTCTGCAAGAAGGTTTTACAGAGGTGTATCACCTGAAAGGCGGTATTTTAAAATACCTGGAAGAAACTCCGGCTGAAGAAAGTATGTGGGAAGGCGAATGCTTCGTATTTGATGGCCGTACAGCAGTAACACACGGTGTCGAAGAAGGTCAAAACACCAAATGCCATGCCTGTGGCTGGCCTTTGCTTCCTGAAGAAGTGGCGCTGCCAAGTTATGAACATGGTGTCTCTTGCGTGTACTGCATTGACAAGACCACAGAGAAACAAAAAGACGGTTTCCGTATGCGTCAGTCCCAAATTCTGGCAGCAAAACGTAAACGTCTCTAAGCCAGCCGCTTTGTAAGAAAATATATAAAAACCCTCTTCGGAGGGTTTTTTATTTACATAAAAATTACAACAGTAATAAAACTCTCACCAATTCATTACCAAGAACCTTATTTTTTTCCAAGCAAGATTGCTAGTCTATTGAAAAGTCTATCTTAAGCCAAGTCTTTCATTATTAACTTAAATTTTAAAATGAAAAGGAATATAACATGACCAGTTCACTTGCTCGAGATCCAGATAATCTGGTTCAGTTTCAACCCAAAGAGAATATAAAACAACAACGACTTCATCAGGTTAATGACGAGCTTGAGAGCCAGTCACATGTGTTTGTGGTCATCTTGGGAACTGTGATTGGCGCGATTTTAGCGCTGTTTATTGGTTATCATCTTAATACCAGTGTCATTCATTTTATGCTGCTGAGTGTTTTACCTGTCTGTTTGGCCTATGGCTTACGCAAAGTCTATATTTATACGCTGACACATAGCTGATTCTGCCTGCTCATTTATATTCCAAGACTTTACCGCATAAAAAATACTGCTTAGGATACAGGCAGTATTTTTTATTTTGACCATCTTATGAATTTAACTGAATGGATTATTTCCGTCATGGAACAACTGGGCTACTGGGGTATTGCCCTGCTCATGTTTCTGGATAATGTCTTCCCACCCATCCCTTCCGAAATCATTATGCCTTCTGCGGGCTATTCGGCCTCTCAGGGCGAGTTAATACTGGTCGGGGTGATCATGGCCGGTTGCATTGGCTCATTACTAGCAGCAGCCTTGCTGTACTGGGTGGGTTATAAATTCAATCACGATTCCATTTTCAAGTTTGTCGACCGTTATGGCAAATATCTGTTTATCAAATCCAATGATGTGAAAAAATCACTGAGCTGGTTTGAACATTATGGACATCGGATTGTGTTTTTTGGCCGCATGGTTCCTGCCGTCCGCTCACTGATCAGCATTCCTGCCGGTATGAGCCGTATGCCCTTCTGGAAATTCATGTTCTATAGCACACTCGGAACCATCATCTGGACCACGTTTTTGGCCTGTGTCGGATTTTACTTTGGTGAAAACCAAGAGTTGATGCAGCAAATTTTCAGTAAAGTCAGTTATGTGATTATTGCGATTGTTATAGTCATTATTGCCTGGGTTATCTACCGTAGACAGCAGCGTAAAAATCGTCCATCCTGAATAGACCTCAGCATGAAGGAGGCTAAAACGATGTCGCACTATCTTAAATATTTTGCCACCGTTTATCTTAGCTTGGTTCTATTCGTGGGCGTACTCATTTATGTATTCAATCTGGGCGCGATTCTCCTGATCCCGGCCCTGATCGCGTCGGCCTTTCTCAGTGCCCGATACTTTGTGAAGAGAGAACAACGTTTACCCAGCAAGGAAGAGAAAAGCAAACTGGTATGGGGTTCTACCATCATTGCGATTACATTTGGGTTTATTTTTATATTTGTTGTGATCTGGATGCATCCACAGACTGAAGCCATCTTCAACAACATGGCTTATACCGGAAGGGGCCCGAATTCATTTCTGATGGCCGCTGTGATTGCGGTACATGGTTTGATCTTTCATATTGCCTATAATGGCTATGCCCGCTACAGTCTGAGCAAACGGGTCGGTATTGAAAGAAAATAAAATCCCTTCGATGCTTTAATAAAAGTCCAAAGCTAAAAAAAGCACCGTGCGGTGCTTTTTTTATGAATTATTCTGGAGTGTGATACATCAGATACAATTCATTTAAGTTGTCTGGAATTTCTTCTGCAAGTTCGTCCATTAACTGGCCATTGCGACGGAAAGTTTCCATTTGCGGATCTTCATCATCAATGCCGCTGAAGACCATGATTGGCAGAGTTAAATCTACCAGTTGCTCTTCAAATTCTTCAGTAAACCAAGCTTCTTCGTTCAGGAACATGGCATCGACAAAGCCCACACTCCAGTCACCCAAGCTTGATTCGGTGTCTGCTTCTTCAATTTCAAATGGGAATGTAATCCCTTCTTCATTGGCTAAGCTTTGACGGATAGACTCTAACCATGCTTGTACCTGAGTGATGATTTCTGCAGGCACTTTCTTTTGATTGCTATCAAAAAGCTCGTCTAACCATTTGTCGAATTTTGGGCCTACTGCAATAGCACATAAGAAACCATGGGTTGCTGCGAAATCTAGACCATGTTCATTTTGGTCACCATCTAGATATTCACTCAACAGGTCTAAATCTAAAGCACTCATCTAACATCCAAACTTAGAAAACCGAAAGGTTTAGCATAGCATTTATTCAGGCCATGCTAAATCCGAATTCGTTAATCTTCGTCATCAAAATCGTCATCATCGTCGAAGTCATAGTCAAAATCTTTGAGTTCGCGTTCCAAGCGACGTTGTGAAAGTAAGTCATCAATCAGACGACGTTTTTCCAACGACTCTTTAGCGCTCAGCTTGCTGGAAGCTTCATCGAAATTAACATCATCCTCACCGAAGCTATCATCTAGTTCAAAATCTGTAGAAGACACTAAAACTTCCTCATAGTGAAAAATGTAAATGGTTTTAGCGCTATTTATCTTGCCTAAAACCACAAGTCAAGTTTTATTTAAATTTTCGTATTTTAAAGTTGTAAATAGGGCTTTTTTTTAAGGACATTGTGTGACATGATATAATCCACCCTGCGTCCTTATGTTTTTTGACTACACATTTTTTGGTCAAATACACAGATGCCGGGGTTGGACTTGAAAATAACAAATTCATCCCCATCTTAAATTACTGAATTTCATTTTAAATATTTTATCAGACAGCTTGAATGCTGAATACTCTGATGAAATACGTAGGCTATTCACTAAATTTAATGAGCTTAAATCGTGCATAAGTTGTACGGTTTTTCCTGTCACAGATTCAACGAAGAGTAAGCAAAAGATGAGCGATATGACTTCCCCTACTTCACAAGTAGCGGCTCTGATTAGCCGAGGCAAAGAACAAGGTTACTTAACCTTCGCTGAGGTTAACGATCATCTGCCGGACTCCATCACAGAAAGCGAGCAGATTGAAGATATCATTCAGATGCTGAATGACGTGGGTATTCCTGTACATGATCGCGCGCCTGAATCTGATGATACGATGTTCGAAGATACTACAGAAGCTGCCGATGAAGTTGCAGAAGAAGAAGCTGCAGCCGTACTGGCCTCTGTAGAAAATGAGCCAGGTCGTACAACTGACCCTGTGCGTATGTATATGCGTGAAATGGGTACCGTTGAGCTTTTAACCCGTGAAGGCGAAATTAGCATTGCAAAGCGCATCGAAGAAGGTATTCGTGATGTTTTGCACTCGATTGCTTACTGGCCCAATGCGGTAGAAGTTGTACTCCAAGAATATAAAGATTATGAAGCGGGCGAACGCCGTCTTGCTGACCTGTTATCGGGTTATTTAGATCCTGAATCAGACGAAGAAATTCCTGAAGTACTCGAAGAAGAAGTCGAGATCGCTGAAGACAAGACTGACTCGAAAAAATCGACCAAGGATGTAAAACTGGACGATGATGAAGAGGAAGAAGCTGAAACTGAAGATGATTCAGAAGCTGATTCTGGTCCAGATCCTGAAATTGCCAAAGCGCGCTTCACTGAACTTGAAAATGCATGGTTGAATACCAAAACAGCCATCGAAAAACATGGTCGTGACAGTGAAGAATCTGAAGCTGCGCTGGAAGCACTGGCGACCGTATTCATGATGTTCAAATTCACGCCGCGTCTATTCGATATCATTTCAGAAATGATTCGTGGTACGCATGACCAGATCCGTGGTGCAGAACGTGAAGTGATGCGTTATGCCGTGCGCCGTGGTCGTATGGATCGTACCCAGTTCCGTACTTCTTTCCCGGGACAGGAATCGAATCCAGCCTGGTTAGATGAACAGATCGCGAAAACACCTGCAGACCAGAAAGCCTATCTGGAAAAAGTACGTCCCGATGTATTGGCCTTCCAGCAAAAGATTGCCGATATTGAAAAAGAGTTGGGTCTTGATGTTAAAGGCATTAAAGACATTGCCAAACGCATGGCCGTTGGTGAAGCTAAGGCACGTCGCGCCAAGAAAGAAATGGTCGAAGCCAACTTGCGTCTGGTGATTTCAATTGCGAAAAAATACACCAACCGTGGCTTGCAGTTCCTGGATCTGATTCAAGAAGGTAACATTGGCTTGATGAAAGCGGTGGACAAGTTTGAATATCGTCGTGGTTATAAATTCTCGACTTATGCAACCTGGTGGATTCGTCAGGCGATCACCCGTTCAATCGCCGATCAGGCACGTACCATTCGTATTCCGGTGCACATGATCGAGACCATCAACAAGATCAATCGTGTATCGCGTCAGCTTCTTCAAGAAATGGGGCGTGAACCGACACCTGAAGAGTTGGGTGAACGTCTGGAAATGGACGAAGTCAAAGTACGTAAAGTGCTAAAAATCGCCAAAGAACCGATTTCGATGGAAACACCGATCGGTGATGATGAAGATTCGCATCTGGGTGACTTCATTGAAGACAGCAACATCACGTCACCAATTGATGCTGCGACTTCAGAAGGCCTGAAAGAAGCGACACGCGAAGTTCTGGAAAACCTGACTGAACGTGAAGCCAAAGTTCTGAAAATGCGTTTTGGTATCGACATGCCGACCGACCACACCTTGGAAGAAGTGGGCAAACAGTTTGATGTGACACGTGAACGTATTCGTCAGATTGAAGCTAAAGCGTTACGCAAGCTTCGCCATCCATCACGTTCAGAACACTTACGTTCATTCCTCGAGAATGATTAAGATTTGATGCTTATTCTGGAGACTTGAAATTTAATCATCAGTCTCCACTTAAGTAGCCAAGACAGACCCAAACGCCTGCATGATTGCAGGCGTTTCAAATCAGGGGGACTACCATGTTAGACCGTACACCATCTCGTGAACTTCAAGAACATCTTTGGGTTTTCCCTATGGATTATCCGATTAAACTGATTGGCCTTGCTGGCATTGAACTGCGTCAGGCCGTGAATGATATCTTTGTAAAACATTTTCCTGAATTTGATGGCAGTGAGATGACCATCACACCGTCGCGTACTGGCAAATATCATTCCATTACCGCACAACTGCGCTTTTTGGAACTGGAGCAGGTACATGCAGTATATGCAGATTTGGCCGCCTGTCCGCTGATTAAAACCGCACTGTAATCAAAAATACAAAAGACACGCTTTCGGGCGTGTTTTTTATGCCTGTACAATGACTGAGCTAGCGCTTAAATATTGTAGGTCTCGCCCCTATTTCATGCCGAAATCATTATAATTATGACCAGTTTTTTATAATTACCAAGGACACTCCCTGTGACTGATGTGCTGCAAAAGCCCGAGCTGATCATTCGTCAATATCACGACCTTACTCCTTATGAAGATCGCTTTCTGGAAATGAAAACATTTACGGAAAACCGTGATGAATATAGTCCGGATCAGCTGTGGATTCTGCAACATCAGGATGTATTGACTCAAGGTCAGGCCGGTAAGCCAGAACATATTCTGATATCGAGCAATATCCCGGTAATTCAAACCGATCGTGGTGGTCAAGTGACCTGGCACGGCCCGGGCCAGCTGGTGGCTTACTTCATGTTTGACCTGAATCGCCTAGGCTGGAATGTGCGTACACTGGTGTCCTATGCTGAAAACCTGATGATCGATCTGCTGAAAAAATACGGCATTGATGCTTATGCCAAACCCGATGCACCGGGGGTCTATGTGGCTGAACGAAAAATTGGTTCACTGGGTTTTAAAATTCGTAAAGGCCGTAGCTATCATGGTCTTTCCTTAAATCTGGATTGTGACCTGAGCGGATTTAATACCATCAACCCTTGTGGTTATGCGGGACTGGAAATGGTTCGCATGAGCGACCTACTGGAACAACCGCCACAATTCAACCAGTTATGTCGTGAAATTATTGAAACTTTGCGCCACAGCGGTTACTTTAATCAAGTCACTGTCGAGCAAAGATAAAGCCTTTGCATTTCACCCCCAAATAAATTAGAGTATTTACTCTAAACCAATAATATTGAGATAGGGATCATCACGTGATTGCAACTAAATCCGTAAAACCCGCTTTGCAGCTTGCCTATGTCAAACTCATGATGGATGTGATTGGCCGCGGTCTGGTCATGGCAAGCCAGGTGGATGAAGAAATCAAACAGGAAGTTGCTCAATTTCCAGTCCATTTCACTCTTTCCATGAAAGTCTTTCCGCATGGCCCAGCCTTTGTGGCGCGGGTCACTAAGGACAAGCAATTGGAACTGGTGAAAAATCTGGAAAAAGCACCTGATCTGACTATTACCTTTAAACATCTGCACCATGCTTTTTTAGTTTTTTCCTTTCAGGAAAGCACCTCTCAAGCCTTTGCCAATGACCGCATGATTGCCGATGGCGATATTTCCAATGCCATTCGTCTGGTGCGTTGTCTAAATAAAATGGAAGCACTGATTTTGCCTAAACTGGTGGCGCAACTGGCTGTCAAAGAATATCCAAGCAATCTCAGCCTCAAAGAAAAACTAAGCGAAGCGAGCAGTATTTATCTAAAAATCGCTCAATCTTATTTAAAACGGAGTGTATAACATGGCTAAACCTTATTATGAATTTTTCTGTCCGGTTAAAGTCATTGCCGGACATGCCGCGTTAGAACATATTCCGTTTGAACTTGCGACCTTAGGCGCAAAACGTCCGCTGATCATTACCGACAAAGGTGTACGCGCCAATAATCTGCTGGCACCGATTGAAGCGGCATTTGAAATGGCAGATGCTGCAATTGTAGCCATTTTTGATGATGTACCACCCGATTCTAGCTTGGGTACAGTACGTAGTGCGGCGAAACTGTATCGTGAAAATCACTGTGACGCGATCATTGCTGTAGGCGGTGGTTCAGTCATTGATACGTCCAAGGCCACCAATATTCTGGTGTCTGAAGGGGGTGATGACTTGCTTAAATATTCTGGTGCCCACAACCTGCCTAAGCCACTGAAACCATTTTTTGTGATTCCAACAACTTCAGGGACAGGTTCAGAAGTCACCATGGTGGCTGTCGTCTCAGATACCGAGAAGAACGTTAAAATGCCTTTCGCATCGTATTATCTGATGCCGCATGCTGCGATTTTAGATCCGCGCATGACCCAGACTCTGCCGCCGCATTTAACCGCCATGACCGCAATGGATGCACTGACCCATGCGGTCGAAGCTTATACCTGTATGGCAGCCAATCCAATCTCGGATGCTTATGCCACCGCAGCAGTCAAGAAGATCAGTAGCCATCTATTCAATGTGCTGGATAATCCCAATGATGCGCAAGGCCGTCTGGAACTGGCTCAAGCATCGACCATGGCCGGTATTGCATTTTCTAACTCGATGGTCGGGATTGTACATTCACTCGGTCATTCACTCGGTGCAGTGGTGCACTTGCCGCATGGTTTATGTATGAACCTGTTCCTGCCGTATGTGCTGGAATACAACAAAGAGGTCAATGGTGACAAGATTGCTGATCTGTTGCTACCTTTGGCAGGTGCCGATATTTATGCGCAAACACCTGCACATTTACGCGCAGACAAAACCATTGCCACTATTCTGACCATGCGAGATCGGATTTATAGTCTAACCAAACTGCCACGTACATTACGTGAAACCGGCAAGATTTCTGAAGCGCAGCTGGATGAAGTGGCAGAGAAAGCCCTGAACGATGGTTCCATCATTTATAACCCGAAAGAAGCCACCCTGGAAGATTTAAAATCTATCTTAAAAAAGGCTTGGTAATTACTGAAAAATAAGCCAATATAGCGAAAATTAAAGCCTGATGTTTTTTTAGACATCAGGCTTTAATCTTGCATAAAGAAATCATTGCGTTAATTTGAATAGCATACTTTATGCACCTCAAAAGTCAAAAAAATAGCTAGCAAAAGCCCTTCTTTTCAAGTAGATTGGCGGGCTTTTATAGAAAACTGTAGGGGGGATCGTTCGTCTCAAACGATCCTTATAAATATGACTGATCCTTGATCAACGATTAAGAGGATAACGCCGTTGACTAATATCTCTGGGACTCAATCGGCAGCTAAACTGCAAAAAACGCTGGGACTCTGGCACATCATTATTATTGGTTTGGCTTATATTCAACCCATGACCTTGTTTGATACATTCGGTCTGGTATCTGAAGAAAGTAACTTCCACGTTCCCACCTCTTACATTTTTGCGCTGATTGCAATTTTGTTAACCTCTTTGAGCTATGGTCATATGATTCGTCGCTACCCTTCTTCGGGTTCGGCCTATACCTATGCGCAAAAATCCATTCACCCGAATGTGGGTTTCATGGTGGGATGGTCATCTTGGCTCGATTATTTATTGTCGCCAATGGTCAACATCATTCTTGCTGTCATTTACCTAGAAGCCCTGTTCCCTGATATCAATCATTGGGTTTGGGTCGTGGTATTGACTGCATTCATGACTGGCATCAATTTACGTGGTGCGCGCTTTGTAGCGAACTTCAACAGTATGATCGTGTTCGTGCAGTTGATTGTCATTGCCGTATTTACCTGGATGGTCTACAGCAAGTTACAGGCTGGCTTTAATGCGGATGGTCCAATCACAGCTGAGCAACGCTATCAGCTCTGGAGTCTGGAACCGTTCTGGAATGAATTAACTTCAGTAGGCGCCCTGATTACCGGTGCGACTTTACTGTGCTTCTCTTTCACTGGTTTTGACTCTTTAAGCTCGCTGGCTGAAGAAACCAAAGATACTGAAAAAACTTTGCCTAAAGCGATTTTCTTGACCGCTTTAATTGCCGGTATTATTTTCATTATCAGCACTTACTTTATGCAGATTTACTTCCCGAACAATCCAGGTTCATATTTCCAGAATATTGCTGAAACTCAGCCGGAAATTTTGATGCTGGTGGGTGGGTCCTTGTTCCAGGCTTATGTACTTGGTTTTGCAATCATTACCGTCATGGCATCAGGGATTTCTGCACATGCAGGTGTATCTCGCTTAATGTACGTCATGGGCCGTGATGGCGTGATCAACAAGAAAATCTTTGGTCATATCAGTCCGAAAAACTACACACCGTCATACAACATTATGATTGTCGGTGCTGTAGCCTTAACAGCTGGCTTCATGGATCTTGATTTTGTGATTTCACTGATCAGTTTCGGTGCATTGACGGCGTTCAGTTTCGTAAACTTGTCTGTCATTTCACGCTATGCTTTACGTGATGGTCGTACCAAAACTGGGAAAGAAATTCTGAACTTTGTGGTGGTACCACTTGCAGGTTTCATTGCAGTATTTGCCTTATGGCTCGAAGTTGATCAAACCTCATTGAAATATGGTCTGATCTGGGCATTTGGCGGTATCTTGTACCTGGGTTATAAAACCAAAGGTTTCAAGCATCCTGCACCTCAGCACAACGAATTTGACGATAAATAATATCGTTCCGGTTCAAATAAAAAAGGCGCTTTAAGCGCCTTTTTTATGTTTTGATTTTACTTAGGATAAACGACAATCAAAACCCATTTGGGTATTGACCCGATTATTTTCATAGCCCAGTTTTTCAATGAACAGACTTCTATTCGACAATAATTTTTGCTCTTCCGGATTTAGTCTGGCTTTATTCTTGACCGCCAGCTGATACATTTCATTGACCACATCCTGAAAAATATCACAAACTTCCTGACGTTTGGTCTGCTTCAATTTACGTCCACGCCAAGTCCATTCAAAATCATCGGAATTCAGACTCTGTCCCCAGTTATCGATCCGCGCATCCAAGCGTTTTTGCATGTCAGCCAATCCTTGCTGTATTTCCGCTTGCGTAATTGGCTGAACTTGTTGCGTTTCCCCCATTACATCACTTGCTTCTTGCGCACCGAGGTGTAAAGCAGTCATTCCAATACAACAGGCCAAGGCAAATTTTAATATCGGCTTCACGCGTATATCCTTCTTATTCCAATCAGTTGTATCTCTCTATCCTAGCAAATAAAAAAGCCACCTAAAGGCAGCTTTTCAAATTATTGTAAATTTAAGCTTAGAGCGCTTTAAAACCCTGCTGACGCCAGGCTTCATATACAATCACTGCCGTGGCATTCGAAAGGTTTAAACTACGAGAGTTCTCTGCCATCGGTAAACGAATCCAGTGCTGCTGCGGGAACATCATCCGAACATGTTCAGGCAGACCACGCGTTTCCGGCCCCATCAACAATGCCACAGGACGGTTCAAGTCCGAGGTATGTGGCGTTTCAGTCCCTTTGGTGGTCAGTGGATAGACCGCATCCAGAGCAATGCCTTTGCTTGCCAGATCGGCCAGACAATCTTCGATAGTGTCCCAAATCTGCATACGTGCATATTCGTGATAATCCAGACCGGCACGTCTCAGTTTTTTATCATCCAGTTCAAAACCCAGTGGCTTGACCAGATGCAACTGTGCTCCCGTATTGGCACACAGACGAATAATATTGCCTGTATTTGCAGGAATTTCGGGCTCATATAAAACAACGTGGATCACTTATTTCTCACTTTATACATTTCATTCAGATATAGCTTTCAACTTATAGATCAAACAGCAACATCAGTGCTGTTATCTAGATACAGCTTTTTCCTGTATTCGGACCATGAGATTAATCGTCATATCCTTTTATTCAGGTGTAATTTTCGTCTTGCGGTCAAACCAAGAAACAACTTTTGCTGATCCTCTTACTCAGGCATAGCCTTCGTCTTACGGTCAAACCAAGAGACAACTTTTGCTTATCCTCTTACTCAGGCATAGCCTTCGTCTTGCGGTCAAACCAAGAAACAACTTTTGCTTATCCTCTTACTCAGGCATAGCCTTCGTCTTGCGCTCGGGCAAAGCAGTGCTTTGCTTATCCTCGCTCATGCCATTGCAGTTGTTCACGCAAGCGAACCACTTCACCAATAATGGTTAAAGTCGGTGCCTGAATTTGATGCTCAGACACTTTGGAGGCGATGTCGGCAAGGGTTCCCACCACAACTTTTTGCTCAGGAGTCGTGCCTTTAGAGACCAGTGCCACCGGCATATCTGCGCGTTGACCATGAGCGATTAACTGCGCACAGATTCTTTCCAATCCCACCAGTCCCATATACAGCACCAAGGTCTGGTTTTCATAAACCAGCTCACGCCAAGGCAATTCAGGCGAACCTTCTTTTAAATGACCTGTCAGGAAACGCACACTTTGTGCATAATCCCGATGCGTTAATGGAATACCGGCGTAGGCGGAACAACCTGAAGCTGCGGTAATACCCGGCACCACCTGAAAAGTAATACCTGCCGCAAACAGTTCTTCAATTTCTTCGCCGCCACGCCCAAAGATGAAAGGATCACCGCCTTTCAGACGACAAACTCGCTTGCCTTCACTGGCATATTTGACCAATAAAGCATTAATCCCATCTTGTGGAACTACATGATTGGAACGCGCCTTACCAACATAAATTTTTTCCGCATCACGGCGACACAGATCCATAATTGGTTCAGACACCAAACGATCATAAATCACCACATCGGCTTGCTGCATCAACCTTAACGCTTTCAGGGTCAACAGTTCTGGATCACCTGGACCAGCACCCACCAGATAGACTTCACCTTTCGGCTGTTGCCACTCTTGTAATGCTTGCTCGATCAGACGATCTGCTTCAACCATATTGTCATTAAACACCTGTTCTTTCAGCGGACTGGCGTACAGATCTTCCCAGAAAATACGGCGCTGATCCGGATTGACAATTTTTGCTTTAACGCGACTGCGCCATTTGCCTGAGAACTCAGCCAGCTTGCCCATGCCATGTGGAATCGTCGCTTCCAGTTGAGTCCGAATCTGGCGTGACAACACCGGCGACGTGCCATTCGATGCCACCGAAATCACCAGCGGCGAACGGTCAATAATCGCAGGTACCATAAAACGGCAATGTGGTGGATCATCGACACTGTTGACCAGTACATTTTCAGCTTCGCACAGTTCGAAAACCTGACGATTCACATCAGCATCATCTGTTGCTGCAATCACTAAACGATAATGGCGCAAAGGAATCTGTATACTGAATGGTGCCTGATCATATTGCCCTTGAGACTGCTGAACAATCCCAAGTAAATTGGCATCAATTTCAGGGGCAATGACATGAATCACTGCTCCGGCTTTTGCTAATAATACCGCTTTACGGTAGGCAATATGTCCACCACCGACAATCAGACAAGGTTGCTGTTGCAACTTTAACGAGATTGGAAAGATATCCACGAACTACCTCAAAATTTTAAATCTGATTGTCTATGCAATTTTCATGCACATTTAGCGATGCTGATATCAAGCATTAGTCGATATAAGTCGCACCACCCATATATGGACGCAATACTTCAGGAATCTCAATCGAACCGTCTGCACGCTGATAGTTTTCCATCACTGCAAGCAAGGTACGACCAACCGCCAGACCCGAACCATTCAAGGTATGTACAAATTCAGTTTTTTTCTGGTCGGCACGGTAACGCGCTTTCATACGACGCGCCTGGAAGTCACCCATGTTTGAACATGAAGATATTTCACGATAAGTATTCTGGCTTGGCACCCAAACTTCAAGATCATAAGTCTTGGTCGCGCCAAAGCCCATATCACCGCCACAAAGGATGATCTTACGGTATGGCAGACCTAATGCTTGCAAGATACCTTCAGCATGGCCGGTTAAATCTTCCAGTGCCTGCATAGACGTTTCAGGTTTAACAATCTGAACCATTTCCACTTTGTCGAACTGGTGCTGACGAATCAGGCCACGGGTATCACGGCCATAAGACCCTGCTTCACTACGGAAACATGGGGTATGTGCTGCATATTTTAATGGCAGACGATCTGCATCAATGATTTCATCACGCACGAAGTTAGTCACTGGCACTTCAGCAGTTGGAATTAAATAGAATTCTTTTTCGCCTTGAAGTTTAAACAGATCTTCTTCAAATTTAGGCAACTGACCTGTGCCACGTAATGAATCCGCATTCACCAAATACGGTACATAAGCTTCAGTATAACCATTCTGGTCTGTATGCGTATTCAGCATGAACTGTGTCAATGCACGTTGTAAACGCGCCAATGGGCCTTTCAAAACACTGAAACGAGAACCGGTTAATTTGGTTGCGGTTTCAAATTCCAGACCGCCCATCATTTCACCGAGGTCAGTATGGTCTTTGATCTCAAAATCGAATTCACGTGGTGTACCCCATTTCAGGATTTCCACGTTATCGCTTTCGTCTTTGCCTTCAGGCACAGCTTCATCTGGCAAGTTTGGAATAGACAGTAATTTTTCTTCAAGCTCCGCTTGCAGTTCAGCCAATGCTGCTTCAGCCGCTTTGATTTCATCACCAATCGCAGACATGCGTGTCATGATTTCAGAAGCATCACCGCCTGCCTTTTTAATTTGACCGACTTGTTTTGCACCGGCATTACGTTCAGCTTGCAGTGTTTCTGTCTTGGACTGAATTTCTTTACGGCGCGCTTCTAGGGAGGCCCACTCTTCAACATTGAGTTGAACACCACGTTTTGCCAAGGCCAAATTTACAGCCTCAATATTGTTTCTGAGTAATTTCGGGTCGATCATAATCAATCTTTGCAGAAGAAAAAAACTGGCTATAGTGTAAGCTCTTAACGTCAAAAAATACAGTGACTACGACCCCAGCTGTGCCTTATTAGCACAATATTTAGGAAGTCTTGGGCTGTAAAATGGCTAAATATTCAGGCCAAATCACTTCACCCAAATCTGCATAGGACACTTTTAATTCAGGCGTTCCTGCTGCTTTAGAAGTTAATTCACCTGCCGGGTACACCAACACCAGACCCGACCTGTCAAAATAATAGTTATCACTCAGTTTTAACTGCTGTGCTTGTATCCCCTGTGTGCGTAGCCATCGAGTATTGGTTCGATATATCACATTGAGTAGTTTCTGCTCACCGCCCTTTAACATCAATTGATGCAAAGCCAGACGCTTTTTCTGTTTCATATCAAAATTGATATATTCCACATGTTCACTTGATGCAGTGTGATTCTTCACCAGATTGGAACTTATTAAGGCAAAAGTCGCCAGATGATCACGCTGAGCGATAAATACTACCTTGATAAAACGCTGATCCAGATAATGGGGCTCATCGGCTTTTTTAGGATTTTTCTGAGTCACTTTAGTGAATGCAACCGGCTCGGTATGCTGAATACGTTCTATAAAATATTGATCAATCCAGTCGAGGTTGGTATCCACCGTATGAAGATCAAAGCGTACACAGCCTTCTATTTCACACACCACTTTGGCCACCCCTTTGACGGGAATACTCTTGGCTTCAATCTGCACCAACGGATCTGTTTGGGTAAGCGTTGCAACTGAATTGGATGGCGGCTGACAGCCCAACATATATACAGTGATTAATAAGACAGCATAAAATTCAGCAGTTTTAAACAGATTGATCTTCATCCTGAGCTCCCAAAATTTTGCAATTTCATTGACTCGACTTTTATTTATTTTAAGATGCTCTCTTGTCTAGATATAGCTGAACCTTGTAGCCTGCTCAAAACAATCATGATAATCGGCAATAAAAAAGCAACCTGAATCGGTTGCTCTTTGGTTTACTTGATACTTCTGATTATTGATCAATAATGTCCGTACCTTTTGGCGGGGTAAAGTTAAAGGTAGAAGCCGGAATACTGCTATTCACTTTCACATTACTAAACTTAATATTTGTAGTTTGGCCAAGTGAATCCTGCAAGATCATCAAGCTAGGTGCCTTGTTTGCACCAAAACTGATGGTCAGGCTCTCAAAGACACCATCGGTATTTTTAGGATACAGTGTGTAATAGGTTTTCCCCTTATTCGGCTGAGTGACCCGGTAAGACTGCATAATCTGACTGGTATTTCCTGACAGAAGCAAAGCCGGTGTATTGGCAACTTGCTCATCCAGGTTTTGACGAACCGCTTGCTGCAAATCCGGATCATAAATCCATACTGTTTTACCAGTCGTTGTAATGGTTTGCTTCGATGGTACGGTCGTTTCCCAATAGAATTTACCCGGACGCTCGACTTTCATCACCCCTTTAAAGGTTTGATTCATATGTTGTGCGCTCAAGCCTTTTTTCTGGGTTGCTCTCGGATTGGTCACCTTGGTGCTTTGCTCAAAATTTGCCGTCATGCTACGCACATAATTCAGCTGTTTTACCAGACTGGCAGTTGCCTGTTGCTCCGACGCTGCCACAGGTGCAGCAAACACGGTTGTACTCATCACCGGTGCTAAAATCACTGCACCCAGAGCCATAGCACAGACGGTTTTACGAAGCATATTCATAATTTCACCTTTATATTTTGCGTCATCGCAATTTATTTGATGTCTCATCTTAAACGAAAATTAAAAGCTAAAATGATAGAAAATAAGAACTTTTGTATGGTTATTAATTCGAAATCTATTTTTTTGTTCATCATGATGAAGATTTCAGCCGTTTTTTTACATAAGCTGGATCAGGCGTTCATTACAGTCAATTTTCAGGCATAAAAAAGCCCACAGAAACTGTGGGCTTTTTTTCTATCTCAGCGAATTACGCTTCAACAGATACGTAGCGACGACCGAATTGGCCTTTCACTTCGAATTTGATTACGCCGTCAGCAGTCGCAAACAAAGTATGGTCACGGCCCATACCTACGTTTTGACCAGCGTGGAATTCAGTACCACGTTGACGAACGATAATGTTACCAGCAGTCACAGATTGACCGCCGTACATTTTAACACCTAACATTTTAGGATTCGAATCACGACCGTTTTTAGTCGAACCACCGGCTTTTTTAGTTGCCATGTCTATTTACTCCTCGTAATTAGCCTGAAATAGCTGTAATTTTCAACTCAGTGAACCATTGACGGTGACCTTGTTGTTTACGGTAGTGTTTACGACGACGCATTTTGATAATGCGGATTTTGTCGTGACGACCATGGCTAACTACTTCAGCAGTTACAGTAGCGCCAGCAACAACTGGAGCACCGATTTGAATGCTTTCACCGTTTACAAGCATCAATACGTCATCAAACGTAATAGTTGAGCCAGTTTCAGCTTTCAATAATTCTACTTTAAGGGTTTCACCCTCGATTACACGGTGTTGTTTACCACCGCTTTGGATTACTGCGTACATAATGTACTCCAAACAAGCCCGTGTCGTCGTGCCGATAAAGGAAGATATCGATCTTAAGACGTACGCCACTGGGGGATATCTAAGGGCGAGGATTTTAAGGGATATTCAAAAAAACAACAAGCCATTTTACTGAAATAATAATGGCGAGTATGTGCTAATTATTTAACACTTAAATAATTTCTATCAAATCAGACACTCAAGATATATTCAGCAACAAAATAATACAGCAGAAATTCGGCCAGTTTGATTAATATACTCAGCCTGATGAAGAGAGCGATATCGCTGACCTTTCCTGATTTTTTGTAGCGCAGAATATAGATCGAATCTGAATAAGATCTATAAAAAGCTGATTTTTAGTGGAGTTTATGCATTTCTTAGGTTTCACTCATGTTATAAATTGTTAAACTACGACCTGCGATTTACCAGACTAGAGGTTTTCTTTCACATGACCATCGACTTTAAGCAAGACATTCTCGCTCCTGTTGCTAACGACTTTGCTGCGATGGACACATTCATTAATGAAGGAATTACTTCAAAAGTTGCACTGGTGATGGCCGTCAGCAAACATGTGGTCGAAGCGGGTGGCAAACGCATGCGCCCGATTATGTGTCTTCTGGCTGCCAAGGCTTGTGGTGCTGAAGATTTAGAACCGCATCGCAAGCTGGCCGCGATTATTGAAATGCTGCATACGGCGACGCTGGTGCATGATGATGTGGTCGATGAATCTGGCCTGCGTCGTGGCCGTCCGACTGCCAATGCGACATGGAATAACCAGACTGCTGTTCTGGTCGGTGACTTCCTGATTTCACGTGCATTTGATCTGCTGGTCGATTTAAACAATATGGTCTTGCTGAAAGATTTCTCGACCGGCACCTGTGAAATTGCTGAAGGTGAAGTGCTGCAATTGCAATCCCAGCACCAGCCAGAAACCAGTGAAGCGACTTATTTAAATATTATTCATGGTAAAACGTCGCGCCTGTTTGAACTGGCGACAGAAGGCGCAGCGATTCTGTCGGGGAAAGATGAATTCCGTGACCCTTTAAAAACTTTCGCCGGTCATTTCGGCAATGCCTTCCAGATTATTGATGACATTCTAGATTACACCTCCGATGCAGAAACCCTCGGCAAAAATATCGGTGATGACCTGATGGAAGGCAAACCTACCCTGCCATTGATTGCTGCGCTAAAAAATACCTCCGGTGAGCAGCATGAAATTATCCGTCGCAGTATTGCCACTGGCGGTACAGAACATCTCGATCAAGTCATTCAAATTGTCAATGCGTCCGGGGCACTGGACTATTGCCGTCAACGTGCGACTGAAGAAACGGAAACCGCCATTCATGCCTTGCAGGCATTACCTGACTCTGAGTATCGTCAAGCTCTGATTAATCTGGCCAAACTGGCCCTACACCGAATTCAGTAATCTTTAAACTCGCCTATGCATATTAATTTTCTTGATCTTTTCCAAAACATGCAGCATCAGCTTGAGCAACCTCAGGCGGTGCTGGATGAAAATCTTCTCATTGAACTGATTGAAAGAATCAGACCGGAAGACAGCAGAAATACCGAAGAAATCGAAGCAAAGTTCAATGCATTTATCCAAGCTTTATTATTGACGCCGAATGCAGTTTCAGCATTACAGACATTTACCCTGCGGATCATTAACCGTTATAAACAGACCAGTCTGTTTTCCGATACCGGTATTTTGTCTCTGGATGGTTTCTGGAATCAGCTCAATCAGCGTATTGGCGCGCATATCCTGCCAGTTATTCCGGATCATCAGCAATTACAAGAATTATTTCGCAAGGTTTTTTATCAGCCGACCGATAAATACTGGCTCGACTATTTTGATGAAGATGACTGGCAACGCTTATTTTCAGTTCTCAATCAGGGTCACTCCAATCAGCCTGAAAAGACCCGCATTAAAGATCAACTGATCAAGGCACTGACCATTTTGTCGTATCGGATCAGTGGTATTGGTCTGCATCCTGAATTTATTAATGCACAGCCGGAACTGATGGAATATGAATCTCCTTTTCTGGTGCAGAACCGTGAGATTAACGAATTTATTCAGGAATACAAAAAACGCTATAACACGGTCACGCTGGTCGATTCGATCACCCCGCCAGATGCTTCGCAAGCACTGGTGATGCTGGAACAGTGTCATGATGTCGTGGCAAAAATTCGCCGCTCTACCAAACGGATTGGGGTCAGCGTGAGTCTGACCTATATGCTGGCACTGCTGGAGCAGTGTCTGGAGCGGGTTGAAATCCTGCTCAACATGGTCATGGACGAGGATGACCTGCGCTACCAGTCCATCGGCCTGTTTATTGCAGATATCACTGAAGCGATTTATAGCGAACGCAGTGTACGTGCCCTGCTGGCGACCAATAGTGAACTCCTGGCCTTGCAGGTGACTGAGAATGCTAGTAAAACCGGCGAGCACTATGTCAGTACTGACAAAAAAGGCTTTCTGGCCATGTACAAATCGGCCGCCGGTGCAGGTGCCATTATCGCAACAATGGCCACCCTGAAAATCCTGATGACACGCCTGAGCATGGCGCCTCTCATGCAGGCCTTTAGCTATAGCATGAATTATTCGCTGGGTTTTATGCTGATCCATGTGCTGCATTTTACCGTGGCGACCAAACAGCCAGCGATGACAGCCGCTGCACTGGCGGCCACAGTCCAGCAACGCAAAGGCTCAAAAATGGCGCAAATTGCCGAGCTGGCCGCGCTGATTGTGAATATTATCCGTACCCAGTTTGTGGCAATTCTGGGCAATATTTCGATTGCCATTCCGGTGGCGGCATTGATTACCTTAATGTGGGACGTTGCTCTGCATGAACCCTTAATGAATCATGCCAAGGCAACCAAAACCTTACATGACCTGAATCCCTTTACCTCTTTGGCGATTCCGCATGCTGCGATTGCCGGGGTATGTCTGTTCCTGTCCGGGTTATTGGCCGGTTATTTTGACAATATGGCCGTCTACCGCAAGGTAGGCCCCCGCCTGAAAGCCCATATACGTTTATCGCAATTGATGGGACAGGAACGGTTGTACCGGTTTGCAGATTATATTGAACGTAATCTGGGAGCGCTGGCAGGTAATTTCATGTTTGGCATCATGCTCGGCAGTATGGGCACCATTGGTTTTATTCTGGGGTTGCCGCTCGATATCCGGCATATTGCCTTTGCATCGGCCAACTTTATTCAGGGCCTGATCAATATTAATGGCCCTGATATTGGCTTGATTGTGGTGTCTTTCCTCGGTGTGTTGTTGATTGGCCTGACCAACTTATTTGTCAGTTTCAGTTTGACCATTATTGTGGCCTTGCGTGCACGACGGGTGCGTTTTGAACAGTGGAAACCGTTGGCAAAACTGGTCATGACTCACTTCCTGACCCGGCCAAGTGATTTCTTCTGGCCCCCCAAGCAAAGCATTGAAATTGACGAAAATCATACATCGACGAAATCTTAAAACTGCGACAATTACAGTATATTTAGCAACAAATTCCTTACTAAAAAAATGGAATTCGCATAAAATACGCACACTTGAAAAAAAGTGTACTGACAAGTACACTTCTACTCCAGACAATTAACCGATCTGCGAACGGTTAAAGGGACAAGGATTTTTGGCATGCATTACTTGTTACTTTTTGTCGGTATTTTATTTTTAATTTTCAGTGTGTTCATCCTGAATATCCCTGCTTTAAGCAAGCTTGATTTGCACGCAGTGGAAAGGATGAGTCTGTATCGCACCGAGTTTTGGAATCGAATTACTCTGTCCTTATCAGTGATAGGTGGCATGCCATTTGTATTATTTTTATCCACACTATGGTGTATTGCCTTGCTGTGGTATAAAAAGCATACAAGCGTAATTTTTATATGTATCGGAATTATCGGAGGAATACTCCTAGCTTGGCTGTTAAAGTTTGCAATTGCCCGACCCCGACCACCAGAGTCCTTGCATCTGGTTGAAAGTTTTGGAAGTTCCTTTCCAAGTGCGCATAGTCTGTATGCGGCATGTCTGGCTTGTCTGGCAATTTACATGTATCGGCAACATTCTCGCTTTACCATCATCATGATCGGTGCAGGCTTATGGATGCTGATGATGGGGATTTCAAGAGTTTATCTAGGCGTACATTTTCCTTCAGATGTCATATCCGGCTGGAGTATCAGTTTTATTTGGATTTCGTTGTGGTATATGGTCTGGATCAGATATTGCGCGGCGCACAAATAAGAAAATTTAGATAAAGATCTAATAGAGGTGAAACAATGATGTCTGCAAAGCTTTGGGCACCTGCCCTGACTGCTTGCGCATTAGCAACAAGTCTTGCACTTGTTGGTTGTAGCAAAGATCCAAAAGAGGGCCAGCAAGCTGGTGCTCAACAACAGATGCCACCGACTGAAGTCGGTGTTCTTGTTGCACAACCACAAAGTGTAGAGCAGTCTGTAGAGCTCTCGGGTCGTACAACAGCATTTGAAATTTCAGAAGTACGTCCGCAAGCCAGTGGTGTGGTGCTTAAACGCTTGTTCACTGAAGGCAGTTATGTGCGTGAAGGTCAGGCTCTGTACGAAATCGATTCAAGCACCAACCGTGCGACCGTGGATAATGCTCGTGCAGCAATTGCCCGTGCTGAAGCCAATCTGGGTGTATTACGTGTGAAGGAAGGCCGTTACCGCCAGCTGGTTGGAACCAATGCCATTTCTAAACAAGAATATGATGACATCGTGGCACAGGTCAAACTGGCTGAAGCCGATCTGAATGCCAACCGTGCCACCTTGCGTAATGCCGAAATTAACTTGGGCTATTCGACTGTACGTGCACCGATCTCGGGCCAGACCAACCGTTCGTCTGTCACTGCGGGTGCATTAGTGACGGCGAATCAACCAGAGCCATTGGTTACCATTCAGCGTTTAGATCCAATTTATGTGGATATCAACCAGTCCAGTGCTGAGCTTTTACGTTTACGTCAGCAGCTCAACAAAGGCGATTTGAATAGCTCAAACAACACTAAAGTGAAGTTAAAGCTTGAAGATGGCAGCATCTACCCGATTGAAGGCCGTCTTGCATTTTCGGATGCCAGCGTAAATCCGGAAACAGGTACGGTGACTTTACGTGCGGTATTCCCGAACAAAAACCATTTACTCCTGCCAGGTATGTTTGCGACTGCGCAAATCGTACAGGGTGAAGTGCCCAATGCCTTCCTGATCCCACAAGCGGCGTTGACCCGTACTCCAACAGGTCAGGCAATGGCGATGCTGGTCGGTGCTGATGGTAAAGTAGCACCACGTCCAGTCACGACCACCGGCTCTCAAGGCAACAACTGGATTGTGACTGAAGGTCTGAATCCAGGTGATAAAGTGATTGTGGACGGGATTGCAAAAGTGAAACCTGAACAGCAAGTTGTAGCTAAACCTTATCAACCTCAAGCTGCTGCGCCACAAGGTGCTGCACCGCAACAGCCTGCAGCAAGCGAGAAAAAGGCAGATGATGCAAAGAAAGAACAACCTGAACAAAAACCTGCTGCAAATGCATAAGGAGTAATGGTTCATGGCTCAATTCTTTATTCATCGCCCGATTTTTGCATGGGTGATTGCATTGGTTATCATGCTGGCCGGTATTTTAACCATCAGCAAAATGCCAATTGCACAATATCCAACGATTGCTCCGCCAACCGTGACCATTTCTGCGACTTATCCAGGTGCATCTGCTGAAACTGTTGAAAATACAGTCACCCAGATCATCGAGCAGCAGATGAACGGTATGGATGGCTTACGTTATATCTCGTCTAACAGCGCGGGTAACGGTTCTTCTTCTATTTCCTTGAACTTTGACCAGGGTGTTGATCCTGATATCGCACAGGTTCAGGTTCAGAACAAATTACAGTCTGCCACTGCACTTCTTCCCGAAGATGTACAGCGTCAGGGTGTGCGTGTCACCAAATCCGGTGCCAGCTTCCTTCAGGTATTGGCTTTCTATTCACCTGATGGCAGCCTGACCGCCGATGACATCAAAGACTATGTCAACTCGAATATTTCTGAACCTTTAAGCCGTGTGGCCGGGGTTGGTGAAGTTCAGGTCTTTGGTGGCTCTTATGCGATGCGCATCTGGCTAGATCCGGCCAAAATGGCTAGCCTGCAAGTAACACCGAGCGATATTGCGACTGCAATTCGCACCCAGAACGCACAGGTTGCGGTGGGTCAGCTTGGTGGTGCTCCTGCAGTTGAAGGTCAAGTGCTGAATGCGACCGTAACGGCTCAAAGCCTGTTACAAACTCCGGAACAGTTCAGCAATATCTTCCTGAAAAACACCACTTCGGGCGCGCAAGTTCGTCTGGGTGATGTGGCACGGGTGGAACTCGGTGCAGATAACTATCAGTTTGATTCGAAATTTAATGGCAAACCGGCTGGTGGTGTGGCAATTAAACTTGCCACAGGTGCTAACGCGCTTGATACAGCAAAAGCGGTTGAAGAACGCTTAGAACAGTTACGTCCGAACTATCCGCAAGGCATGGTCGATCAACTGGCCTTTGATACAACACCATTTATTGAACTGTCGATTAAGAGTGTGGTTAAGACCCTGATCGAAGCGATTATTCTGGTGTTCCTGGTCATGTTCTTGTTCTTGCAGAACTGGCGTGCCACGATTATTCCAACCATGGCTGTTCCAGTGGTGGTATTGGGCACCTTTGCGGTCATTAACGTTTTTGGCTTCTCGATCAACACCCTGACCATGTTTGCCATGGTACTGGCGATCGGTCTTCTGGTCGATGATGCGATTGTTGTAGTCGAGAACGTAGAACGGGTCATGGTGGAAGAGCATCTGGATCCGGTGTCTGCAACTGAAAAATCGATGAGACAGATTTCCGGCGCACTGATTGGTATTACCTCGGTGCTGTCTGCAGTATTCGTTCCAATGGCCTTCTTCGGTGGAACCACCGGCGTCATTTATCGTCAGTTCTCGATTACGCTGGTCACGGCAATGATCCTGTCACTGATTGTCGCCTTGACCTTTACCCCTGCCCTGTGTGCGACCCTGCTCAAACAGCATGATCCAAACAAGCCGGAAAGCAATGGTATCTTTGCGCGTTTCTTCCGCTGGTTTAACAGCAGCTTTGACAAGGTGTCTGTGAAATATCAGGGCGGCGTGAATCGCATGACCCACAGTAAGATTTTCTCAGGTATCGTGTATGCGGTGGTACTGGGTATTATTGTGCTGTTGTTCCAGAAACTGCCGTCTTCATTCTTGCCGGATGAAGACCAGGGTGTGGTCATGGCACTGGTTCAGTTACCACCAAATGCAACTCTGGAACGTACCGACAAGGTGGTCAATACCATGACCAACTATTTCCTGGAAAACGAGAAAGATCATGTCGAGTCAGTCTTTAGTGTGGCGGGTTTCTCCTTTACCGGTGTGGGTCAAAACGCAGGTCTGGCCTTTATTAAACTGAGAGACTGGTCAGAACGTACTAGTCCGGAATCTCAAGTCGGTGCCATTATCCAGCGTGGTATGGCACTAAACATGATTGTTAAAGATGCGTCTTACATCATGCCACTGCAATTACCTGCAATGCCTGAACTGGGTGTGTCGGCTGGCTTTAACTTACAGCTTAAGGCGGCAGGTGGTCAAAGTCATGACCAGCTTCTGGCAGCACGTAATGCGGTTCTGGGCCTGGCAGCACAAGACTCGCGTCTGGCAGGTGTGCGTCCAAATGGTCAGGAAGATAATCCACAGTACCGTGTCATTGTTGATCATGCACAAGCCGGTGCACTGGGTGTCAGCGTTGCCGAAATTAACAGTACTATGGGTATTGCTTGGGGCGGTTCGTACATCAATGACTTCATTGATCGCGGTCGGGTCAAGAAGGTATATGTTCAGGGTGAAGCTGGCTCACGTATGATGCCGGAAGATCTGGACCAGTGGTATGTGCGTAATAATCGCGGTGAAATGGTGCCTTTCTCGGCCTTTGCCACAGGCGAATGGACCTATGGTTCACCACGTCTTGAACGTTATAACGGCGTATCGTCGATGAACATTCAAGGTACACCGGCTCCGGGAATTAGTTCGGGTGATGCCATGGTAGCCATGGAAGAAATTGCGGCGAAGTTACCAGAAATGGGCTTAACCGGCTTTGACTTCGAATGGACCGGTCTGTCTTTGGAAGAGCGTGAATCTGGTGCACAGGCGCCGTTCCTGTATGCCCTGTCACTCCTGATCGTATTCCTGTGTCTGGCAGCCCTGTATGAAAGCTGGTCGATTCCGTTCTCGGTTCTGCTGGTGGTGCCATTGGGTATCGTCGGTGCATTGCTCATGACTTATGGCGGGATGGTGCTGCTGCAAAATCCGAACCTGTCGAATAACATTTACTTCCAGGTGGCGATCATTGCCGTGATTGGTCTTTCTGCGAAAAATGCGATCTTGATCGTGGAATTTGCGAAAGAGCTACAAGAGCAAGGTGAAGATTTATTCGAAGCAACCTTGCATGCGGCGAAAATGCGTTTACGTCCAATTATCATGACCACTTTGGCCTTTGGTTTTGGTGTATTGCCGCTTGCCCTGGCTTCAGGTGCAGGTGCAGGTAGTCAGCACTCAGTCGGTTATGGTGTACTTGGTGGCGTGATCAGCTCGACCTTGTTAGGTATCTTCTTTATCCCGGTATTCTACGTGTGGATTCGAAGTATCTTTAAATACAAACCAAAACAACAAAATCAGGAGTATAAGTCGTAATGCAAAATGTATGGTCTATTACAGGTCGTAGCATTGCGGTATCTGCCCTTGCGCTTGCTTTGACAGCCTGTCAAAGCATGCGTGGTCCAGAGCCGGTTGCACAGGCAAATATCCCGAGCAGCTATACCAATGCGTCTGGTACTTCTGTAGCAGAACAAGGTTATAAAAACTTTTTTGCCGATCAGCGCCTGTTACAGGTGCTCGATCTGGCATTAAACAATAACCGTGATCTGCGCACTGCTGCCCTGAATATTCAACGCGCCCAGCAACAGTATCAGATTACTGAAAACAATCAGTTACCGACCATTGGTGCCAGTGGCAGCGTGTTACGTCAAGACACGGGCAGTAGCAATCCTCAAAGCCGCGGTGCTGTAACCACCTATAATGTAGGTCTGGGTGTAACCGCATTTGAGCTGGACTTTTGGGGGCGTGTACGTAGCTTAAGTGACAATGCACTGGATAACTTCCTGGCGACTCAAAGTGCGCGAGATGCGACGCAAATTGCACTGATTGGTCAGGTGTCTCAAGCCTGGCTCAGCTATTCATTTGCCAATGCCAATCTGGCTTTGGCTGAACAAACGCTAAAAGCACAGCTTGAATCGTTTAACCTGAACAAGAAACGTTTTGATGTCGGGATCGACAGCGAACTTCCTGTGCGTCAGGCCCAGATTTCCGTCGAAACGGCACGCAATGATGTCGCGAATTACCGCACTCAGGTGGCACAGGCACAAAACCTGTTAAACCTGCTGGTCGGTCAGCAAGTGCCTGCGACTTTATTGCCGGCACAACGCGTAACCCGCATCACATCCAATACGGCACTGGGTGCAGGCTTGCCAAGTGATCTGCTGATTAACCGTCCAGATGTACGCGCTGCCGAGTATCGTCTGTCTGCAGCGGGTGCCAATATTGCAGCAGCACGCGCACGCCTGTTCCCGACCATCAGTTTGACCGGTTCAGCAGGTTATGCATCGACCGATTTAGGCGATCTGTTTAAATCAGGCAGTTTTGGCTGGTCCTTTGGCCCAAGTCTGGATATTCCAATTTTCGATTGGGGTACCCGTCAGGCCAATATCCAGATTTCTGAAACCGATCAGCAAATTGCATTATCAGATTACGAAAAGTCGATTCAAGCCGCTTTTCGTGAAGTAAATGATGCGCTAGCAGTTCGCCAAAACATTGGTGATCGAATTGCTGCACAGCGCCGTCTGGTAGAAGCCACCAATACCACCTATCGCCTGTCGCAGGCACGTTTTCGCGCCGGGATTGACAGCTATCTGACGGTACTGGATGCACAGCGTGCCTCTTATGCCGCAGAACAAGGCTTGCTCTTGCTTGAACAGGCCAACTTGAACAATCAGGTTGAAGTCTACAAGACCCTCGGCGGAGGCTTAAAAGTCAATACCACGGATACCCTGCCGAATCAGCCGTCCGTGACTGAACAACGCCGCGCAGCAGAACAGCAGGCGAAATAGATTTAAAATAGAAAAAGAAAAGCTCACTTCGGTGGGCTTTTTTATTGCATTTTCAAGGCAGTTTTCCTATTGTCATAGACCAGCAATTTATTTAGAAAACATACGCATGTTACTTAGCAATCTGGAATCTGTACCGGGACATACTATTCGCCAACAAATTGATGTGGTTTATGGCAGTACGGTACGCAGCAAACATGTCGGGCGTGATTTACTCGCTGGCCTGAAAAATATTGTCGGGGGTGAGCTTACTGCTTATACCGAGCTGCTGGAAGAATCCCGTCAGGAAGCGATGAACCGGATGGTTGAAAAAGCCCGTAGCATGGGTGCCAATGCGATTGTCGGTATTCGTTTCTCGACCTCCAATATTGCCCAAGGCGCCTCTGAACTGTTTGTCTATGGAACGGCGGTCATTGTTGATCCAGTCATGCCAAAATTACCCGACCCTTTTCCACAGGCAGAATAATTCATGGACGGTTTAATTTTTCAGATCGTCATTTTTGTCATTCTGTTTAGCGTCGGTTTTGGCTTTGGTCGTTATAATGAACGCAAACATTTTCGTTATCTAGACGAACAGGAACAACGACTGGCTTATATCCAGGTCAACAACAGCCGCTTTATCTTATCTGAACATTCCGGACAGATGATCAGCAGTAATGTGGTCATTTCCCATGATTATTTTAAATACGCAATTGCCAATGTGCAGAACATGTTGGGAGGTCGTTTGACCAGCTATGAAAGCGTGGTAGAGCGGGCACGGCGTGAGGCGATTGTACGTTTAAAACTTGAAGCTGAAAGAATCGGAGCCACCCAGATTATGGGGATTCGGCTGAGCACTACGGAACTGGGCATGCAAGGCGGTATGGTCGAAGTCTTTGCTTATGGCACTGCAATTCAGCAATCTGTTTCACCAATCAAAAATATCTATACAAACAATAGCATGCAGATGGTTAGCTCATGTTGCGCAGTACGCGCAGATAATTACTGAATGTGGATCAACTCGCTTATCGACTGGGGATGCAATATCATAGAAGAAGTGATTAAGCTCAAAGTTAGCGGCATAAATACAAATAATATGATGCCGTTTCTTCAGTCGATCAAACGGCACTCAATCCCACCTGTATTGCCTTATTATTTTTCTACGTCTTAAGCCGCATTGCTTAGAGAACGGCAGCAAGCTAAATGGCTATACATTGCCGAATTGACCGCCACCACCCAGCTTAAAAGTGCCCTTTTTAAATATTGGTGAACGAGATGGGTGCACTAATTCAGGCTGTTAGGCTCTTGCGTAATTCATCTTCAACGATACTGAGTTCAATTTCACTAAATTTACGAATCTCGCCTTCTGCATGCTTTTCCAGCATACCGCCGAGCAACGGCACTTTGACCTTTACTGTCCAGTTAAGCTGAAACTGGATCTGGTCTTCATCTCCAGTGACTGCACGCTGACAGGTCGCCTCGATCGGTAAATTTGCCCCGAGTTGTACCGTCGATGTCATTTGATTCAGATCGCTGATATCGGTACGCTGCAAACGGAATGCATCCTTGAGTAATTTTTTTGCCATATCCGGGATGTTGACATCCAGATTATAGGCACGTTTCAAGGTATACATATGCCCCTGCTTTTCCGAGACCAGAATTTCTAAATTTTGCGCAGGAATTCGATGACAGACTGCCTCATGCAAACGAATATCATTGGCCAGCCGTTTAAATTCATCAATAGACACGCCATTGATAATTGCTTTCACAGTGAACTGATGTGCCATGCTATTTTTCCTTATTTTTATTGCATTATTCGCTTAGGTCACTCCGGACTATCGCAAATAAAACCAAACACAGAGATGATTCTGCAATTTATATCAACTTTATAGCATCTGTCATTATTCTTTTATCGGGAAATAGCGGCAATTCGGTCAATCTTTGCAAGATAGTTTTGCAGACAACTGTGTCTGGCCACAACTGATCTGTAGCTGCGCTGTGGCATAGTCAATCACGACATGAAATTCATCGGCGCCATCGTCTAGACCGGACACATACCATGTGGTGCCGTTTGGAAAATCCCGCAGCCAGTCTGCTTTATAAAAGTCTGAAACCGAATCAAACTGCACATACAGTTCAGGTTGCGCTTCGATCTTCATTGCCAGAGCCATAAACTTCTGTAATTGCGTCTGCTGAAAATCAATAATCATACTATTTTTCCCTGTTTAGACATGATGATAGCGCAGCGATCTTCATATATGTTTAAAGGGTTCTTCTCGCTATACGACTGCCGAGTTTTGACATCTGGCCCATTATTGGATTAAACATAAGCTAGCGCACAAAAAACAAGATCTCATCCAATATAACGAAGGATATACTCATGGTGCAGGGAAAAATGCAGGTAGAAAGTGTCCAGTTTCTGGCAGAAGATGGTTATAGCTTAAGTGGCAAACTCTACCGTACACCGTCTGTGGCGAAGGCCAATATTGTCGTTGCCTGTGCGACGGGAGTACCGCAAGCGTTTTATCGCCGTTTTGCAGAATATGCAACTCATGCCGGTTTTCAGATGCTGACCTTCGATTATCGAGGGGTGCCGCTTCCGCACCGAAACAGCTCAAAGGCTTTAAAATGTCTTATCTGGACTGGGGAGAATATGACCTGAGTGCGGCAATTGAATATTTGGGCCGGACAGAACTGGATATTTATATGATTGGCCATTCCTATGGAGGTCAGGCATTAGGTCTGTGTAAACATCATGACCGCATCGAAGCGATGTACTGTTATGGCACAGGCGCCGGCTGGCCTGGTTATATGCCGCTCAAGGAAAAAATCAAGGTTCAGATGATCTGGAATATTGTTTTCCCTCCACTCGTAGCAATCACCGGCTATTTGCCATGGAGCAAATTTAACATGGGTGCAGACTTGCCACGTGATGTCTATCGTCAGTGGCGTAAGTGGTGCAAATATCCGACCTATTTCTTTGCCGATCCGGATTTGAAAGACTTACACATACGTTATGCTGCGGTAAGTACTCCGATTTATGCGGTTGCTGCTCTCGATGATGCCTGGGCCCTGCCTAATTCCAGACATGCTTTTATGCAATATTACCGTCAGGCAAACGTGCATTATATTGATCTTAAAGCTGAAGATTATGGTTTAAAGGACATTGGTCATATGGGCTATTTCCGTCAGGGGGCAGAAAAAATCTGGCAAGATGCCTTAAATACCTTTTCCGAATTACATCGGCTTAAATATGCAGCCTGATGTTTAACGCCTATCATCACTTACAAGCTTCCTGAGCAGAGAGTATCAAGCACAATCTGACTGTAAAAGATCGGTACGAATTTCCTGACGATGCTCTTGGCCAAAACGGTCGACATGCGTATAAAACACGCCATAGCGGCCGACATAATATTCCAGTGACTGATGGTAAAAATTCCAGAAAATCGACCACTCCCCTAAATCCATCTGACGAATTTGTGTACTGCTTTGCATAGGCATTTTTTGCAAGATTTCCTGCTGTAACTGCTCTGCCTGTGCCCTGTCCTGAATAGCTACATGACGCTGAAAAAACAGCTGAGCCACATCATCAAACAGTTCCAGTTCATAAGCATCAACCAGATGCACCTGTTCCTCATGCGTAGTCATGACATGTTCTGAAATACTGGCAATTTGTTCAGGTTTTTCTGCACGCTGCGCAGAGAGATAAGACTGGGTTTTATAAATTTTCCGCCCCACGATCCAGGCGGCATTGAACAGCAAAAAAATACACAGCAAGAGCAACAATTTAAACATAGTAGATCATCTCGTGTGGCTGATTTTATTTTTATTACCGAGCACTTCATATTCATTTGAATAATGGCCTAACACCTAGCATACGTCTATTTTTTAGACAGTGCAAACTCCTGCACTATTTCGATGATGGCATCCTTGACTCGATTTTATGGGGATTTAAAGTAAGCAGGCGATTCTAGTAAAGCTTGCTGTAAATTTGAGCACCCGCTCCTGAGAAGCGTTGATTCTAGAAAATCAGATAAACAAAACCGACAGATCAGCAACATAAGTTATCTTCACCTACTGGTTTTTAAGAAAATCCTCTCAAAAAACTACAAGATTGTTATTTTGTTTCAACCTGCATTTCTCTTCCAATGAAGCCTTCCTGTAAATGTTCGAGAAAATGAATAACATGGTGATTCGTGAAGGGAAGATTCAGGATATACCTCAAATTATTCAGGTGATTCATGACAGTATTCAATCTTGTGTTTTAGATCATCAACGTGAGGACAGTCGCATCCAAAGCTGGCTGGAAAAATTTGATCACGCCAGCCTGATTGTCGATATGCTTTATAACGATTGTTGGGTTTGCCTTGTGCACGACAAAGTAGTCGGGTTTTTATTGGTCAGTGATACTGGAGAAATCCGGATGCATTATGTCGCCCCACATTGCCAGAGGCTTGGATTTGGCACCAAATTATTTAATCAAATGCATGCAGCATTAGTAGAGAAAAAAATCTATCAGATTGCAGTCAAGTCGACTCAAACAGCCCTCAGCTATTATCAGCGATGTGGATTTGATTCCAGCCCTGCACATTCACAAGATGATGGATCATATCTGTATAAATACGTTTTTTAATCCGCGCCCTGCTCAAAGTTTAATTGATCACGCCCGGTGTGTTTGGCCAGATACAGCTGCACATCTGCAGCTTTCATCAAGGCATGAATATCGGCATATTGATGTTGTGGGCTTATCCAAGCCGCGCCCACACTGACCGTGATCCAGGCTTTGCCATCCGGCCGGTTTAGATGTTCAAATTGTTGTTCCCGAATCTGCTGAATGACACGTTCCAGATATTGCAGGGCAACCTGAATCGGTATATCACCAAGCAGAATGGCAAATTCCTCCCCGCCATAACGCGCCAGATAACCCGATTGAGGCAAGCTGGCCTGAATCACCTTAACCAGGTTTTGTAGAATCTCATCACCCTTTAAATGGCCATAATGATCATTATAATTTTTAAAATAATCAACATCCAGCATGGCAAAAAGCAGTGTGGCATGTGAATGTTGCTGGCTTTGCAAAAACTTCTGCTGGATTTCACTATTTAAAGCACGCCGGTTAAAAGCACCGGTCAGCGCATCAATCTTCATCTGATGTTCCAGTTTGGCATTCAGTTGATGCAGTTGCTGGGTACGTTCTTTGACTTTTTGATCAAGCGAACTGTTGAGCTCGATGAGGTTAAAATTTAGCTGTTCCGTCTGATAAGTTTGATGCGCATAGTGTCTAGACTGCTGAAACATAATCAACAAGGCATATAAACTGGTGGAAATGAAAGACAAATGTGTGGTTTGAATGACATTAATCAGCAAGAGATAGTCATTTAAAAATGTCAGACACAAGAAAATAATGGCAAACAGATTCAGGCGTGAATACGGTTGCTTATCACGTAGGGTCTGATAAAACCCGTACATGAAATTCCCAATAATCACCAGACCATAAATCGCACTATAGAGCGCAAGACGTTCAAATAACTCTGGGGTAGAAAATAGCGTCACACTGATATTCAAAATCAATAAGACGATCGCAATATAATAAATCAGCGGTTTTAAATAGCGCTGATTAAACAGATGCATATAACTGAGGAAAAACAATACCGCCAGAAACGTAAACAGATACTCTAAACGTGTTCCCCATAACCAGTCGATATTGGTAAATACCGAATAGGCATAGGGCGCTGAAAACATATTATGCAGGGCCAGAAAGATAATAAAACAGCCAAACACAAAAATGCTTTTGCTATTACGCTCTTTCGATCCTCGAAATATTGAAAACAGGATATTGAAAACACCCACCCCGAGTACTGCGCCACAGGCCATGGCAATACTCATCATCAACTGCTGGAATTGACGATTGACTGTACCTGCGACCCCAATCTGCATTGGGCGTTCCAGCCCTCCATGCAAATGAGTGTAATTCGAGGCCTGAATGCTTAAGGTAATGTATTCACTGTCTGCAACGAAATAGCCAATCCGGGGGGCTTTTTCAGTGATCTGCTGTTCAGGTGTTTTACTGATTTGCCCAAGCCGGACAATAAACTCGCCATTTACATAGACCCGATAAGCGCCATATTGAGCAGGAATCCGAATGGCAATCCGGCGTCCGATAAATTCTTTAGGAATTTTATAATGGCTAATAAATGTGCCATAACCAATATTTGAGTTGGTCAGTATTTTAAAAGAAGCCGGCAATTCCACTGTTTTTGATAACAGTACGGAACTTGGCTGGACAATAAACTGGCTCGGATAAAATAACCATTTCCCCTGCAAAGGGCTGCTGCTGTGTTCGCTAAAATGAATTTCAGAGATATGATCACGGAACTGCTGCTGCACCCCGGGGGATGTGGCAGCGATCTGGGCAGATACTGAAGTGCTCATCAAGATGCCCCAGCTTATGGCCCAAACCCACATTACAAAATAGACATTCCTTATCACGTTTTGCAAAGACAGTAGTTTCCTGAAAAAGAGCTTTATTCTTCTTATAATCTACTTGGAATATCAGGGAGTTCAAATATTTTTTTGTAGTTTATCGGAAGAAGCCCCCAATACTGAGACTTCTCCCGATCAGCATTCACTCATGATACTGAATGAATCTTATTTCAATGAATTAATCACGTGTTTTTACATCAAACAGTTCAATTTCAAAAATCAGGTCTGAATTGGCTGGAATCACTTTGCCCATTTTACGTTCACCATAGGCCAAATGTGCCGGCACCAGCAGTTTACGTTTACCGCCCACTTTCATGCCCAAAATGCCCTGATCCCAACCTTTGATCACACGGCCTGTTCCGATCACGGTTTCAAAATAATTACCGCGATCAATCGATGAATCAAACTTGGTTCCATCTTCTAGCCAGCCGGTATAGTGTGTGGTAATCAGCGCGCCTTTTACCGCCTCTTTCCCTTCGCCTACTTTTAAATCAATAATTTCAAGTTCGTTAATCATACTTATTTACCTGAGATTGGCATAAATTCAAAAACCAGTATAAACCGGATTGATTGATTTTTTTAGGCTTTAGTCCTTGATGGATTAAAAGCTGAGTTCCTGAATATTCTGATCATTGAGTAAATGCAGGGTGAGTTTTTGATGGTTTTTGGCCGATCCCATCAGCACCCATCTTCCGCTAATCTGCTGCTCAACCTTGCGCTGTGAAGAATGCATGACTTTTAGCTTATATTGTTTGAAAAGCGATTCATAATGGTTGAGCTCATGTTTCTCAAAAG
Source organism: Acinetobacter sp. YH12100 (assembly GCF_013419135.1). NCBI lineage: Bacteria > Pseudomonadati > Pseudomonadota > Gammaproteobacteria > Moraxellales > Moraxellaceae > Acinetobacter > Acinetobacter sp. YH12100. Next base: position 7,262 of record NZ_VPAQ01000011.1, on the reverse strand, counting down.
GACAGACAATTTCGTAATTACGTTCCTGATTCAGCGACTCGATCCCGCGCTGTACATACATCAGTAGAACCAGTACCACCATGACCATTAAAGTGGCCCAGATACTCAGGATTTCATAACCCGCACCGGCTGCCATGCCCAGTGCTGCGGTCATCCAGATGGTGGTGGCCGTGGTAATTCCTGAAATACGGTTCTCATCTTTGAGAATGACCCCTGCCCCTAAAAAGCCTAGCCCCGTCAGGACATTGGCCGCCAGCCGGTCAGGATTTTCCACGCCTATTTTCAGGGAAATGATAGTAAACAGACAGGAGCTGAGACTGACCATGATCATGGTACGCAGTCCGGCAGATTTACTGTGATATTCACGTTCTGCACCAATAATGGCTCCGATCGCGACGGCCAGCAGTAAATCATAAAGTTCATGGTACATGACATAACCCTGAGTATTTTTATCCCTCAGGTATACGCAATTTAAGCGACAGGATACAAGTCCAGACGTGCATCCTTATGCGTCCTTATTGTAACTGTTCCCACTCGACCAGCACCTGCCCCTGATCGCCAATCAGAGTCCATTCACCATCCATCACATTGAGCTGTAACTGCATGGTGCGTGCACATAATTGTGGCAATGCATCGGTGGTTGTAGTCGATAATTTCCACACCTCCACATTCTTTAACGTCTTTAATTTGCTGCTGCGCTTATACCATTCATCTACCGCAGAACCATAGGTCACCACAGCCACTTGCTTACAGCGCGCACTGGCTTTTTTGACTTTATCTTCATCCGGGCTACCGACTTCAATCCATTTCACCAATTGACCAGTGAGGTCTTTTTCCCACAAGGCCGGCTCATCGGTTTCAAACAGATCCTTGGTAAATTCCAGCGCTTCATCGGCATAACGCGCATACGCCAGAATACGCACCATCAGGCGTTCAATAGTTTCTGAAGGATGCAGCGCCATCGTCAACTGATAATCTGCATAACGGTGCGTATCCATATCTGCAATATTCAAATCAACCTTATAAATCGTCGCTTTTAACGCCATAACACAATCCTCAAATTTGGCGCCTAGCATATAAGATTTAGCAGTATTTTGCTGAACAGATTTAGACTAATAACTCATTCAGTGCACTGGAAACAGTACTATTATTTTTCCGGATCAATACGGCATTGCATCAACGCGCTTTCAAACGCCAGCCAATCCCGTGACTGTTGATAAATCACTTCGATCCGGTTATCAATACCTGCCTCGACCGACTGATAATTAAACTGCTCCGGATTGAAATTAAAGCTTTTCCAGCCCTGATCGGTATTAAAAATTCCTTTGATTCTGAGCCAGTCTTTTTGTTCACACAGCAAGTCGAGCAAATCATAAAAATGAAATTGCCAGCGTTTTGGCAACTTCCAGCCCGCAACCTGATAGCCCTGCGCGCTTTCCACATAATGATAAGGCAGCTGCTGAATCAGCACGGGTACCTCTGGGGAATGATTGATCTGTTGCTGTTTTAATAAAGGCTGGAGCTGACGTACAGAACCTTGATAATCCTGTTTAATCTGCTCAATGCTCAGCTGTCCCTGCTCTGTGCACAACCACTGCTGGGCATAGACTTGATATTCCGCCTGCAATTGCGTAAGCGCAGCATGATCTTCGGCTGTCATTAAATCTGTATGGGAAATCACCACAATATGCGCGGCCTTAAGCTGATCTGCATACAGATTTTGCTGTGACCAATCCTGATCATGCAAACGTGAACCATCAACCACAGTGACCAAAGCCTGCATGTTTAAATGACTGTGCCAATGCGGTTCCGTCAACTGTTCTAACAATTGTGCAGGATGTCCCAGCCCGGTCGGCTCGATAAACAGCCGATCCGGTTTCACTTCGGACAGTAAACGTGACAAGGCAATCTGCATCGGCAACTGACTACTACAACATAGGCAGCCACCCAGTAATTCCTTTACCGCATAGCCTGAATCTTGTGGTAATAACTGCTGGTCGACCCCGATCTGACCGAACTCATTCATCAGTACGGCCCAGATTTCCTGTTCAGGTTTCTGCTGTAATAAATGTTTAAGCAGTGTGGTTTTACCCGCCCCCAAAAATCCAGAAATGATATGGACAGGAATCGGCTGTGCTGCGGACAGAATTTTCAAAATTGGTTCTCAAGAAATTAAATAGACAAGATCATGCCCTGTATTATAGGACACAGCATGGTTGTAGAGACATTTTCTTGCTCAATGGCGACTTGAAACCATCAGTTTATAAGTTAAGCGAATTATCCCAAATAGAGAATCCTGATGTTTATTCATATTTAAAATTCAGCTTTTTGAAACATTCATATACATTTTCATTAAATAGAACACTGCATAATTAACAGTAATTAAACAACTTTCTGCATTGTGTATATGCTGAGTTATTCACTCCGTGTCGCTTTTGTTAATTGATTTGCTCATCAAAATTTCAGTGCTTAGGATGAACTCCTGTCGAATTGATGTGATGGTCAGCTCGGCAAATTATATGACATAAATAAAGGATGCCAAAAATGAAATATGCACAAATCTTACTTGCAACAACGCTTACTGCTGCTGCAGCCACTAGCTTTGCCGCGACTGAAACAACAAATGCAAATACAAACACTGAAGAAAAAGTGATTGTCAGTACCCAGGAATTGCCTGAGTCAAATGCTCCGGTTGCTGGCGCAAATGCAGAACAACCAGCTGCATCTGAAGCTGCAGCAGAAAGCGCAACACCTGCACAACCTGCAGCACGTTAAGTGATTTAACGACGGGTTAAATGATCAAAGAAAATATCAGGGCAGTATTTCTCCAGTAGGCTTAGCCTGTACTGCCTCATATTGATCGATGCTGAATCATGCTTGCTGCGGGTTCAGCATTTTTATTGACTAGATTTAAATGCCCATCATAGTTAAAACTGATCACAGGATTGAGAATGACTATTGAATTATTTTAAATTTATCATTTAAATTCAGTTATTTGCATAAGAAAAAGCCACTTAAGATTAATATTATTGATATAGCTCAACTACTATCGCCTAACTTGTTTACAACTCAGAACTGTCCCTTAATAGATTGAAATGCAAGTCGATTGAATGGACATTCACTATGAGCAATACCAATTACAGCACTGATGTAGCAATCCTCGGCGCTGGGCCTGTAGGCTTAACCATTGCCAACTATCTGAGCAAGCAAGGCGTGAGCGTCACGATGGTCGAGCAACTCGATAGTTTGATTGATTATCCACGTGCCATTGGGATCGATGATGAATCTTTGCGTACCATTCAATCCTTAGGTTTGGTCGATCAAGTCTTGCCCCATACCACGCCCAATCATGCCATGCGCTTTTTAACACCTAAGGGTCGCTGTTTTGCAGATATTCAACCTTTAACCCGTGAATTTGGATTTTCACGCCGTAATGCCTTTATTCAGCCACAAGTCGATCAGATTCTGCTTCAGGGCTTAAAACAATATGAAAATACGCAGGTACTGTTCTCACGTCAATTGACCCAGTTTAGTCAGGATGCCGAGGGTGTAACACTTAACCTGCAAAACGAACAAGGGAATACAGAAACAGTCCGTGCCCAGTACCTGATTGCCTGTGATGGCGGTAACTCTTATGTACGCCGTAATCTGGGCATTGCTTTTGAGGGTGAAACTGCACCAAATCAGTGGATCGTAATCGATCTTGAAAATGATCCGCTTGCGACACCGCATATTTACCTGTGTTGTGATCCGGTACGTCCTTATGTATCCGCCGCATTGCCCCATGGAATTCGCCGTTTTGAATTTATGGTCATGCCGGGTGAAACTCAGGAAGAACTCAGCAAACCGGAAAATATTGCCAAATTACTGGCCAAAGTGCTTCCAAGTACCGACGGCATCGAAGTGATCCGTCAGCGTGTTTATACGCATAATGCCCGTATTGCGGACAAATTCCGGGTAGACCGCATTTTACTGGCAGGTGATGCTGCGCACATTATGCCCGTCTGGCAAGGTCAGGGTTATAACAGCGGGATGCGGGATGCCTTTAACCTGGCCTGGAAAGTCGCACTGGTGGTTCAAGGCAAAACCGGCCCAGAACTTCTGGATTCTTATCAGGTTGAACGTAAAGACCATGCCAAAGCCATGATTGATCTGTCCGTGATGGCCGGTCATGTATTGGCACCACCGAAAAAGTGGCAAGGTTTTGTCCGTGACGGTATCGCCTATGCCCTGAACTATATCAAGCCGATCAAACAGTACCTGCTGGAAATGCGCTTTAAACCGATGCCGAAATATCATGATGGTGTGCTTTTGAGCAACGGCGCCAAAAACTCTCCAATTGGCAAGATGTTCATTCAGCCTCAAGTTCAGCTTGCATCAGGTGAAACAGTGTTACTGGATGAAGTCATCGGCAATGATTTTGCCATTATTGCCTGGGGTGTCGATCCAAAATGGGGCCTGAGTCCAGAGACACTGCAACAGTGGAAAACCCTCGGTGTGAAATTTATTCAGGTCATTCCGGCAGTGCAGTTACAAAATACCCAGCGCCAACAGTTTGAAGATGTCATCACCATTGGTGATAGCGGCACAGAAATTCGCTCCTGGTTTGGCAATACTTCCGATTCAGTGGTGATCTTGCGTCCTGACCGTTTTGTGGCCGCACTGGCCATTCCACAATCACTGGAAAACACCAGTCAGCAACTGTTTAAAAAACTGTACCTGAAATAATTTTAAGGTCATTTTTTACCACGCTTCGGCGTGGTTTTTTATTGTGATGAGATATCCAGATCAAGTGATACAGAGCGATGAACTAAACTCGATAGTCTTGAAACCACGGCATGTCTTTCAGGGAATCACGAGAGGCCATCTGCTGCAAATAGGGTCTGAACTCGTCAAATGGCGGTAAAATTTTTGCAGAGATCGCAAAGACTAAACAATAAGCCGCATATAAGTCTGCTGCGGAAAATTCTTCACCCAGCAAATAGGGATTGGCCTGGCTTATGCCCTGTTTCAGAAAATCAAATACGGCTGCTTCATTCCCGAAACTTAAACTTCTGCGGTTCTGTTCAATATTTTCTGGCGAGACCTGCAAATTTTTTAGATCGATATATTCGGTGAAGGGCCCATGACAGAACAATATCCATTTTAAATATGCCCCACGCTTGGGTTCATCCAAAGCAGGTGCCAAGCCTTGGTCAGAATACTTATCTGCCAGATAGATAAAAATGGCGGCCATTTCTGAAATGACAATCTCCTGATCGACCAGACAGGGAACTTTTCCCATCGGATTAATCTGTAAATATTCAGCTTGATGCATATATTCATAGGACACTTCCACCTGCTCAATCTGGTCTTCAATCTGCAATTCTTTCAATAAGGGCAACAGGGTCAGGCCCCGTAATTGCGGATTGTTATAGAGCTTCATCATATTGCTTTAACCATTTTTTATTTTTAGAGCTTCAGTATAAAACGGTTTTCTGTGTCAATTTACACAGATGTGCTACAGATCATTTCTGTCGCACAGCTTTTAAAATATAGGCAGACCAAAGATGCAAATCTTAAAAAAGATCGACACAAAACTTTTCTTTTAAGACTTTTAAAATCAGATCAATCACCACATGTTTTTGGTCTTTACGATAATTGGCATATAGCCCAATCATGGGCAAAGGTTCAAGGGTCTTTTTCACTACAATATTGTCGCCGAGTAATGGAATCACATAGGCTGGTACCAGACTCCAGCCCACGCCCATTCCGACCAGATTGACATTGAGCAGGATATTGGTGGAATGCTGCACCACATTGACCTTCAATTTAGACTGTTTAAAAAAGTCTTGAATAATTCGATGCAGTTGTGGTGAAGCCTGCTCATCACTAATGACAAAATCCTGATTTTCAAAGCTCTTAATACTGACATGTGGCAGGGTCACAACCGGAGAATCTTTCGGCACAATCAGGGTTAAAGGTTCATCAAAAATCCGGATCGAATCAAACTCGCTCGACTGTCCCGGATAGCGGGTAAAAGCAATATCGATCTGGCCTTTTCTTAAAGCACTAAACTGCTCAGCGTCGGTCAAACTATGAAATAGTGCTTTCAGTTCAGGAAAATGTGCGCGGATATTGGGCATGATATAGGGAAAGACTTTCATTTCCGCAACCGGTACAAATCCGATATTCAGCTGATCCTGATGTGCATTGGCAATCTGTCTGGCAGCGTGGATCGCACGTTCTGCATGTTCCAGACTGAGCAACGCTTCTTTTAAAAAAACCTGTCCGGCCTCGGTCAGGTTGACCTTACGGTTATTTCGCTCCAGTAACTGTACGCCTACCTCACGCTCCAGATCCTTGATTTGCTGACTTAAGGAAGGCTGTACAGTATTCAATTTTTCCGCAGCCCGGGTAAAATTCAGTTCCTCGGCCACAGTGACAAAATAACGTAAATGTCTTAATTCCATTTTATGCTTCCTGATTTTCCGGTGCGTGTGTTGGTCTTTTGGCCACATACTGACGATAAACCAATATCGTCACAATGACGAGTGCAGCACTCGACACATACATCGCTTCAAAGCCCCAATAGGCAATCAATAGGCCCATCACCACGGAACCTACCGCCAAACCCAGATCAAACAGGGTAAAGAAGGTTGAAATCGCATGTCCCATACGCTGCTTATCGACAGATTGAATTGCGAGTGTCTGCAGACATGGAAATAATGAACCATAACCGATCCCCACAAAGACTGCTGATAACCACAGCGTCCATTGATTGGATATCAGACTCACCATGACTAGGCCAATCGCAAAGAAAATAAAGGAAGGATAAATGACAGCACTTGGCCCCTTACGATCATAGATTTTCCCGACCCACGGCCGTACCAACAGCATCGAAGCCGCAAATACAATAAAAAATACGCTGGTATAAGCCAAAAGCTGCTTGCTTTCACTAAATGCCGTGATAAAACTCATGATGCCCGAATAAGCAAACGCCGTCAGCAACGCCACACAGCTTACCGCCAGGACTTTCACTTCCAATATATCTTGTAGACTCAATTTGGTTTTTTCTGTGCCGATCCGCCTTGATTTTGGCAGTTCGGTAATTTTCAGCATCCAGCAGAAAATCAGTCCCAGAGAAATAATAATATAGGACTTACGCACTATTATTTATAGATTCTCTGTGGTAGCAGATGATTTTTATCGAGAATAAAGTCATCAATGAAGTTTTTGATAACTGGTCTAAATAATTTCTTCTGCCAACGATATACATTTTC
>NZ_VPAQ01000010.1:0-123042 GCF_013419135.1 Acinetobacter sp. YH12100 | reverse complement strand
AAAATGTATATCGTTGGCAGAAGAAATTATTTAGACCAGTTATCAAAAACTTCATTGATGACTTTATTCTCGATAAAAATCATCTGCTACCACAGAGAATCTATAAATAATAGTGCGTAAGTCCTAATTAAGTAGAAAAAAAAATTAAAAACCCATGTTTTATATATGGATTTAAATAAATAAAGCTTGTAAGATTTAATTCCATAAAAAAATTATGGTTTTACCACTTAAGAAGAAAACGCACATTTATTGTGCAAAAATAATACAACTTTGCTCGCAACATTGATGAGGGTTTAACGATGGAATGGAATGAAAGCTATAATATTGGAATCGACGTAATCGATAATCAGCACCGTCAAATTTTAGATTATATCAATGCTTTGGAGCAGGTAAAAAGCACAGGAGATCGCGATCGAATCAAAGAGGTCTTGGAGGATTTAATCGATTATACCCAGTCACATTTCAGCTTTGAAGAAAACCTGCTGGAACAGGTCAGTTATCAATACCTACCTTCGCATCGCGGTATACATGAATTATTTGTGAAACGACTCAATGATTATCGTCTCAAGTTCGAGAAGGGAGAATCGATTGAAAATGATTTATATCGTTTATTGTCCAAATGGCTGATCAATCATATTCAACATGATGATCAGGACTATGTCGATGCAGTGCGCGATAATATGTTGAGTTATTTACGTGCTCAGGAAAGCAAAAAAGGCAAGGGCTGGTTTGCACGTTTCTTTGGTTAAGCACTCGGCGCTAAAAATAAGCGTTGACCGCACATTTCAGCAATGGCCTGTAAGATGAGATGTTCAGGGTTCTCTTTGGACATTCCTTTAATGGCTGCATCAATACGGATTAACAGCTGGGGCCAGCTCAAAAAGCGTTGGGGGCTGAGACGGCGTAAAGCTTGCTGATATAGCCCGACTTTGGTTTTCCAGATTCCAATTTGCAAGGCATTTTGCGGCTGTTCAAACAATTGCATCAACAGACGCATTTCCTTGCTCAGGCTCCATAAGATCAGGCTCATCGGTTCACCTGAAGCGACCAGATACTGGAAAATCTTGATCGATTGCGAGAGATTGCCTTGCAGCAGGGCATCACTCAAATCATAGGTGCTATAGCGTGATTGATCCTGTAAGCAGGCATATAAATGATCAATCTGAATCACATCAACTTCAGCAAAGGTGTCACTGACCCGCATCAGGCTGTTTTTGGCTGCCAGCAAGTTGTGCTCATGATGCTGTTCCAGCCATTGCCAGGCATCATGGGCCAGTTTAATCCCCAGTTTCTCTGCTTCAACTGCCAAAATTTGCTGACGATCGCGTGGATAATTTGCAGTAAGCGCAACGCAGACACCATTGGCCTCAACCGTCTGGAAGAAGCTGGATTTGAGGCTGCTCGCATCTTGCTTGGGCATAACAACCAATAGCAGATTATCACTGTCTTGTTGTAAATAGCTTTTCAGCAGTTTGAGGCTACTGGCATCTGGTTTGATATTGCCATGCACTTCAACTGCCAGTTGGGTTGAGAACAATGACAAACTGTTCAATGCATTAAAGACATTTTTCCACTCAGAAACTGAACTGACATCATAACGTTGACGTTCGATGTCTTTGGCTTGCCAATGTGTGCGAAAGGCATCGATCAGGTTTTGTTCTAGCAAAGGCTCTTGACCATGCAAGACCCAGGCACCGCGAGCTTCATCGACACGTTTTAGGGCTTGCAGATAGTCAAGTTTCATAAGGCGTTCTTATTGAGCAGGTTGCGCTGGGGTATTTTGTTTGGCCAAGGGTAGGCGGTTCGATGAAATCTGACGCGCGATCTGCTGTGCCACATCATCAATAATCACCTGATTGAGAAACTTTTGTTCCTGGTCATCAGTGTTGACTGTTTCAATGTCATATTGATAAGTACGCGTTGCCACCACAGTGCGTGGTTCAGTGATCGGATTGCCTTGTGCATCTTCAATGCGAAAAGTCACATTTAAACGTAGCAAGGTTTCTACCAGCTTACCATTCAATTCTAAGCGGCGCGGCGTGTAATCGAGAACACGCAATACATAAGCATTAGGTGCATTACTTAGCTGTACGCCTGCAGCACCGAGGTAAACTGCCAGTTTTTCTTGCAGTTCTTCAGTATTGGGCGGTAAAGACAGGCTCATGACAGAGTAAGCAACAGGTGCGGAGCTCGGATTGGTTCCTTTCAGATGAAAACCACAGCCGACTAAGCCTGCACTCAGACCACAAGTTAAAACAATTGCTGCTAAACGTTTGCCCAAATGCATGTGTTGCCCTCTATGCTTCCCGAAGGGGAATATTTGAAATCCTGAACTGGATTGTAAAGTCAAAGCCCGTTGGCTGGCAACGGGCTTTGTGTTTTTTAAGCCTCCCTTTGGCAAAGGGAGGTTTGGAGGGATTATTTCTTAAAGTCCCTCTCCTGAGTGAGGTTTTAAAGCAGCGCTTTTAAAACTGAACGCAAGTGAGGGTTAGGGAGAGGTGAATTATTCGCCCTCATCCCCTTGCAGAATTGTTTAAAGCAGTGCTTAAACAATTCCTCAGGATTTAAACCACCAAATTCACCAATTTATTCGGTACCACAATTTCTTTCTTGGTTGGACCAGTCAAGAATTGTTGAACTTCAGGCAATGCTTTGGCTTGCGCCAAGATGTCATCTTTTGATGCATCCACAGAAACTTCAAGTTTGCCACGAAGCTTACCGTTCACCTGTACCACAATGGTTTGCGTATTACGTGTCAGTGCAGACTCGTCTACAGCAGGGAATAGAGTTGAATTCAATTCAATCCCAAACTCAGCCAATAAAGTTTGGCTTAAGTGCGGTGCAAATGGAGCTAACAAAGTCAGAAGTGTAGTGATCGACTCACGTGCTACCGCAACGTCATTGTCATCTTTGGCTTCAAACTTATTGTTTGCGTTTAGCAATTCCATCATCGCGGCAATTGCAGTGTTAAATGCATGACGACGTTCGATGTCATCACCGACTTTCTGGATGGTTTCATGGGTTTTACGGCGTAAGTCTTGGGCAGCAGTAGAAAGTGCAGCTTTGTCGATATTTGATGCAGCATTACCTTTTTCAAGGAAACCTGTTGCCAAACGCCATACACGTTTCAAGAAACGGTTGGCACCTTCAACACCGGCATCCGACCATTCAAGCGATTGATCCGGTGGTGCTGCAAACATCATAAATACACGTGCCGTATCTGCACCGTATTGGTCGATAATGGATTGCGGGTCGATACCGTTATTTTTCGATTTCGACATTTTTTCCTGACCACCAACAATTACGTCCTGACCATCACCTTGGTATTTCGCAGACAGAATACGCCCTTTTTCATCACGTTCGAGGTCGATATCTGCAGGGTTAAACCAGGTTTTCTTGCCTGATTCAGCTTCACGGTAATAAGTATCTGCCAAAACCATACCTTGAGTTAACAGGTTGGTAAATGGTTCATTACCTTGTACTACACCTTCATCACGCATGAGTTTGTGGAAGAAGCGTGCGTATAACAAATGCAGAATCGCGTGTTCCACACCACCGATGTATTGGTTGACTGGAAGCCAGGTTTGACCTGCTTCTGGTTTCACCATGCCATCAGTAAAGTCAGGCGATGCATAACGTGCATAGTACCAAGAAGACTCTACGAAAGTGTCAAGCGTATCGGTTTCACGACGCGCGTCGCCACCACAGCTTGGGCATGACGTTTCGTAGAATTCGGGCATCTTGTTCAATGGATTGCCTGAACCGTCTGGAACAACGTCAGTCGGAAGTACAACAGGAAGTTGCTCTTCAGGCACTGGCACTTGACCACATGATGGACAGTTAATCATTGGAATTGGACAACCCCAGTAACGCTGACGGGAAACACCCCAGTCACGTAAACGGAATTGAACTTTAGAGCTTGCCAGACCTGTTGGTTCTAGTTTGGCTAGGAATGCATCATATGCACCCTGAAAATCTAGACCGTCAAACTCGCCTGAATTCACCAGTTTGCCTTCTTTCGAACCGTACCATTCTTGCCATTCTGTTGCAGAAAAGTCGCTATCGTCAGCGCCTTTGGCATCAATGACTTGTTTGATGCTTAAGCCATATTTATTGGCAAATTCGAAGTCACGCTCATCGTGTGAAGGCACCGCCATCACCGCACCTGAACCGTAAGACATCAACACATAGTTGGCGATCCAGACCGGAACTTCTTCACCAGTCACAGGATGCTTAACAGACAGGCCTGTTGCCATACCTTTCTTCTCGGCAGTCGCAAGATCCGCTTCAGCAACTGAACCCATACGACATTCTTCAATAAATGCAGCAAGTTCAGGGTTGCCTGCTTCTGATTGGAGAGCAGCAGCTTTGAGCGCCATCGGGTGTTCTGCTGCAACTGCAACATAAGTCACGCCCATTAAGGTATCGGCACGAGTAGTGAATACCGTTAAACCGTCTGCATAGATTTCTGGATTTGCTGAAGGGAAAGTAATATCCATCCCTTGTGAGCGACCAATCCAGTTACGCTGCATGGTCAAGACCTGTTGTGGCCAGCCATCTTTAAGCGTGTCTAGGTCGTCAAGTAACTCTTGCGCATAATCGGTAATGCGGAAGTAGTACATTGGAATATCACGTTTTTCCACCAATGCGCCTGAACGCCAGCCGCGACCATTTTCAACCTGTTCGTTGGCAAGAACAGTCTGATCCACTGGATCCCAGTTCACTGTAGAAAGTTTACGGTAGATCAGGCCTTTTTTATAAAGCTGAACAAATAACCATTGTTCCCAGCGATAGTATTCAGGGGTACAGGTCGCAAATTCACGATCCCAATCTACTGCAAGACCGAGTTTTTTTAACTGGTCGCGCATGTAGGCGATATTTTCGAAAGTCCATTTTGCTGGTGCAACCTGATGTGCAATCGCTGCGTTTTCAGCAGGTAGACCGAAAGCATCCCAACCCATTGGTTGCAGGACCGTTTCACCTTTTAAGCGATGAAAACGGCTGATCACGTCACCAATCGTATAGTTACGCACATGACCCATATGCAGCTTGCCACTTGGGTAAGGGAACATCGAGAGAATATAACGACGAGGACCTTCTACTTTGTCGGCAACTTTAAAGGCTTTGCGAGATTCCCAATCCTGTTGGACTTGAGGCTCAATCGCACTGGCTTGATATTCGGAATCAATGTGAGTAGTCATAAACGTATCAGTGAATTACGGTGAAAAAAGTCTGTTGCACAGCATAGCGCAAAATGCACCTAAAAGTGAATTTTGCGCCGGCATTTCCCGAAGAAAAAACACGCTGTTCTATATGGAGGTGTCTTATAAAGCGACTGCACGATTTTTAGATTGCTGCAAGGCTTCGTTGGCTTCACGTTGTTGCTGGTCCTGATTCGCAGGAACTTGAGGGGCTTGTTGCTGTTTTTCTTGTGCTGTGTTCTCGGTTTGAACTTCAGTTTCAGCCATTCTAGGTGATGTCGGTGCTGAATTTTTCCAGCCATAAGTATCCACTGTGGTGGCTTTTTTTGCAGATTTCGGCGGTGGCGTCTTGGTATAATGCGTGACGCCTTTCGCATCGACCCATTTATGATACTGGATCGCTGAAGCACTGCTGCTACAGATGCCCAGAGAAATTGCACAACTCAGACTTAAGGCAGTTAAAAAAGATATTTTCATTGTTTTTGAGCCTCTGTGTTCTAGCCATAAAATACTACAAAACATTGTAGTGATTTTCACAGTAAAAATAATGAATTTTTATCCGCTCTATTCATGATTAAGGGTCGAACAGCTTCTGCATCTCGTTTGTAGAAGTGGTGAGCAAATTTTCAGACACAAAATTTATTGATAAACAACTTCACTGGATTTATTAAAAATTCATTCATTTTTTTTATATAAGACATGCTAAAAATTTATAAAATCAAATATATAAGTTTATGAATTTTATTGGATTAAATATTATTAGATTAATTCTTTATTACTGTCCTTGCTCTAGATCGCTGTTAAAAACAGCAAATCAGGTGTTTTTAAGCGCATATTGCCTGTTTTTTAAACTTGACTTTAAAGCCTGAAAACACAAGAATGCTGCAATAGTTTTATATGCCTTAATCGATCACCCTTCGACTAAGTGTCATTTCATGCAGTGGGCGATTTCTCTAGCCGAGAAATTGAACAAAGCTAAGCAAAATATGTTTATCCCAACATGTTTTAGGTCTTGTATTGCTCGAACAGCCAAGAGATCAGATTTTTTTCCTATTGCTATGAAAACTATGAAATTTGTGTGCTATAACAGTGCAGACAGTTAACAAATGAAACACTGCAAATGCCTCCCATTTGTGCAGTGTCATAATATTAGGGTGAATCACGTTGGAACTTCTATCTGGTGGTGAAATGCTTGTTCGCGCATTAGCGGACGAAGGCGTTGAACATGTTTTTGGATATCCAGGCGGCGCAGTTCTTCATATTTATGATGCGCTATTTCAACAAGACAAAATCAATCATTACCTCGTACGTCACGAACAAGCTGCCGGTCACATGGCGGATGCTTACTCACGCGTTACAGGTAAGACCGGTGTGGTGTTGGTGACCTCAGGTCCGGGCGCAACCAATACGGTAACGCCAATTGCAACGGCCTATATGGACTCAATCCCGATGGTGATTTTGTCAGGTCAGGTTGCGAGTCATCTGATTGGTGAAGATGCATTCCAGGAAACCGATATGGTCGGCATTTCACGTCCAATCGTGAAGCATAGTTTCCAGGTGCGTCATGCCAGCGAAATTCCTGCAATCATCAAAAAAGCATTCTATATCGCGTCATCTGGTCGTCCAGGCCCTGTCGTAATCGATATTCCTAAAGATGCGACCAATCCTGCAGAAAAATTTGCTTACGAATACCCGGAAAAAGTGAAGATGCGTTCGTATCAGCCACCGTTTCGTGGTCACTCAGGTCAAATTCGTAAAGCGATTGAAGAATTAGTCAATGCTAAGCGCCCAGTAATTTATTCGGGTGGTGGTGTGGTTCAAGGCAATGCATCTGCACAATTGACAGAGCTTGCGCATTTATTGGGCTATCCGGTAACCAATACCTTAATGGGCTTGGGTGCATTCCCGGGTGATGATGAACAGTTCATCGGTATGCTCGGTATGCACGGTACTTATGAAGCCAACATGACCATGCACAATGCAGATGTGATTCTGTGTGTAGGCGCGCGCTTCGATGACCGTGTCACCAACAATCCGGCAAAATTCTGCCCGAATGCCAAAGTGATTCATATTGACATCGACCCGGCGACGATTTCAAAAACCATTATGGCGCACATTCCAATTGTCGGTGCGGTAGAGCCGGTATTGACTGAAATGTTGAACCAGTTGAAACAGCTCAATGTTTCCAAGCCAAATCCTGAAGTGATTGCGGCATGGTGGTCTCAGATTAATGAATGGCGCAAAGTGCATGGCGGTCGTTATGCAGCAGGTGTTGATGGTGTGATGAAGCCACAACAAGTGGTTCAGGTATTGGATAAAGTGACCAATGGCGAAGCGATCATTACTTCGGACGTAGGCCAGCATCAAATGTTTGGTGCGATGTATTACAAATACAAGCGTCCGCGTCAATGGATCAACTCAGGTGGCCTAGGCACCATGGGTGTAGGTTTGCCTTATGCGATGGCTGCGAAGCTTGCCTTCCCGGATCAACAGGTGGTGTGTATTACGGGTGAAGCGTCGATTCAGATGTGTATCCAAGAGCTTTCGACCTGTAAGCAATATGGCTTGAACGTAAAAATCTTGTGCCTGAATAACCGTGCTTTAGGTATGGTGAAACAATGGCAGGACATGAATTACGAAGGTCGTCATTCTAGCTCTTATGTAGAGTCACTGCCTGACTTTGCCAAGTTGATGGAAGCGTATGGTCACGTCGGTATTCAGATTGATCATGCCGATGAGCTTGAGTCGAAACTTGCAGAAGCGATGGCAATTAACGACAAGTGCGTATTTATTAACGTCATGGTTGATCGTACTGAGCATGTTTATCCGATGTTGATTGCAGGTCAATCGATGCAAGATATGTGGTTAGCAAAAGGGGAGCGCACAGCATGAGACATATCATCTCTGTACTTGTTGAAAATGAAGCAGGTGCGCTTTCCCGTTTAGTGGGCTTATTCTCACAGCGTGGCTACAACATCGAAACATTAAACGTTGCGCCAACTGAAGATCCAACACTTTCTCGTTTGACTTTGACCACTTATGGCGATGATCACAAGATTGAGCAAATCACCAAGCAATTGAACAAACTGGTTGAAGTGGTGAAAGTGGTTGACCTGTCTGAAGGTGCTCACATTGAGCGTGAACTGATGCTGATCAAAGTCAAAGCACTGGGTTCATCTCGCGACGAAATTAAGCGTACCGCAGATATTTTCCGTGGTCAGATTGTCGATGTAACGCCGACAACCTATACCATTCAAATTGCAGGTACGACTGAAAAAGTTGATGCATTTATTGATGCACTTGCAGAACACACCATTTTAGAAGTGGTGCGTTCAGGTGTTTCAGGTATCGCACGCGGTGAAAAAGTACTCACCATCTAAATTTTAAAGTATTTCCTCATCCTAATAAGAAGGGGGTATCAGGCAGTGTAAATACAAAGGTCACTGCCTGATTTAAACAGACAAACAAGCATTAAGCGGAGACAGCAATGCAAATTTTTTACGATAAAGACTGCGACTTATCTATCATCCAATCGAAGAAAGTAGCGATCATTGGTTACGGTTCACAAGGTCACGCACATGCGCTTAACCTTAAAGATTCTGGTGTTGACGTAACTGTTGGTCTGCGTGCGAACTCTACTTCTTGGAAAAAAGCTGAGAATTCTGGTCTTAAAGTTGCTGAAGTTGCTGCTGCTGTAGCGCAAGCTGACGTAGTTATGATCTTGACACCTGATGAATTCCAATCTCAACTTTACCGTGACGAGATTGAGCCAAACATCAAGCAAGGCGCGACTCTAGCATTTGCTCATGGCTTCTCTGTTCTTTATAACCAAGTTGTTCCACGTGCTGACCTTGATGTTATCATGGTTGCTCCAAAAGCGCCTGGTCACACTGTACGTTCTGAATACCAACGTGGTTCAGGTGTTCCTGATCTTATCGCGATTCACCAAGATGCTTCTGGTAATGCGCGTAACGTTGCTCTTTCTTATGCTTCGGGCGTGGGTGGCGGCCGTACTGGTATCATCGAAACTTCATTCCGTGAAGAAACTGAAACTGACCTATTCGGTGAGCAAGCAGTTCTTTGTGGTGGTGCGGTTGAACTGGTTAAAATGGGCTTCGAAACTCTGGTTGAAGCTGGTTATGCTCCAGAAATGGCGTACTTTGAATGTCTACACGAACTTAAATTGATCGTTGACTTAATGTTCGAAGGCGGTATTGCGGACATGAACTACTCAGTATCGAACAACGCTGAATACGGCGAATATGTAACTGGTACTGAAGTAATTAACGAACAGTCTCGTGAAGCAATGCGTAATGCACTGAAACGTATTCAATCTGGCGAATACGCGAAGATGTTCATTCAAGAAGGTGCGTTGAACTATCCTTCTATGACTGCTCGTCGTCGTCAAAACGCTGCTCACGGTATCGAAGTAACAGGTAACAAACTTCGTTCTATGATGCCTTGGATTCAAGCGAACAAGATCGTTGATAAAGAAAAGAACTAAGTTCTGATTTCTAAGTCAAAAAGCCCTTGCTTTTAACAGGGGCTTTTTTATGTCTTGTAAAAATAAAATGACTTATTTGAGTTGAACTGCGTGCCTCAAATAGAAGAAAGCAGTGTTTTCACTTCTTGCGTTTCATTCAAAGTAGTGCTTGCCTCCTTGCACTTCGTACAAAACAGTATTTTGTACTTGTTCATACCTTAGATTCAAGCGAACAAGATTGTAGACAAAGAAAAGAACTAAGTTCTTGATCAATTGATTTGATGCTAAAACCTACTCAATTTGAGTGGATTTTTTATTGCAAGTTTTTAGTTAAATCTGAGAGATAATGTCAAATTTTTTTCAGACTTTTATGAGAAGAAGATCAGATAGTGTATTAAAAAAATAATATAATATTGTGGGAAACGAAAGATGAGCCAAATTTTTATATAAGTTGATCGCTAGTTTTTATTTAAAATAGATTATTTTTAATAATAGGGATAAATATTCTTTAAATAGTTGATTGAATCTATCAGAAGTATAGTTATTTAATTGATTTAAATGGGATAAAGAATATAAAGTATAGTTTTAATGAGAATTTTCATTCAATAAGATATTAAATTAATTAATTGAATTGTAAGATGATTCAAAGAGTGTAAATTTTATAAAAATATAGGTGTTGATTAGGATGTTATGAAATCAAAAGATTTAAATGAATGTATTAATTTAACAATAAGTTTTCAGAGTGAGATTAATAGTAAGTATAGGAGGGGGATTTTTACTAAAGGCGATGATGTATGAAAAATAACAAAAAAAACAAAACGGAATCACACTTTTTTTACCTATCCGAGGGTAAGTTGTAAATCTTTGTAAATAATGCAAATAGTTTGGGGTTATTATTATTTAAAAAATATGAAAATCATATAGTTAAATTTTATTTGATTATCTTCAATTTTTTAAGTTCTTTTTTAGCTTTATGGGGAGTTTCGTAGGAATTACATGTAATAATTATTATTTTTAAATAATTGTATATAAAATAATGACATACAAAAAAATACTAATCCAGGGAAATAGGAAAATATATTGTGAATAATAAAGTATCTGTATGTTTTTTTATTAATGATAGTAAGATAACTACACGCTGTATAGCCTTACTCATAATAAGAAAGAGTTTTTATATCAGCGCGACCCAAACAAATAAATATATTCTTTTTTTTAAAGAATGGAGAAGATCATGAATAAAATGACTCAAACAGTATTAGCAGCATTAGCACTAAGCTTTGGTTTTGGCTCAACAGTTGTTTATGCAGAAGATATGGGAGCTGCAGGACGCCCAGGTCATAATCCTAAACCACCAATTGACTGGAGTAAATGTAATACTTTAGGTTGTGAAAAAGAAATTCCAATTTCACTTAAAATTAATAAGAAATGTATTTTAACTGGTGGAAATGCAATAGTATTATCTGCTGCTGGTGGAACCCAAACTACAAATTATTCAATTACAACAAACACCCCTTATGTTCTGAATTTGCAAACTGCAAATGCTAGCGCTAGTAATAATACGTTTGTTAGACATGAAACAGATGCATCTGAAACAATTGCTACAACAATTGTGACAACTAAACAAGGTGCAGGCGCTGTTCCGTTTGGTAATTCAAATCATAACGGTCAAGCAGTTGATAATTATACACTTGCAGTTACTAATGCTGCAGTTGATGCTACACAGTTAGCAGGTAATTATACCGATCGCTATCTAATCAAAGCTTACTACTAATTTATTTAATCAACCTAACCTAACATTTATGTTGGGTTAGGTTGCCTTATTATATTTTTAAGTGGAAAATTATAATATGAGAAAAATAGCTAAATTATTTATTATATCTTTTTTTTCTATGACTGGGGTAAAGGCTGATGTGGCAATTGATCCAGTACAAATGTATATACTTAATGATACAAAACAAAAAACAACAACACTTACTTTAGAATCTATAAATGAAGCAGAAAAAAAGATATTTGAAATAAAAGCATTTAAATGGGATCAAAATAATAAAGGTGAAGACGTGTTGGAGAAGGATAACACTCTTATTATTAATCCAAGAAATTTTATTTTGAAACCTAATGGAAAACAAGTTATACGTGTTGGGTTTAATCGTCCAATAGCATCTGTATTAGATGGTAGGGAAGAGGGTGCCTGGCGTATTATAATTGAGGAATTACCTCAGCCTGTAAAAGAATCATCTATTACTTTTTTGATGAATTTTAACCTGCCATTATTTATTGGAAAGCAAGATAACCTAAAATTAAATTTCAATATTGAGAATGATAAGCTTATTGTTAAAAACAAAGCAGAATCTCATATTCAAATTTCAAAGTTACAAATTTTAGATTCTAATAAGAAAGAAGTTTTTACTAGTAATAATATGAAATATGCCCTTAAAGACAAGAATATTTTCTATGAGTTAGAAGGGGTTAAGATAAATAATCCTCGTAATTATTTTGTTAAAGTAATGACAGATAAGTCGCATGAGGAAATAGAGTTAAAGCTTATGGATTAAAATTATAATTAAGGATTATATTATGCAGTTAAATAGAAAAATAATTATTCTAGTTAATATTTTATTCTTGTGTAATGCTAATGCTAACCAGAATCCTGATGATGAATTTTTTGCTAATCTCTGGATAAACGAGCTTGATCATAATATAGATATTATTTTAATAAAAAGTAATGATAATTTTTATATAGAGTGCAATATATTGTCGGAACGAGATATTGATATATCTAAATTATCAAAAATGGCTTCTCGGGATGAGTTTTGTCTTATTTCGGATCGGAATATTCAATCTAATTTTGATGCCTCTAAGCAAACAATTAATCTCACGATACCTACCCAACTGTTTAAATCAAGTACACAGATCTCCCAGTTGCAGACTATGCCAGAGAGAGCCAGCTTTGGAGGTTTCGTAAATTATGATTTTACCTATTTAAATGCAAAAATAGACAGAGAGACGAATTCTTTATATAACGGCCTGACAGAGCTGGGTATTTTTAAAGATTATTGGATTTTTAAGAACTCAATAGCATATTATAATCATCCTTTGAATGAATATTTTACTCGACTCAGTACTAGTATTGACTTTGAATTTCCTAAAAGTATGACTCAGCTTACTTTAGGAGATACAACTACAGTATATAATCCATTAATTAATTCTTTACGTTTTGCCGGTTTAAACTGGGGAACTAATTTTACTGAGCGACCAAATTTTATTTATTGGAATACTCCAACCTTACAGGGGAGTGCGCGTGTTCCTTCTACAGTTGATTTGTATATTAATGGGGTAAGTATATATAGCCAAAGAGTCAGTCCTGGTGATTTTAATCTTCAAACTGGTGCACAAATTCAACAGGCAGGAAATGCACAAATTGTTGTTGAAGATGTGTTAGGGAATAGGAGTGTACAAAGTTTTCCTATTCTGGTGACGAATCGGTTATTAAGACCTGATCTTAGTGAATATAATGTTTCATTAGGAAAGTTGCGTTATAATTATAATATAGAAAGTGATGACTATCGTGATTTTTTCTCTAACTTTTATTATCGTTATGGGGTATCTAATTGGACAACCCTTGGTTCTAATTTTGCTTATAGCGAAGACTTGCAAAATTTAGGCTTTCTATGGACTCAAGCGATTAGTCATTATTTGGTTTTGGATAGTGTAGTTCAAGCTTCACATGATGAACTTAATAATTTTAATTATTCATATGGATTATCTGCTGCAAAGGATTTCGGAAGAGTTTCACTTGGTGCCAGTGCAAAATATACAGAAAGAGATTTTAAATATTTAGGTGATGAACTGGATAATTTTTATAGTTATCCTAAGTATGAATATTTAATTTATGCAGGAATGAGCAATGTCCCTCTCTTGCATAATATTTATTTGAATTATGCTGCCCAGAGTTTTCATCAGCAAGAAATACGCGTGGAAGATGAGATTCCTTTATTTTTTCAAAATGATCGTAAAACTTTAAATTTAGGGTTTAATCGTCGGCTAGGTAGGAAGGGAAGCCTAGGTTTAAGTTATTTTAGCTCATTCGGTGATGATCGGGATTCTGGAGTTGTCTTATCACTTAGCTATAGTTTTGATGATGATAAAGCAGTTTATTTTAGTCATTCAACAGATGAAAGAACTAAATTGCAATTTGTTAAAAGTAATCCTAATCAGGTTGGATTTGACTATGAAACAGGTGTAAATAGACTCGAAGATGAAACACTATATAATTTCAATGGGCGATTGAAAACAGATGTTGGGGATTTAAGTTTTTATCATATAGAGGGAGATAATGAGTCTGAATCACAATTAAACTATCGTGGTGCGGTTGTTTTTCTTAATAATAAATTTAATTTTACCAAGTTAGTTGATAATGCATTTTCTGTTGTTAGTGTGGGAGATTATCAGGATGTCGATGTTTTAAGGTCTTTATCTGTAGTGGATAAAACGAATAAGAAAGGCTATACCTTTGTTCATGATATTATTCCTTATGTAAATTATGATATTGGTTTTGATCAGAATCAGTTACCAGTTGAAGATAAGATTCCTTATGCAACCAAGAGGCTTACTGCTTTAGATCAGCGGGGCTATATTATTAATTTTCCTATATACAATACAAAACAGGTCACGATTTTACCTGTAGATAGTAATAATAATAAATTTACAGCCGGTTCAGAGTTATATATCGATAATGATGGTGGGGAGGTTTATCCTATCTCATCGGACGGTACGGTCACTCTATATGGGCTTATTCCAAATACTTACAATATTAAAATCATCAGCACCGAATCTAAAACTTGCTTTGCACAATTGACGGTTACAGAAAATCAAAAAGAAGAAAGCGGACTGTCTACGCTTATTTGTAAATAAAGGATGAAAAATAATGAAACTTAAATTTACTGTACTTATGTTCACTCTATTATTGACCAGCCTAAGTCATGCCCAACGTTGTCAGATTGATCGGTCGACAGCATCAGAACTCAAATTGAACTCCTCTTATCTGAGCCAGGCTGCGACTTCATTTATCGTAAGGTGTGATAGCAGTTATGCTATTCAATTTAATTCTAGAAACTTAACCAGCACTAATGGCAGCAGTTATTTGGTTAATGAGCGCAATCATAAAATAAGAACACAAATGTATATTTCTGGAGCAACCTCATCCCGTTGGAATATGCCGATATCCCAACCGGCAACTAGCCTAAGTAAATTTGTTGTATTGGTACAACTGGCTGAACAACCTTCTGCTTTGACCCCAGCTGGAGTTTATAAGGACAGTTTATATGTTGATCTTATCTACTGAATTCTTTTAGCTAGCTCTTAACAGGGAATTAAACTTTGGTCTATTTAAGTCCTTTAGCCAGATTTTGAGGCTTTCTGTCTGGATTTTTTAGGCATAAGCTATGGTTGTGAATAGGTAAGTTAATTTACTGTCAACGCTGTTAATTGTTAGTCGAGTGAATTAGATATCTCTATAAGTACATAAACTTCCGAATAAAATGAAAGAAGGGGACAATATCATTAAAATGCAATAAACAAGCATTAGACTCTAGCTTAAAATATAATCACATAGGTGTGATATGGAACAGCCCTGCACCTCAGCGTTATCGAAAAAAATGTCTGCACTTCAAAATATTAGCTTTGACTTAAAACAGTTGCGACAGCAAAAAACAAAAATGACCCTGCCTTTGGAAGAGTTGACTCGTCCTCGTCTCAAAATAGCAATTGTGACCGAAACATGGCCACCTGAAATTAATGGGGTAGCCCATTCACTGTTACAACTCTGCAAAGGGCTGAAAAAACAGGGGCATAAAATTTTATTGATTCGACCCGAGCAAAAAGGCATCTGTGCTGAATTTCAACCCTATCGGGAATGTTTGGTTAAAGCACAGCGTATTCCCAAATATTCAGGCTTACAGTTCGGTTGGCCGCAGTTTCTAAAGGTTCGCCATGCGGTAGAAGCCTTTGCACCCGATGTAGTGCATATCGTCACAGAAGGCCCATTAGGGCTTGCCGCGCAGCAAACTGCAAGATTCCTTGAAATTCCTGTATCAAGCGGCTTTCACTCTCCATTTCAGGAATTTAGCCGTTTCTTTGATTTGGCATTCTTGGTTAAACCCATTCAGCATTATCTCAAATGGTTTCATAATCATACCGCAATTACCTGTGTACCGAGTCGTGAGACTGCCGAAGTACTCCGCAAATTTGGAGTGACGTGTCCACTGGTTGTGGTGGGGCGAGGGGTAGATACACAAGCCTTTTCACCTAAATGGCGTTCTGATTCCCTACGCCAGAGCTGGGGAGCTTCCAAAGAGACCCGTGTCATGTTGTATGTCGGGCGTTTATCGCCTGAAAAAGAAATACCAGTGGTGATTCAGGCATATTTCACATTGCGTCATATGCATTGTCAGGATGTGCGTCTGGTGGTGGTCGGAGATGGTCCAGACCGACAGCGCTTAGAGCAGTTGAATCATGATGCTTCGATTGTGTTTACCGGGAGTTTGCGTGGTCAACAGCTTGCTGAAGCCTATGCCAGTGCCGATGTGTTTTGCTTTGCGAGTCAGGTTGAAACCTTTGGCAATGTGGTATTGGAGGCGATGGCCAGTGGACTGCCGGTTATTGCTTATGATTATGCTTGTGCACATCTACATGTACAACACGACCGAACAGGCTGGCTCAGCTCACTGGGTCTGCAAGAAGATTTAACAGCCAATATCTTAAAGTTACCAGATTATCACACACTTAGAAGAATGGGTGTGTATGCTTCACACTGTGCACAGAAGGTCGGATGGCAACATCCTGTAGAGCAGTTTGAACAGGTTCTGTACTCAATCACAAGGCAAAATAAATGACCTAATTAAAACAAGAGCGGGAGCAACATGATGAAAATCCACAATGCCAAACTCAAATTTTTAGAAATAGATTTAAAAGGCTGTGTCTACCTCAATCATCTCTCCCACTCAAATCGAATCGCTGCTTTTTTTAAAATCATTAGCCGTTTGGGGGATGGCGTGTTTTGGTATGTGATGTGTTTTGCTGCATGGGGACTTCGTGGCTTGGAGTATGGGCTACAGATGCTCTATATCATTTTGGGCGGAACGTTCGGTACGCTGATTTATAAAATTCTCAAAACAAAAACTGTACGTCCAAGACCTTATCAAGTGCATCAGGTGATTCGACTGGGTGAGCGGCCGCTGGATCATTTTAGTTTTCCGTCTGGACATACCTTGCATGCGGTAATGGCAACCACGGTCTTGGGTTATGTTGCACCGCTATTATTGCTGTTGATGCTCCCTTTTACGCTGCTGGTGGCTTTATCGCGCATGATTCTGGGATTGCATTATCCAAGTGATGTCGCAGTTGGGGCAATGATCGGAGGCATGATGGCCGTGGTCATTGTGCTGAGCGCACCTTATCTCAATATTATGTTGTAAAAATAAGTGAAAACTGAGGCGAAAGCTCGCAGATTTTTATAAATTTGCTAAAGTACAGCATTAAAGCAAATATGGTGAGAAATAGAGATGGGTTTACGTTGGACTGATACCCTCGATATCGCGATTGAACTCTACGAAGCGCATCCAGATGTGGATCCGCAGTGGATTCGTTTTACTGATTTACACGCCTGGGTATGTGCCTTGCCTGAGTTTGCAGATGACCCGACTAAATCCACAGAAGGTCTGCTGGAAGCGATTCAAATGGCATGGATTGACGAAGCGCGTTAAGTGCCCGATTGAAAAAAGCATATTTTTACAGTGTAAAAGCAGAAAAGTGCGCATTATCTCGGTATAATGCGCCAAATTTTCATGTCAACAATTGACTTAAGGAGCCTATCATGGCTATCGAACGTACTTTATCTATCGTAAAACCAGACGCAGTTGCTAAAAACCACATCGGCGACATCTTTGCTCGTTTCGAGAAAGCTGGTCTTCAAATTGTTGCAACTAAAATGAAACACTTGACTCAAGCTGAAGCTGAAGGCTTCTACGCTGAGCACAAAGAACGTGGTTTCTTTGCTGATCTTGTTGCTTTCATGACTTCTGGTCCAGTGGTTGTTTCAGTTCTTGAAGGTGAAAACGCTGTTCTTGCTCACCGTGACATCCTTGGCGCGACGAATCCTAAAGAAGCTGCTCCTGGTACAATCCGTGCAGATTTCGCTGTAAGCATCGACGAAAATGCTGCTCACGGTTCTGACTCTGTAGCATCAGCTGACCGTGAAGTTAACTACTTCTTCGCTCAAACTGAGATTGCTCCACGTACTCGTTAATTCGCAGTATTCAAACCAGATAAGTGTTATTATACTTATCTGGTTTTTTTATTCTTTGAATAATTCTTTGCTCACATATTGAGCTTCTCCTTTGATCTTTAGACATGGTTTAGGTAATACACATGAGTACTGAAGTCGTCGCTGTATCTGCAGTTTCAGCTGCACAGCAACCATCTCCGTCCACTCCCACACAGCAGAATGCTGTGGAAAAAGTGAACCTACTCGGCATGTCTCGTCCGCAAATGGAGAAATTCTTTGAGGATATGGGGGAGAAGAAGTTTCGTGCCGGGCAAGTCATGAAATGGATTCACCAATTTTTCGTGACCGATTTTGCCGAGATGACCAATATCTCGGGCAAACTGCGTGAAAAACTGGAACGTATTTGTGAAATTAAAGCGCCCGAAGTGGTGCATAAAAATTATTCTAAAGACGGTACCCGGAAATGGGTCTTCCGTGTCGGTGATGGTGACGGCTCTCTTGTCGAAACTGTATTGATTCCTGCTGAACATCGTAGCGGCCTACGTCGTACCTTGTGTATTTCGTCTCAAGTGGGCTGCGCACTGGACTGTTCATTCTGTTCAACCGGTAAACAGGGTTTTCAGCGCGATTTAGATCAGTCAGAAATCATTGGTCAGTTGTGGGTGGCGAACTATTCCTATATGGAAGATGTACCTGTGGCAGATCGTGAACGTTCAGTCACGAATGTGGTCATGATGGGCATGGGCGAACCACTGCTTAACTACGATGCCGTACTCAATTCCATGCGCATTATGCTGGACGACTTTGCTTATGGCATGTCGAAACGTCGTGTGACCTTATCGACATCAGGTGTGGTGCCGAAAATCGATCAAATGGTCAAAGACATTGATGTGGCACTGGCAATTTCATTGCACGCACCAAATGACGAACTGCGTAATGAACTGGTGCCAATCAACAAGAAATATCCGTTAGAACAACTGATTGCGGCGTGTCAGCGTTATATTGCCAAAGATGGTAATGAAAGTTCACGTAAACACGTCACCATTGAATATGTGATGCTGGATGGTGTGAATGATCATCCTGAACATGCACAGCAAATGATTAAGCTGCTGAAGAACTTGCCGAGCAAGATTAATTTGATTCCATTCAACCCTTTCCCGCACGCGCCTTATGGGCGTTCAAGCCGTAACCGCATTATTTCTTTCCAAAAAACTTTGTCTGATGCCGGTTTTGTGTGTACGATTCGTCAGACACGCGGTGATGATATTGATGCGGCGTGTGGACAGCTTGTAGGTCAAGTGGCTGATCGTACCCGTCGTGCGGAACAGTGGAAAAAGAAAATTGCGCAGTCAAATGAGATTATGCGTTCACAAGGATAATAAGAGGTCGCCAGTTGAGAAATCTAACATCTAAAATTGCTTTGATTTCAACAGTATGTGTGTCTTTAGCTTTGGTTGCATGTCAAACGCCAGATTTAGGTCAGAAAGATCCTGAAAAAGCCACCAAAGTCCGTACCCAATTGGCGGCAGAATATTTAAGAACAGGTGACCTAGATGCAGCCAAACGTGCGCTGGATCAGGCACTCGAAACGACTCCGCGTGATTCGCAAGCGAATATGATGATGGGCGTGCTATTGCAACAGGAAGGTAGTCAGCTCAATCTTGAGAAAGCAGATGCTTATTTCAAGCGTGCAATTTCGGCAGATCCGAAAAATGCACAGGCACGCAACAACTATGGCACGTATTTATATCAGCTAGAACGCTATAATGATGCGATCGAGCAGTTTAACATTGCCGGTGCAACTTTAGGTTATGATCAGCGTTTCCGTGCGCTGGAAAATATGGGACGTATTTACCTGAAAATGGGCGATGTGGTGAATGCTGAAAAATCATTCAAACAGGCGCTTCAGGCGAATCGCGATTCATATATATCAATGTTAGAGTTGTCAGAAATTTTTTATTTAAACCAGCAGTTCCCGGCAGCGACACAACTGTATCAACAGTTTGCGCGTGGTGTGGGACAGAAAAATCAGGGTGCCCGTGCGCTCTGGGTTGGCATTCGCACTGCGCGTGCCAGTGGTGATCAGTTGGGGATGCAGGTATTGGTGAACCAGTTACGTGCATTGTTTCCTGAAAGCCAGGAATACCAACGTTATTTGCAATTACAGTACAGTACTGAGGCCGTATGGAAGTAAATCCTAATTCACCTTCGAATCATTCGAGCGTAGCTCCAAATGCGTTAGGAAATATTCAACGTCCGGGCGAGTACTTGCGCCAGATTCGTCTCAATCAGCAACGTGATCTGGAAAATGTGGCCAAAGAGCTGAATATTCCGGTCAAAACCCTGACTGCACTTGAGCAGGATGAATATAAGTCTTTGCCTGAGGCGACTTTTATCAAAGGCTATTACCGGATCTATGCCAAACTTTTGGGTGTAGATGCGTCGACTATTATTCAGCGTTTTGATGAAATTTATACCAATGATACGGGTTTGTTGCCCAATCATGCGCTGAATAATTCCCCCATCAAAATTATGGGGAAATTGCCAGGTTCCAAGCGTGACCGTAACCGTAAATGGTTAAAGCGCATTTTTATTACGCTGGTCTTGCTGCTAATTTTGGGCGCACTGTTTGCCATGATTCAAAACTGGTCGAGCAGTAATTCGCAAAATAGCAGTGAAGTTTCTGGAGTCGGTGCTTCCAATATCGAGATTCTGAATCTGGATGCAGGCGCCGCACTGTCTGGCGACCAGCTAAAACTCGATTTTAACCGTCCGACCTCTGTGCATATCGTCGATTCAGCCGGTAACGTTTTAGCGACTGGCCGTCAGGCATCGAGTTTGCAACTCAATGGTGAAGCACCATTCCAGATTCGTCTTGATGATGCGGCAGCTGTATCACTCAGCCTGAATAATGAAAATATTTCATTGTCACCTTATACCGTAAACGGAAAAGCAGAATTCCGTTTGTCACCTTAACAGATCAAGAGTAGAGCAAAACCATGATCGTAAATCCAATTAAACGTCGTCCAACACGTAAAATTCGTGTCGGTTCAGTTTATGTGGGTGGTGATGCACCAATCAGTATCCAGTCTATGACCAATACTGAAACCTGTGATGTGGCAGCCACGGTTGCACAGATTCAGCGCTGTGTCGATGCCGGTGCAGACATCATGCGGGTTTCTGTGCCTACGATGGAAGCGGCGGCAGCCTTTGGTGAAATTCGTAAGCAGGTGAATGTGCCTTTGGTGGCGGATATTCACTTCGACTATAAAATTGCTTTGGCAGTTGCCGATTTGGGTGCAGACTGCCTGCGGATTAACCCGGGCAATATCGGCTCAGAAGCAAAGATTCGTGAAGTGGTGGCAGCAGCACGTCATAATGATATTTCAATGCGGATTGGTGTCAATGCCGGTTCACTCGAAAAAGACATTCAAAAGAAATATGGCGAGCCGACAGGCGCAGCATTGCTTGAATCTGCGATGCGTCATATCGACATTTTAGACCGTCTGGATTTTCAGGAATTTAAAATTTCAGTTAAAGCATCTAATGTGTTCCTGACCATGGATGCGTATCGTTTGCTGTCTCAGCAAATTGATAATCCGCTGCATTTGGGTGTAACCGAAGCCGGTATTTACCGTACAGGTTCGGTTAAATCTGCAATCGCCTTGGGTGGTTTGCTGATGGAAGGCATTGGCGATACCATGCGTATTTCGCTTGCTGCCGAGCCTGAAGAAGAAATTAAAATCGGTTTTGATATTCTAAAATCGCTGGGTCTGCGTTCTAACGGCATTAATTTTATTGCCTGCCCAAGCTGTTCACGTCAGGAATTTAATGTGATTTCCGTGATGCAGCAGCTTGAAGAACGTCTGGAAGATATTCGTACTCCAATGGATGTGTCGGTGATTGGCTGTAAAGTAAATGGGCCGGGCGAGGCTAAAGAAGCCGATATCGGTGTCGTAGGTGCAGCGCCACGTTCACTGGTGTATCGTAATGGTGAAAAAAGCCATCTAATTGATACCAATCAACTGGTTGATGAAATCGAAAATATGGTTCGTCAACGCGTTACCGAGCTTGAAGAAGCTAAATCTAAAGAAATTATTCGTACAAGTTTTTCTGAGTAGATCATGAGTTCAATCGTCGCAATCAAAGGTTTTAATGACATTCTCCCAACGCAAAGCCCAGCTTGGAGACGTCTTGAACAGCATCTGTCGGGTTTGATGGATGCTTATGGCTATCAACAAATCCGTTTGCCTATCGTTGAACAGACCAATCTGTTCAAACGTTCGATCGGTGATGCCACCGATATCGTTGAAAAAGAAATGTATACCTTTCTGGACAAAGGTAATCCGCCTGAGTCTCTGACACTACGCCCTGAAGGAACTGCAGGCTGTGTACGTGCCATGCTGGAGCATAATCTGCTTCGTGGTGCAACTCCTCGCGTCTGGTATATCGGGCCAATGTTCCGTTATGAAAAACCACAGAAAGGTCGTTACCGTCAGTTCCACCAGTTTGGTGTAGAAACCTTTGGTGTGGCGACTCCGGACATGGATGCAGAGCTGATTTTGATGACTGCACGTCTGTGGAAACGTATGGGCGTAGCGGACAAGGTTCAACTTGAATTAAATACTTTAGGCGAATCGGATGAACGTGCAGCCTATCGTGCAGCCTTGGTTGAATTTTTAGAGTCACATAAAGCCGATCTGGACGAAGATTCTCAGCGCCGTCTGACCACAAATCCACTGCGTATTCTGGATTCTAAAGATGCCAAAACCCAAAGCATCCTAGAAAATGCACCGAAACTGCATGACTTTATGGGTGAAGAAACTCTGGCGCATTTTGCCCAGTTACAACAGTACCTGACTGATGCCGGCGTGAGTTTTGTGATCAACCAAAAACTGGTACGTGGCTTAGACTACTACAACAAAACTGTGTTTGAATGGACCACAACACATTTAGGTTCACAAGGAACCGTGTGTGCCGGTGGCCGTTATGACGGTCTTGTTGGTCAATTGAAGGGCAAGCCTGATCAGTCTGTACCTGCGGTTGGTTTTGCCATGGGTATCGAACGTTTATTGCTTCTGCTTGAACAGGTTGAAGACAATACACCAACGCGTGATTGTGAAGTATTCCTGGTGGCTGAACCGGCTTCTCAAGGTCAAGCCTTGGTCATTGCTGAACAGATCCGTGATCAGTTGGAAGCAGCGGGGAGTCAGGTGCGTTTGAAAGTGGGCTCTCAAGGTTCAATGAAGTCGCAAATGAAAAAGGCCGATCAGGCCGGTGCTTTGTTTGCTGCGATTTTAGGTGAGCGTGAACTTGAAGCGCAGACTTTTACGGTGAAAGAACTGGCAACCGCAGAGCAATCGAATGTGCCATTTACGGACTTCGTTGCATTTTTTAGTGCTAAAATTTCTTTAAAATAATCGATAAAACATCAGGAAAAGGGTAGTCTCATGAGCGCAGTGGGTGATGAACAGTTTGAAAGCTTAAAATCCTTTACGAAGAAATATGGTTCTTCGATCATTACAGGGATTTTGATTGCGCTGATTGCCTTTTTTGGATGGGAATATTGGCAGAAGAAAAACCTGGCAGAGTCGCAAATGCACACTGCCAAGGTTCAGCAGTTGATGGATGATGCACAGGCGACGCAGGGCGATGCCTTTGCCAAGCTGTCTGAAACTGCGGACAAAATTGTCAAAGAAGCACCAGATTCAGCTCAGGCCATTCAGACTCAGCTGGTCATGGCGAAACTGGCCTATGACAAAGAAGATTATGCTGCGGCTGAGAAAGCGCTACAAAAAGTTGAAAACTCGACACTAGACGATAAAGGTCTGGTTCAGGTGGTCAAACTTCGTCTGGCTTATGCGCAACTGGCACAGAAAAAATATGATGCTGCATTGAAAACTTTAGAAGCAGTGACTGAACCTGCGTTTAAAGCAACTGCCGATGAAGCACGTGGCGATATCTATGTTGCCAAAAATGATATTGAAAATGCGAAAAAAGTATATCAAAGTGCATGGGATGCCTTGATTGAACGTAAAGAAGAACGTCAGATTTTACAAATTAAGCTCGAAAGCGTAGGCGTGTTGGTCGATGATCCAGAAATCGAACGCCCAATTATAGAAACACAAGCGGAAGAAGCTGCATGAATAGAAAATACAAAATTACCTGTGCCTTGACTGTTTTAACGCTTGCACTGGCTGGCTGTGCAGGTAAAACAAATAAAGTTCCAGAAGTAAAACCGAACCCACTTCCAAAACTGACCCAAGCCAAAACACTGGTTCCTGTATTTTCCACCAGTGTATCTGCGACAGATGCTGCCGATCCATTGCGTTTACGTCTGGATGCAGACAATGGTGTGGTTTTTGCGATTGATCCAAAAGGCGAGGTGTCTGCATTTAAGGGCAAACAGCGTCTCTGGCAGAAAAAAGTCAGCAAAGATAATCTAAGTTCTGGTGTTGAAGCGGCCGAGGGTCTGGTTGTTGTGGGTAGCCAGAAGGGCCAACTGTTTGCACTCGATCAGCAAACCGGTGAGCAAAAATGGACTGCACAATTGACGGGTGCTTTACTGGCGCCTTCACTGATTCATGCAGGTCGTGTGATTAGTGTGAGCAATGACGGTATGGTCTATGCGCATGAAGTGGCAAGCGGTGCACAAGTTTGGACTTATAACCTGCCTAATGTACAATTCAGCCTGCGTGGTATGGCGGCTCCTGTGCCATTAGATGCGCGTAATGTGCTGATTGCATCTTCAAATGCGTATATTTATGCACTGGATGCCTTAAGTGGCGTACCAAAGTTACAGCGTCGTGTCGCCGTGTCGGATGGCCGTTCTGATATTCAGCGTCTGGTCGATATTGACGGTGAGCCGGTCGTTGCAGGCCAGTTTGTGGTGACGACCAGTTATCAAGGTCAGGTGACTGTACTGGACTTGGCTTCACAGCAAGTCATCTGGAGTGAAGATGCCAGCAGCATCCAGCGTCCAGAAGTTGTCGGCAATGGCGTATTCGTGGCGCAAACTGATGGCAAAATTAAAGCTTTTGAGATTAGCTCGGGTCAACCGCTTTGGGAAAATGATCAATTGTTGAATCGTCAGCTCAGTAATCCAGTGATGTTAGGCACGGATTTGGTGGTCGGTGATCTGGATGGTGTGTTGCACCTGATTGATCCGCGTACCGGACAAATTACTGGTCGTTCGAAAACCTCTGGTGAAGTGCGTAACTTACGCGTGATCGACAACCAGCTTTATGTTTCTACACGCAAGGGCGCATTAAGCATTTGGCAGAACCGTTAATTTTAACGAGCCTTATGTTAAACTAGCCGCAACCGTATTTTTGTGAACGCGGGGTGATTGAAAAATCAATGCCCCGTGTTTTTATTTAGGGTATTTTTCCCCTTATATCTTCCTATACTTTCTGATGTTCAGGCCACTTTGACTGCCTGATTATTGAATAAAGGTTACTCTATGAAACCCGTAATTGCGCTCATTGGTCGTCCGAACGTCGGAAAATCAACTCTGTTCAATCAGATTACCAAGAGCCGTGACGCATTGGTGGCAGACTTTGCTGGTCTGACACGCGACCGTAAATATGGCGATGCAACCTATCAAAATAAATCTTTCATTGTGGTTGATACCGGTGGTATTGGTGAAAATGAAGGCGGTATTGACTCGTATATGGCAGAGCAATCTAAAACTGCCATTCATGAAGCCGATATTATCATTTTTGTGGTCGACGCGCGTGCCGGACTGCTGGCTTCCGATGAGCAGATTGCACGTGAACTGCGTACTTTAGGCAAAAAGGTCTTTCTGGCGGCCAATAAAGTCGATGGCGTACATGCTGAAGCTGCCTTGGTTGAATTCTACAAACTCGGCATGGGCGAGCCGCTACAAGTCGCTGCCAGCCATGGTCGTGGTGTTCAGCAAATGCTGGAAGACGTGCTTGCCGATGTACCGGAAGATGAAAACCCGGAAGAGCATGATAAAAACACTGGTCTGCGTTTAGCGATTATTGGTCGTCCAAACGTGGGTAAATCTACGCTGGTGAACCGTTTGCTCGGCGAAGAGCGTGTGGTGGCATTTGACCAGCCGGGTACAACACGTGACTCGATTTATATTCCATTCGAGCGTGATGGCCGTCAATATACCCTGATTGATACTGCAGGGGTGCGTCGTAAAGGTAAAGTGGATGAAATGATTGAGAAATTCTCGATTGTTAAGACTTTGCAGGCGATGAAAGATGCCAACGTGATTGTGGTTGTGGTCGATGCACGTGATGGTATTGTAGAGCAAGATTTGCATCTGATTGGCTATGCGCTTGAAGCGGGTCGTGCCATGGTCATTGCTGTCAACAAATGGGATAACATGACTGAATATGATCGCAAGCAATGTAAGCTCGATGTAGAGCGTCGCTTCGATTTCATTCCATGGGCAAAAGTGCATTTGATTTCTGCATTGCATGGAACGGGTGTGGGTGAGCTTTATCCTTCGATTCACCGTGCCTATGATTCATCTCGTTTGAAAGTATCACCGGCAAAAATCACCCAGATTTTAAATGATGCAACAGATGCCCACCAACCGCCTATGGTTCAGGGTCGTCGTATTAAAATGCGTTATGCGCATATGGGCGGACAGAATCCACCAACCATCGTGATCCATGGTAACAAGGTCGATAAAACCCCTGCGGATTACCGTCGTTATCTTGAAAACGTATTCCGTAAAGTATACAAGCTTGAAGGTACGCCGATTAAAATCGAGTTTAAAACCTCTGAAAACCCGTTTGAAGGGCGTAAGACGGTGATGGATGAGCGTATTGCAGCGCGTAAACGTCGTTATGTACAGAAGTTCAAGAAAGCCGAGAAGAAATTTAAACGTTAATTTCTTTTTTTAGTTTTCGATAAAAAGCCTGCTGATGCAGGCTTTTTATCGGCTACATTTAGATAGTGCATTTTTTTGCTTTTTGATAAATACGGATATTTTCAAGATTAGCTAAAGCAACATCTGCATCGGCTTGAGAAGCGGCTAAATTATTTTGATTATTATTGCCAGAAAAGGCATTCGTAATTTCACTTGCACGTGCAACTGTTTGTGATTGACCTGCAAAAGCAGACAATGCACCACTTGCAATACCAGCTAATTTTGAAACAGGATTATTGGCTTGAGCATTTGCCTGGTTTTGTGCATTTTGACTGGCTTCTAGAGTGCGTTCAAAGCTGCGTGCTTCTACCGCTAAATCAGTACAATCTAAACCTTTTAAGTATGCGGTTGAGTAGACGCTATTATTCTGCTGTGAAGCATTATTATAGTTAAAAGCATATGTGCGGTCTGCTCGTGCCACAGCAGCATTCGCCTGTGCACGGCTACGCTCCATATTAGCTTCGGCCTGATCCATAATCGCGCCATTTTTTGCTCCCATCACCGCTGTTGCAGCTTCTAACCAAGAGGCGGCCTGTATTGAAAATGATGATACTGCAAGAGTAGTGCTGAGTATGATTTGTTTAAACATGTGACCCTCTGTTTTTGTATGTGTGAAATTGTAATTGAATTGTAACTAATGTTTGTATAAATTTTAAATGACATTTAATAACAGTATTTTAATTTTAATTTTTTAAATAATTTTAATAAGCATTGATTTTTGTGTGGGAGATTAACAGATGCTTGAACAATACTTAGGATTAGATAATGCGACGTCAGATACAGCTATCTAGGAAATTTTATGTTAGAAATAAGCTTTGTAATAAGCCTGTAGGCATTTAATATTGAAACGAAATATCAATATTCATTGGACTCCTCTAGAGCCTTTATTGGCAAATTTGATCCAAAATAATCGTAAAGACTATATTCAACAGCGTAAAAATATTATTTATGCCCATCGTAACCAATTGCTTTCAGATCAACTTAATTATCTTATCCAATCTTCAGATTTTAGCATTACTGAATTCGGCAAACCCTATCTCCACACTCATCCAGACTTCAACTTTAACCATAGCCATAGTCAAAATTTCTATGCTCTGGCAACGAGCAATAATGTCCAAAATTTGGGAATTGATATTGAAGAGCTGAGCCGTAAGGTTCGATTTGAAGCCATGGCACAACATGCCTTTCATCCTGAAGAGCTTAAACAGTGGCAGGCACTGGACTATGATTCCGAATACTGGTTTAAGGTCTGGACCACCAAGGAAGCTGTATTAAAGGCCTCAGGACTGGGCATACGCATCAACCTGAATGAGTTAAATACCCAGATTCATCCAGATCAGAATGGTGGAAGATGTGAACATCCAGAGATCGGCGTCTATGCCTATCAAAATTATAATATGGCAGGATGTATGCTCACCGTGGCCTGGCAAAGTGAGCATTCATGCAAGGGTTTCAGATTTCCGCTAATCCAGATTCACCAATCTGTTTAAATCAGCAGAGTAGAAATAGACTCTATTGTCTGGCAATCAACAGGTTGCTGATTCGGTTCACAAACTGTGGACTCATACGTGATAGATGAAATAAAAATTTACTTTTTAATCCAACCGGATGGTGCGTAGCTTGCCAGATAGAGTCTTTAAGCTGTACCAGTTTTAGAATATCCTGTGCGACATCCTCTGCTTTCAAATGTACCCCCATTTTTTTAATACTTTCTGCCTGCATATCTTTCACCATGGCTGTACCGACGAAAAGTGGCATCACATCAAGCACCCGAATCCCATAGGGTTGCCATTCAATATCCAGACTTTCAGTCAGACCGCGCACGGCAAATTTACTGGTCGCATAAGAGGCCAAATCAGCCTGTCCATAAATGGCGGATGCCGAAGATAAATTAATGACACGAGCAAATGAAGATTCTTTTAAATAAGGGAAAGTGGCATGACAACCATTGAGGAGGCCTTTAACATTAATCTCCAGCGTGCGATGATGCGCTGCAATTGTGGTGTCTTCAAAAGGCCCTGAATATAAAATTCCGGCATTATTCACCAGAATGTTGATTTCACCGGCCCAGGCTGAAAACTCCGCCAAAGCTGTTTCCCAGGAAGTATAGTCTGCCACATCCAGAAAGCCTGCTTTGGCATGTTCGCCCAGTTGCTGGGCCAGCTGTTCGGCCTGTACCACATTGATATCATAAATACCGACTTTATAGCCGTGCTGGTAAAATAGCATGGCTGTCGCTGCGCCAATTCCTTGTGCTGCCCCACTAATCAATATACTGTGCATGTGCTTGATCTCCTTATTGTCTTTTTTTCTTGAGCATAACAAGAAACAGGCAGCTTGACGCGACTATTTGGTAAAGAAGAGGTTTTAAAAGTGGA
Source organism: Acinetobacter sp. YH12100 (assembly GCF_013419135.1). Classification (NCBI taxonomy): domain Bacteria; kingdom Pseudomonadati; phylum Pseudomonadota; class Gammaproteobacteria; order Moraxellales; family Moraxellaceae; genus Acinetobacter; species Acinetobacter sp. YH12100. The sequence continues at coordinate 93,788 of NZ_VPAQ01000010.1, read as the reverse complement.
ACAATTGCTTAATATCATGCGTGAATTACGTGAAAAATGTCCATGGGATCAGCAGCAGACTCCCGAATCTCTGACCCAATATGCGATTGAAGAAGCTTATGAAGTAGAAGCTGCGGTACGTTCTGGAAATGTTGACGAGATTCGCGATGAACTGGGCGATCTGCTGTTACAGGTGGTGTTCCAGTCGCAAATGTACAGCGAGCAGGGCGCTTTTGATTTTCAGGATGTGGTGCAGGCCATTAGCGACAAGCTTATCCGCCGTCATCCGCATGTATTTCAGGCTGAACAGTTTGCAAAATTGAGCCCGGAAGATGTCTCTCAGCTCTGGCAAGAAATTAAACAGCAAGAAAAGCAGGGCAAGCCACGTTCCCGTTTAGATGAGGTCAAGCATGCACCGGCCTTGGTACAGGCAGATGAAATCCAGAAAAATGTCGCGAAAATTGGTTTTGATTTTCCCGATGTCACTGGGGCATATGACAAAGTAGAAGAAGAGCTGGCCGAGTTAAAAGAAGCTTTGGCAAGCCAGAATTCCGATGAAATACAGGAAGAATTTGGTGACTGCTTATTTTCTCTGGTCAATGTTGGCCGTAAACTTGGAATCTCGAGTGAAATGGCATTATTAGGCACGATCCATAAGTTTCGTACTCGATTTGCCTTGATGGAACATCAGGCGGAAAAACAACAACTCAATATAGACCGCTTGTCACTGGCTGAATTGGATCAGCTCTGGGAACAGGCCAAATTAGAATTAAAACAAAGAGCGGCGCATGAACAAACAACAACATCGAACAAGTCCGGCGTGGATTAATCTTCTTCTGGGTTTATGGCTAGGCTATATTGCTATTGGAACTGCACATGCAACTGCGACCGATTATATGGAATGGAAGACCAGACAACAGCAACATGATGCGCGGCTCAAACAACAGAATGCATCGACTAAAGCAGATCACTATCTGGCAAAACCGGCACTTTCGGTACAAGCGACAGGTGATAGAATTAGTTTAAATAGTGCAAATATTGAACAATTGCAACAGTTGCATGGCGTGGGACAAAAGAAAGCCCAAGCCATTGTTGAGTATCGGCAGAAAAATGGGAAATTTAAAAGCATTGAAGATATTCAGCTGGTCAAAGGCATTGGGCCGGCATTATTTGCCAAAAACAAGGCCAGACTCGCGTTGTGAATAGACTGAATTGATGCAAAATACAGAATCAATCTGAGCGGCAGGATTGACATAATCAAATTGCCCTTTAGTCGTGTAAGCGATATGATTAGCGTCATCTTAGAATTTTACGTTCAGACGTAGGAGACAGCGTCTTTTGCAAACTTTGCGCGCGTCAAAATGTGGTTTATCAACCGCTCAATTACCTTCTTATATTCTCGATGTGATTGATGCCTTAAACAAGGCAGGCTATGAAGCTTATATCGTGGGTGGTGGTGTTCGAGATCTGATGTTAGGTTTGAATCCTAAAGATTTCGATGCAGTTACCAATGCAACCCCGGCTCAGGTCAAGGAAGTATTCGGACGACGTTGTCGAATTATCGGACGGCGTTTTGAACTGGCGCATGTCTATTCAGGGCGGGAACTGGTTGAAGTGGCCACTTTCCGGGCACCTCCAAAAAAAGCAGTCACCTCGGCCGCGGGGATGATTCTGCGTGATAATAACTGGGGCAGCATCGAGCAGGATTTTGCCCGTCGCGACTTCTCGATCAATGCAATGTATTACCAGCCGCGTAAAGCGATTGTGCTGGATTTCTGCAATGCTGTAGATGATATTCACAGCAAAACTTTACGTTTGCTCGGTGATCCGGCCTTAAGATTTGAAGAAGATCCGGTGCGGATGTTACGTACCTTACGTTTTGCTGCCAAATTGAATTTCAATATTGATGAAGCAATTTTGGATATCTTTACCCCGGAAATGACCCAGCTGCTGCGTGATGTCTCTCCGCATCGACTCTATGATGAATCACAAAAGTTATTCACCATGGGGCATCTGAATCGTGTGTTGCCCATGCTGATTGATTTCGGAATCTGGCATCAGCTGTTCGCCGATATCAAAGCTGAAATCACGCCGTTTATGGAGCGTGCCGCGAAAAATACCGATCAGCGTATTTCGATTGGCAAGACCATCAATCCTGCATTTTTCTACGCGGTACTGTTATGGCAGCCATTCCTCGAGCGTTGTGAGTTTTATCTGAATAAAGGCGTGGTCGCAGCAGAAGCACGTGCCCAAGCGGGTCTGGATGTTTTGAAACGTCAGGCAACCCGAACCATTATTCCTCGCTTCGCCGAGACTTTCATTCGTGAAGTCTGGGAAATGCAGACCCGTTTGCTGAGTCCAAAACCGCAACAAATTGAGGCCTTGTCTAGTCATGCGCGTTTCCGTGCCGGATTTGACTTTTTGCTGTTGCGCGAAAAATCAGGCGATGCAACGGCGCAAGGCATGGGCAGCTGGTGGGATGCTTATCAGCAAATGAGCGGTGACGAGAAAGAGCGGGCGATTAGCCAGTACAACCGTCAACGTGCCAAGAGCCGTCGTAAGGCCACTCAAGAAGAACATCTGGAACAGAAACTGACGGCACAACAGGATCTCGCCGAGATTGAGCCTTTAGTCAATGAACCTGAACCACGTAACCGCCGGGTGCGTAAAGCCAAGTTTGAAGATAAGGCGAAAACCCTGTCACATGTGGCAGCCAGTGCCAGTGGTGAAATTGGCGCAGATCATCCGATTATGAAACGTAAGCGGGTGCAACGTGATTTAAGCCAGGTGGTGTTTGGGCCAACACAATGATCGTGACGTATATTGGCTTGGGCAGTAACCTGGGCGATTCACGCCAGATTTTGGCAGAAGCTGTACAGAAACTGGCGACATTGGGTCAGGTGAAAACTTCGCATCTGTATCAAAGTCCACCGATGGGGCCACAGGATCAGCCAAATTATCTGAATGCTGTGGTGCAGTTGAATACTAATCTGGCAGCTTTAAGCTTGCTGGATTATTTGCAAGCCTTCGAGCAGGAAGCCGGTCGGGTACGTTTGCGTCATTGGGGCGAGCGTACGCTGGATCTGGACTTGCTGATCTACGGAGATGAACAGATACAGAATCAACGCCTGACTGTACCGCATGTCGGCGTGTTAGAGCGTGATTTCGTACTCATTCCGTTGCTGGACATTGATGCTGAAATACAGGTTCATGCTACATCCTTAAAAGACCTGGACATCGTCAAGCAATCGACCTTAACGGTACTCGATGACACAAACTGGGCAAATATTTAATTTTTGAGTTATGGGTATGTTCGCGAGAACTTCAATCATAGAGGAACATCTTCATGGTCAGTCTGAGTGACTTAAGACGCTTCAAAGCAGATGGACGCAAATTTTCATGTCTGACTTGCTATGATGCCAGCATGGCCAAAGCCATGGAAATTGCAGAAGTAGACAGTATTCTGATTGGCGACTCTTTGGGAATGTCAATTCAGGGCCGCGATTCGACTTTACCAGTGACTGTTGCAGATATGGCCTATCATACCGCTGCGGTACGCCGTGGTAACCAGCATGCCTTTATCATGACTGACTTGCCGTTTATGAGTTATGCCACCTTAAATGATGCCTTGCAAAGTTCCAAAACCGTGATGCAGGCCGGTGCGCAAATGGTGAAAATGGAAGGCGGTGCATGGCTGGCAGAAACCGTGCAGGTGCTGACCCGTAACGGTATTCCAGTCTGTGTGCACTTGGGACTAACGCCACAATCGGTACATGTCTTTGGCGGTTATAAGCTGCAAGCCCGTACCCGTGCAGCAGCGGATCAACTGATTGCAGACTGTAAAGCAGTGGTTGAAGCAGGTGCTGCACTGTTATTGCTGGAATGTGTACCGGCACAATTGGGTCAGGAAATCACGGAACTGTTTCCACAAATTCCGGTGATTGGCATTGGTGCAGGCGCAGCCACTGATGGTCAGGTCTTGGTAGTACAAGACATGCTGGGTTTAACCTTTGGCCATACTGCAAAATTTGTCCGTAATTTTATGCAGGAACAATCGGGTGCTACTGCCATTCTGGATGCTTTTAAAGCTTACCATGCTGCAGTTTTGGATGGATCTTTCCCGGCACCCGCACAAACTTTTCAGGTTGAATTGTAAGATGAAAACAGAAACCACCATTCAGGGACTCGCGGCCTCACTTAATCCGGCACGTGCCAACCGCAAGATTATTGGTTTTGTGCCCACCATGGGCAATCTGCATCAGGGTCATTTAAATCTGGTACGTGAAGCGCGTAAGCTGTGTGATGTGGTGGTGGTCAGTATCTTTGTCAATCCGATCCAGTTTGGACCCAATGAAGATTTTGATAACTACCCGCGTACGCTGGAGCAGGACCAGCAGCTTTTGGCAGACGTCGGTTGTGATATCGTCTTCGCGCCAACGGTTGAGCAAATGTATGGCAAAAAACCGCGTCTGACCAATATCAGTATCTCTGACATTACTGATGACTTGTGTGGTTTGCAGCGCCCCGGCCATTTTGATGGTGTAGCGGTGGTGGTGACCAAATTGTTTAACATTGTTCAGCCAAACTATGCTTTCTTTGGGCAAAAAGATTATCAGCAGTTGGCAGTGATTCGCCAGTTTGTACAAGACCTGAATATTCCATTAGAAGTGATTGGCGTGCCAATTGCCCGTGCAGAAGATGGTTTAGCCTTAAGTTCTCGAAATGGTTACCTAAGCCAAGAGCATCGTGCAATCGCACCGGTCATTTATCAAAGCTTACAAAAGGCTGAACAGCAGCTCCATGCTGCGATTGAACTGGATACGGTATTGGCCGAGCTTCGCCAGACTTTAACAGATGTCGGGTTTGTCGTAGACTATGTTGAAGCACGAACGCCAGAATTACAAAAAATTCATACGTTTAATCAAGATGTTGTGTTATTTGTAGCTGCAAAGATAGGTAATACACGTCTGATCGATAACCTGCAGGTCAAATACACTGCCGGATAGGATGAAAGGGTAGCATGTATGAAGCGCATTTTAATTGTCACGGGACAATCTGGTTCAGGTAAATCATCTGCATTGCAGGTGCTTGAGGATCTGGGTTATTACTGTATTGATAATCTGCCTTTGGCATTGCTTCCCGAAATCGTGGCGAAACTGCACAGTGAGAACAATCTGGAGCAGTTGGCCTTGGGTGTTGATGTACGCAGTACCCGTGCCGATTTGCAAGAATTTGATCATGTCTTTGAACAGCTGCAACAGCATGGCTCGGTCGATATTATCTATCTGACCACGCAGGATCAGGAACTGATTGCGCGCTTTAGTGCCTCGCGTCGGCCGCATCCTCTAGCTTCGCGCTTTAAGAGTCTGAACGAGTGCATTCAGGAAGAAAAAATCCTGCTAATGCCCATCCAGCTGCGTTCTACCGTGCACATCGATACTACAGATAAAAGCGTGCATGACCTGAAACATACCTTATTGACCAAGTTGGGACAGACCGATAACCTGATCCTGATTTTGCAGTCTTTTGGTTATAAGCATGGCATTCCACTGGATGCCGATTATGTCTTTGATGTCCGGCATTTGCCGAATCCGCATTGGGAACTGGAATTACGAAAATTTTCAGGACTCGATCAACCGGTGCAGGAGTTTTTGCAAAAGAGCGATCAGGTCGAAGATATGTTTAATGATATTTACCATTTTCTGGACAAATGGTTGCCAACCTTTTCTGAAGGGCATCGTCATTATATGACTGTGTCAATTGGCTGTACCGGTGGCCAGCATCGTTCTGTTTACATTGTGGATAGACTAAAAAAAGCCCTTGAGGCAAAATGGTCTATTCAAGTCCTCCATCGAGAAATGAAGCACTGGTCATGATTGATACCACTGTTGACGTAATTAATAAACTGGGTTTACATGCACGCGCATCTGGTAAACTTATAGAAGTGACTACCAAATTTCGTTCCAGTATCCAGATTGGAAAAACGGACAAACTGGTAGATGCAAAAAATATCATGTCCTTGCTGATGCTCGGTGCGGGCAAAGGAACTACTTTACGCTTGGTGATTGAAGGAGCGGATGAGGACAAAGCCTTATCTGAAATTCAGGCACTATTTGCAGCAAAATTTTATGAGGCAGATTAATCGTGGCACGTCGACCGAACAGTTTAACTGAAGAAGATTTCGATTCTTTAGAGGGACGCGCAAGTAAAACCGAACAGAAAAAAGCAGTCCAGCGTATGGCGGCTTTGGGTGCACAGCTGGCTGAGCTGAGTGCTAAACAAATTAAAAACTTGCCTGTTGAAGAGCGTTTGATTGAAGCATTGCTCGATGTACAGGAATTTACCTCACATGAAGCACGTCGCCGTCAATTTTCACGTATTGGTAAATTACTGCGCAATGAAAATGAAACGGTGATTTTATCTTATTTAACACCAAAACAAGGTCTTAAAAAGACAGCCCAATTACAGCGTTGGGTCGATCGAATTGTCAAAGATGGTGACCCAGCCATTAATGAATTTACCAAAACCTATAATGCCACAGAGCGTCATACCTTGCGTCAGCATTATCTTCGCGTACATCGTGATTTAAAGAATCAAGCACCTGAAGCAGAGGTCAATGCGTCTAAGTTAAAGTTATTTAACTATGTACAGCAAGTGGCGTTAATTTCAGACAAATAATTCTTCGTTAAAAAAAGCGGTCTTTTTAGGCTAATGCCAGTCAGTTAAGGAATTGACTGGCATTTTCTTTTTCAAATTCATGATTATATCTGATAGATAGAAAAGTCATCCGCAACTGTTTGAGGCATGAGGTGTATTGCACCACAAGATGCCTTCCTTGCGAAGCTTCGCTTCTCATTTGGGCGAAACCAAAGTAACAAATTATTTTTAAGTATTTGATTTATAAATTTAAGACTCCGTCGTGAACGACTAAAAAGTTAAAGAGTCTATTTCTAAACTCCTTAACTGATCAGCATTAGTCTTTTTAGGCCGCTTTTTTTGTCTTTACCTTAAGTGCACTGTTCCTTGTGTAAAAAATACCCTGAATTGGATTCATTCTTCCTCAGCATGAAATTTCCATTTTTAATGTAAGCTTGAGTGATAAAAAATCACAAAATTTCGCAATTAATTTGTTAAAGACTGTAATTTCTTTACAATTCAAAGGCTATCTTTCAGACAGTTTTTTTGAGACTTTAAGTTGAGACTCAAGATCATTGTTAAGTATTTTTTAAACGAAATTTAAATCTATATAGTTGAAAAACCATTAACTTTTATTTAAAAGGGGATAAAAATCGATGCTGAGTATTTTTTGGTCAAGAGTGTGTTAAAGTAAATACAAATAAACATGCTTAATTTTAGCTTAGATATTGAGTTTCAAATACTTATGTAGATTTTTTTCGAATAGTAAATTTTCAAGTTATTCTTAATCAATTAAATATCAGTGCTTTGCAGTTAAGAATGTATTTGGATAGAAACAGGTTAACAAATCCTTTAACCTATAGGTGAGTTTTCATCGTTGAGTAAATATAGAATCTTTGTTATTAATTGTATGAATTTGGTCGGCTGTGTTTTCTATATTCCATAAACATTCAGAGAGGCAGACATGGAACTAAAACTGCTAGAGGTCGGTCAGAATACGGAGCAATTAAGCTCGTGCCGTATATCTCTCATTTTAGGTGTCTATACCTCCAACAACCTATTAGACACCTTTTGTAAGATCGCCCGTAAAGTTTTAAACGTTAAAACCAGCATTATTAGCTTCCACATGGAACCGTATATCTGGTACAGCTGTCCGCGCGGTTTCCGGGCCTTGCATGCCCCGCAGGACGTGAATGTGCCTACGTATCTGCAACAGGCAGATGTCATCGATCAGACGCATCCTGCTTATACAGAATTGTCAAATTATGTGAAAGATCTCGGTGTAGCGCATCAGAGATTAGTCGCCTTTAATTTAAAATCAAGTAGCGGTGTGTCTTTTGGACAGGTCATTTTCTTTGATGATCAGACCGAACTGTTTGATCAGGACGATATTGCCACCATCAAACAATTTGCTGAAAGTTTAGTGATTCGAATCCAACTCAATGAAGAACATACTGAGCTGAAAGAGCTATACGAACAGCAATGTGCACAAAACTTTAGTACAACCAAATTTTTCCAGATCATCGCACATGATCTGCGTGCGCCATTTCATGGCCTGCTGGGCTTTTCCGAAGTTCTGGCGCAGGAACGTGATACCTTGGATGAGTCCAGTATTCAGAGTATCGCGGATTATTTATATGATAATGCACAATCGACTTATAACCTGCTGGAAAGCTTGCTGACCTGGGCCATGGCCGAGGGCGGACGCTTTGTATATCATCCGATTAATTATGAACTCAAGCAATCCAGTAAAATTGTCTGCAGTGTATTGCACAGTCTGGCGTTGAATAAAAAAATTGAATTAATCGACAATATTCCCGAAGACATTAAAGTCCATGCGGATATCAATATGATTACTTCAGTGTTGCAGAATCTGGTTTCCAATGCGCTGAAATTCACCCCGGTTAATCAAGGCGGTAAAGTCATTTTAGAGGCAGAAATGGACGGTGAGCAGGTTAAAATCACCATTCAGGATACCGGTCTGGGCATGACTGAAGAGCAGATACAGAATCTGTTCAAGCCGACGTTGATGGTGAGTGTTCGAGGTACTGCTGAAGAGAAAGGTGCTGGTTTAGGTTTGGTATTGTGCAAGCGCTTTATTGATCTGAATCATGGTCAAATCGCGGTGGATTCTAAAGAAGGTCGAGGTACGACCTTTACGGTGCGTTTGCCAATGGTCACCAATGATCATCAGGCACTGGTGCTTGAAGATCTGCATGCTGAGAAATCCTAAAAGTTGACATCCTCACCTCCCTGAAACAGAGGTGATTCCTACTACTAGACGCTTATGCCCAAGCGCAAGTATGTTCTTAGCTGCGTTTTCGTCCCTGTTATTGGAACTTCCGCATTCACACTCCCATACTCTTATTCGCAAATCTGCTCTACCTTTCGGACTGCTAGAAGTGATCTCACCACAGCACGAACCTTGCGAAACAATGTTTCTCAGGTTGTGAATCTCTCACTTACTTCTTCAAACATTGCCCCTGCGTTCTCGCATTTATACTTGAGCATTGTTTTGAATGCTGAAAAACCTGTATCTAAAACAGATTTTGCCATTTTAGTTTTTACAAGTTTACCCGCGCTCAGATCGCCAACAACAATCAGTGCATTTTCTCTCACAAGCATGGTGCTTGCCTTATGCAAATGATCTTTACGACAATTGGCAATTTTAGCGTGTAATGCACGTACACGTTTTTTATTCTTGGCTCGTTGAGCAATACCTAATTTCTGTTCATATTTCCGATAGAACTTAGGATTTGAAATTACAGTACCATCAGAACAGGTGGCAACGTCTTTTAAACCTAGATCAATACCAATCGCTTTAGTTGCAGTAGGTTTATTTTGCTTAGATGAATCCACTACAAGGCATACATACCACCGTCCACGACTATCCTCAACGAATGAGCCTGTTCTCACGCTGTATTTACTTAATCCGTAACTATCCCATAACTTGAATTGATGCTTGCCGTACTGAACATATCCATCAGCGTATTTGATGGCTACTTTCTTGAAAGGAATCCAACCAAGTGATCTTCTCGCTGATTTCTTATTGCTCACACGCCATTTCAGCTTTGCTTTCTTGAACTGTTTTCTTCGAGTGATTAATTCTTCTGTAACAGCCTGAATGGTTTGGCTATGTAGATTGCATTCTTTCGATGCGCCTTTGGTGTATTTGGCAACATCATAAGCTGATAGAAATTCACCTTTTCTTTTTAGATGCTTAAACCCTAAATCATTGACATAATTCCAAACAAAGTTCACCTCAGATGCTAATTGATCTAGCACCTTGCAATGTTTGTCTTTTATGCGTAATTTAAGTGTTTTCATGTGGTTATATTAAAAATTTTTTCTCTATACCCTATGTTGGGCAATTCTTAAAACGACATTTTATGTCGTGTCGCTTATATCTCTGCTCTGAAGGACAGAGTTTGACGCTTCATTTGATAAATTTCAAACTAAAACCCTCCCCCTGAGACAAAACTCCTGCTATAACTAGGCAGAACGTTTCGGGGGAAGAGTTGAGTGATGAATGCGGCACAATTGCAAAAAACCTTAAGAGCAAGCCAATATGCTGAACAGGTATTGGCCAATCACCAGAGCCTCCTGGAACAGGATTATGCAATTGACCAGTTTCAGGCTGCACTCAGTCGGGAATATATTGATCAGCTGGTGCAGCACTGTATCCTGAATATTATAGACGAAGCCGCCTGGATGCGCGCCATGCGTATTCTGCGGGCCCGCCTGATGTTTCGCTGGATCTGGCAGGATGCCAATCAACTGACCGATGTCATCACCCTCACCCGAGAACTCTCCGATTTTGCCGATGCCTGTATTTGTGCAGCCAAAGATTTTGCCCGTATGCCGATTGCTGCCAAGTATGGCCAGCCGATTGCTTATAACGGTAAAGTTCAGGATCTTATTGTCATCGCTATGGGCAAACTCGGCGCGCAAGAACTTAATCTTTCCAGTGATATTGACCTGATTTTTGCCTTCGATGAACAGGGTGAAACCGATGGACGCAAATGTATCGATGTGCAGCAGTTTTGCATCCTGTGGGGACAAAAACTGATTCACCTGCTGGATCAGATCACGGCGGATGGTTTTGTGTTTCGGGTCGATATGCGTCTGCGTCCTTGGGGTGATGGTTCAGCCCTGGCCATTAGTCATGTGGCCTTAGAGAAATACTTAAGTCAGCATGGCCGGGAATGGGAGCGCTACGCTTGGATCAAGGCGCGTGTTGTCAATCCAAGTCCGGAAGGTGATGCTCTGCTTGACATGACCCGTCCTTTTGTCTTTCGTAAATACGTGGATTACAGTGCTTTTGAAGCCATGCGCGAAATGAAAACCATGATCGAGCGTGAAGTCCAGCGGCGTAATATTGAAGATGATATCAAGCTCGGTGCTGGCGGTATTCGCGAAGTTGAATTTATCGTGCAGGTCTTTCAGCTGATTTATGGTGGAGCCAAACTTGAATTGCAGGATCGCCAATGTCTGGTCAATCTGAACCATCTCGATGATGCTGAACTCTTGGATGAACAGGCAGTCCAAGATCTGGAAGATGCCTATTTGTTCCTGCGCCGGGTGGAACATGCGATTCAGGCCTTAAACGATCAACAAACCCAATCTTTACCGACTGAGCCTGATTTACGTCAGCGAATGGTGGAAACCTTAGGTTTTGCAGACTGGTCAGATTTTATGACTGTCCTGAACCAGAAGCGAGCCAAAGTCATTTATCAGTTTGAGCATCTGATTAAGGAAAATGAACCGGAAACCCAGGTCGAAAGTTTTGTCCAGCTGGAAAAGAAGCTCAACGATGTTCTGGATGATGCCGCCAAGAATCTGGTTCATGAATTCTGGCATGGTCATGCATTGAAAAAGTTGCCGGCCAAGGCGGTTCAACGTTTAAAAACCTTTTGGCCTTATCTGATTGAAGCGATTCTGGAGTCTGCCAAGCCGCAAATGGCGTTGTTGCGTCTCATGCCCTTGGTTGAGTCGGTGATGCGCCGTACTGTCTATCTGGTCATGCTGATTGAAAGTAAAGGCGCACTGCAACGACTGGTCAAAATGGCCACGGTGAGTCCCTGGATTTGTGAAGAACTCTCGCAATATCCGGTATTGCTGGATGAGTTTCTGTCGATGGATTTTGAGTTGCCGAAACGACAGGATCTGGAAGATTCTTTACGCCAGCAATTACTCCGTATTGAGATTGATCAGGTTGAAGATCAGATGCGGGTATTGCGCCTGTTTAAAAAATCCAATGTCTTGGCCGTCGCAGCCAGTGATGTTCTGGCTGAAAGTCCTTTGATGAAAGTTTCTGATGCCTTAACCGATATTGCCGAAGTATCTGTCAATGCAGCTCTGCATTTGGCCTATCAGATGGTGGCCAAAAGGCATGGTTTTCCCCTCGATGCCGAAGGCAAGCGCTGTTCAATCGAGCATACTGCCTTTGCGGTCATTGGTTATGGCAAGGTCGGTGGCATTGAACTGGGTTATGGCTCGGACTTGGATTTAGTGTTTATTCATTTTATGGGAGAACAGGCCGATACGGATGGACTCAAGCCGATTAGTGGTTTTGAGTTTGCCATGCGCGTGGCACAAAAATTCATGTCATTGATGACCACGCAAACCCTGGATGGGCGGGTCTATGAAGTCGATACCCGTTTACGTCCTTCAGGTGAAGCAGGACTCTTGGTCACCAGTCTGAAAGCCTTTGAACAATATCAGCTTAAGAGTGCCTGGTTATGGGAGCATCAAGCCTTGGTGCGCGCGCGTCCAATTGCGGGTGAGCTAAGCCTAAGACAAAAATTTGAAATCTTACGCCGTAATATTTTGATTCAGCCTCGTGATGAAAATTATGTGCGGGCAGAAGTGCTGAAAATGCGTCAGAAAATGAAGGATCATCTGGGCTCCTCCAAAGCGCAGAAAAAAGATGGAATTTTTCATTTAAAACAAGATACAGGTGGTATCGTAGACATCGAATTTATGGCACAGTATGCGGTGTTGGCCTGGAGTGGGACGAATAAAGATCTCGCCCATTTCTCCGACAATGTAAGAATTCTTGAGGATACCGCAAAATCAGGTTGCTTATCCAGCGACGATGCGACTGCTCTGATTCAAGCTTATCTCAGTGAACGCGCCGAGAGCCACCGCTTAGCCCTTGCAAATCAATCCATGCAAGTGTCTGCAAGCGACTGGCACGATACCCGAATGACCGTTTGCAAGTTATGGCAAAGACTAATTGATCCAAGTGCAAGCTTTGCGCTGGATAGTGAATAATTGTGAAAAATTGGAGTTTGTGGCATGAATTTGGCTGATCGTGATGGTTTTATTTGGCAAGATGGACAACTGGTTGACTGGCGTGAGGCGAAAACCCACGTATTAACCCATACTTTGCATTACAGCATGGGTGTGTTTGAAGGCGTCCGAGCTTATGAAACTCCGAATGGAACGGCTATTTTCCGTCTAAAAGAACATACCAAGCGTTTGTTGAATTCTGCAAAAATTTATCAAATGAAAGTTCCATTTGATCATGCAACATTAGAACAAGCGCAAATTGATGTGGTGCGTGAAAATAAACTGGCATCTTGCTATTTACGTCCAATCCTTTTTATTGGCTCTGAAAAACTGGGTATTGCTGCAACTGATAACACGATTCATGCTGTGGTTGCGGCATGGAGCTGGGGTGCTTACTTGGGTGAAGAAGCCATGGCGAAGGGTATTCGCGTGAAAACTTCATCATTTACCCACCATCATCCAAACGTGACCATGTGTAAAGCCAAAGCATCTGGGAACTACACGCTGTCGATTCTGGCGCATCAGGAAGTCGCGCATTCGGGTTATGACGAAGCCATGTTACTTGATCCACAAGGCTATGTATGCCAGGGTTCAGGCGAAAACGTATTCCTGGTGACTGACGGTGTAATTCATACCCCTGATATTGCTGGTGGTGCGCTGGATGGTATTACCCGTCAAACCATTATTACCATTGCCAAAGACTTGGGTTATGACGTGGTTGAACGCCGTATTACCCGTGATGAATTCTATATTGCCGATGAAGCGTTCTTTACCGGTACTGCTGCGGAAGTGACCCCAATCCGTGAATATGATGACCGTCAAATTGGTGAAGGTGTCCGTGGTCCAATCACGACGCAAATCCAAAAAGCTTATTTTGATGCAGTTCAGGGTAAAGATCCTAAATATGCACATTGGCTAACTTACGTGAAATAAGTAATAATTTACTGATTGAAAAAACCTCTCATTTGAGAGGTTTTTTTTAAGGGATATACTTATTCTGCCGAACTTATGTCATCATATTCGGTATCCAGAAGATTTTAAGATGAGCTTAGGCATACGCAATGAGTAACATCGTTATTTGTATGAAATGGGGAACCAAATACGGTTCTGAATACGTCAATCGTTTATACAACATGGTTAAACGACATACAACAGTCGATTTCAAAATGGTCTGTCTGACGGATCGTACGGAAGGAATTAATTCTGAAGTACAATGTTTCCCAATTCCACCTTTGGCATTGCCTGAAGGTGCGCCTGAGCGTGGCTGGAATAAGCTGTCTACTTTTGAACCGGATTTATATGGTTTAGAGGGCAATGCGCTATTTCTCGATCTTGATGTGGTGATTGTCGATAACATCGATGAGTTCTTTAGCTATCCGGGTGATTTTCTGATTATTCATGACTGGAAACGTCCTTGGCGGATTACTGGTAACAGTTCGGTGTATCGTTTTAAACTGGGTGCATTTCCGGGACTTTTACCGTATTTCCGTGAAAATTTTGATGAAATCCGTAAAAAATTCCGTAATGAGCAAGCCTATTTGTCTTGGTATGTAGACCGTGAAGGTAAACAGACCTATTGGCCGGAAAGCTGGTGCAAGAGCTATAAGTATCATTGCCTGCAAAAAATCCCGATGGCTTACTTTAAGCCCCCTGTGAAGCCTGAAGGTGCCAAAATTATTGTATTCCATGGTGAAATTAATCCGCCAGATGCAGTCAATGGTGGTGGTGGGAAATGGTACCGTTATGTGTTGCCATCGCAGTGGATTAAGGATGCTTGGCAGTAAGCTGAATCAATGAGAAATTGAAAGAGATTTAATTTCAAATGCCGGTAAGAAAGAAAAGTAAGTTCGAACAATGGTTTTCATTTAGTCGTCATCAGCGTCGTTTTGGTGCTGAAAAGATTTATGCGCAATTTGGTCAAGCCGATTTAAATCAGTTAAAAAATACCATCATTGATGGGGATCAAATTCAATATACGCATGGTTCGGCCAAAGATCTCAATGAGCATATTGAGCAACTCAAACAGGAGTTTGTGGGGCAGTCTGCATTAAATCATTTCCATGCCAGTCTGATTGTTTTAATTCGCCGTGAAGTCGATACTCAAAATAATTATGACAAATTCAAGGCATTATGGATGGCTGAACGAAATTTTCTTGTACAGTCATTGAATATACGCTGGCTGATTTCAGCCTGTGATACTTTTATTGATTTTGATGAAGACGTAACTCTAAAAGCCATTCTGATGAATGCAGTGGTATTGATTAATACGCTTAAGTTACAGGAAACAGAACGTTTTTTGTGTGATCAGTCTTTAACTGTAAATCAGGAGCATCAGCAGTTATTACAACAACAGCGCTATGCCTTATTTGATGGTACTTCTGCATTTGCAGTTGGAACAGATGATACTTTACGTAATATGCGCTGGCGACTAGAACAAGTGTGTAAAGCTCATGAGCTTGGTCAAATCGTGATAGAAATTTTTGATCGTCTTCAACTTGAGCAGAATGAGAATGTTTATTCACGTTTTAAACAGCGTCATACTCGTGAAAAGACGAGATGGTGGTAATTGTGAATACTTTAATTATCAATTTAAAAAGTTCACAGGATCGTCGTGATTTTCAAAAAAGACAATTTGGGAAATTAGGACTGGATTTTGAAATATTAGAAGCATTTTCAGTTGCCGATTTAAGTGAAGAACAATACCAAAAATTCGGTTTTGGCTGGCAAAGGCCTTTGCGTAAAGTTGAGGTAGCGTGCTTTCTCAGTCACCAAAAAGCCTGGGAAGAAGTAATAAAAAGGAATCAGCCCTGTTTAATTCTTGAAGATGATGCCGTATTGGCTTCCAATACAAAAGAAATTTTAAACGAAATTGAACAGCATCAATTTTCAGATGTGGACTTAATTAATCTAGAAGTAAGAAGTCGTAAAAAAATTATTAGTCGAACACCCGTGTGTATCTTAGGTTCTACTCAGGTCGAATTATATGAATTATATCAAGATCGTACTGGAGCAGCAGGTTATGTGTTGTATCCATCGGGTGCGCAAAAACTGCTGCAACGTCTAGCAGAAACAGCACCCGCAATTGCGGATGGTTTTATCTTTAGCCATTATGGCTTGCACTGCCTCCAAGCAGAGCCTGCTGGAATCATTCAAGAAGACCAAATGTCAGCATATGGTTTAGTGCCTGCTGAACAGTTTGAATCGGTGATTGGTCGTTCAGAGCATCATAAGCCCGTGTATGCGTCAGCTGCTGAAAAAAGAACATTTAAAATGCGCCGTCTTGCCGGACAATGGGCGATGGCGTGTCGCTATGCCAGTGTTGTGTTTAAAGCGCAAAAGCGTGAAATTCGATTGGATCAGACGCAATTTAAAAACTAACGCGATGATAAGAATGGCGTTGATGCTGTAAATACGTGTAGAAAATATGGGGTTTTACACAGCTTTAGAGCAGATGCTCATGTGATTTGATGACCTGAGAGTGTCATTTTGGAAAGCAATATGTCAAAACCTAGAATTATTTTAGCCATGCCCGATCATTTGGGATTGATTCATTTGGTTGCAAAAAGTTTGCAGCAGCAGGGTTTTGAAGTGATGTGCTTTGACCAGCTGGTGTCGCCTGAACCCTTTAAATACCCGAATCTGTTTTCACGGATCTATAAGGGCTATCGTAAAACAGTCTATAAAGACACCAGTTATAAAATGACCTTACGCAATGCCATAAATATGCAGCATATTGATCAGCAGCTGCAGGCATGGGGTGGCTATAGCGACTACACCTTGGTCATTCGCGCTGACATGTTTAGTGATGAGGTGCTGGCGCTATTAAAATCACGCACGCATCAAACCTTTGCGGGTTATCAGTGGGATGGACTGACGCGTTTTCCAAATGTCTCGCATCGTATCAAGTTATTTGATCGCTTTTTTGTCTTTGATCCGCAAGACTATCAAAACAATAGTAATGCGCGTGTTTTACCGCTCACCAATTTCTGTATGAATGATGTATTGGTCGTTGATCAAAAAATATCAGACAATCAAAAACCTATCGTTTATTTTGTCGGGTATCATAATCCGAGTCGACAACAGGCGATTGAGCAATTGGTCGGCGAATTAGCGCAGCATGACGTAGAGATTAAGTGCTTTATTAATCATGCGCCTGCGCAGGCATATCTCGATTTGCCAATTAGTAAGATTACACAAAATATTGAATTCAATGATAATTTGGCTCATGTGCAAAATGCCGATATTTTGATTGATTTGGTGATTGGAGCGCATACAGGATTGTCGTTTAGAACATTTGAAGCGCTGATGTTTAAGAAGAAATTGATTACCAATAACGCGTCGATTGTGCATTATGACTTTTATCATCCTGATAATATTTTCGTGTGGGATGGCAAAGACACGAGTGTACTACAACAGTTTTTAGCGCAGCCGTATAACACGGTCACTGATGAGATTGCACGCAAATATCATTTTGCCAATTGGATTCGTTATGTATTGGATTTGGGTGACTATACGCCGATTGATTTACCCAAGATGACGACCACATAAGATGAATTGTAGGGTTTGAGCTTGGCATGGGCCATTTCAGACCGCTTAGAGATAAAGTAATTGAAGGATTAAATGTGAATATTATTGTTACCGGTGGTGCAGGTTTTATTGGCTCAGCAGTGATTCGCCATATTATTCAGCATACCTCGCATCATGTATTAAATATCGACAAACTCACCTATGCAGGGAATTTAGAATCATTGGCTGAGGTTGCAGGGAGTGAACGTTATCAGTTTAGCCATACTGATATTTGTGACCGTGCAGCACTTGATACGCTCTTTAATCAGTTTCAGCCTGATGCCGTGATGCATTTGGCCGCTGAATCACATGTTGATCGTTCGATCTCAGGCCCGTCTGATTTTGTTGAAACCAATATTATTGGCACCTATCAGTTGTTAGAAGCTGCGCGCCAGTACTGGAGCAACTTGCCTGAGGCAGCCAAAGCGACCTTCCGTTTTCATCACATTTCAACCGATGAAGTGTATGGTGACTTAGAAGGGACGACAGATCTATTTACTGAAGAGACCTCATATTCACCAAGTTCACCTTATTCTGCGTCTAAAGCCAGTTCAGATCATTTGGTACGTGCGTGGCATCGAACGTATGGCTTACCCGTGATTGTAACCAACTGCTCGAACAATTATGGACCGTATCATTTCCCAGAAAAATTGATCCCACTGATGATTTTAAATGCTTTACAGGGCAAAGCATTACCTGTGTATGGCAATGGTCAGCAAATTCGTGATTGGTTATATGTGGAAGACCATGCGCGCGCACTGTTTAAAGTGGTGAGCGAGGGTGCCATTGGTGAGACCTATAATATTGGTGGGCACAATGAAAAAGCAAATATTGATGTGGTGCATGGCATCTGTGCATTACTAGAGGAATTGGCGCCAAACAAGCCGACAGGTGTTGCCCAGTATCAAGATTTAATTACCTATGTCAAAGATCGTCCAGGGCATGATGTGCGCTATGCGATTGATGCTTCAAAAATTAAAAAAGAACTCGGTTGGGTGCCTGAAGAATCCTTTGAGACTGGTTTACGCAAAACCGTGCAGTGGTACTTGGCCAATCAACAGTGGGTGTCGCGTGTGCAAAGCGGTGAGTATCAAAATTGGTTAGACCAGCAGTACCAAGGCTAAAGCAAGGCAAACGTATGAAAATTCTTTTGCTTGGAAAAAATGGTCAAGTGGGCTGGGAGTTACAACGTGCGCTAGCGCCAGTGGCTGAGCTGATTGCTTTGGATCGTCATGGCTTAGGCGGCTGGTGCGGTGACTTGGCTCAGCCTGAGGCCTTGCTACGCACTATTCGTGAGATTCAACCCGATGTTGTAGTCAATGCCAGTGCGTATACTGCAGTGGATTTGGCTGAATCGAACCAAGAGATGGCGCAGCTGATCAATTCAGATACTGTGGCGCAAATCGCTGAAGTGTGCAAAAGTCTAAATATCCTGTTGGTGCATTATTCAACGGATTATGTGTTTAGCGGCCAAGGCACAACGCCATTTAAAGAAACTGATCAGACGCAGCCTTTAAACGTCTATGGACAAACAAAACTACAAGGTGAGCAGGCGATTGTGGCATCAGGATGTCGACATTTGATTTTTCGAACCTCGTGGGTCTATGCCGCCAAGGGCAAAAACTTCTTAAAAACCATGCTGTCTTTGGCGCAACAACGCGAACAACTCAGTATTATTGATGACCAAATCGGGGCACCGACCTCGGCAGTGTTGATCGCGGACATCACAGCACATGCAATTGTACAGACAATGGCCGATTTCAACAAAGTCGGGATTTATCATTTGGTGGCTGCAGGTGAAACCTCATGGTTCGCCTATGCCAATTATGTATTTGAGCAGGCTAAACAGCAGGGTATGTCACTCAAAGTGCAAACCGTTAACGCGATTTCTACAGCAGATTATCCAACGCCTGCTAAGCGGCCGCATAATTCACGATTAGACATTCAAAAAATTCAACACACGTTTCAGCTACATGTGCCTGAGTGGACGACCCATGTGCAACGAACAATCTCGGAGTTATTAATTCAATGAGCTTACAACGTAAAGGTATTATTCTTGCGGGCGGTTCGGGAACACGCTTACATCCAATCACCAAAGGGGTGTCGAAACAGCTGTTGCCTATTTACGATAAACCGATGATCTATTATCCATTGTCGGTACTCATGTTGGCGGGTATCCGTGACATCTTGATTATTTCTACGCCTGAAGATTTACCGAATTTTGAAAAATTACTGGGTGATGGTCATCAGTTCGGCATCAAACTCAGTTATAAAGTTCAACCTTCTCCAGATGGTTTAGCACAAGCCTTTATTATTGGTGAAGAATTTATTGGTGAGCATCCAGTGTGTTTGATCTTAGGCGATAACATTTACTATGGTCAAAACTTTAGCCAGCAATTAAAAGCAGCCAATGATGTGAGTCATGGTGCGACTGTTTTTGGCTATCACGTGACTGACCCTGAGCGTTTTGGCGTGGTGGAATTTGATGCGACAGGTAAAGTGATCAGTATTGAAGAAAAACCTGCACAACCGAAATCCCCTTATGCGGTGACTGGTTTGTATTTCTATGACAATCGTGTGGTGGAATTTGCCAAACAAGTGAAACCATCACACCGTGGTGAACTCGAAATTACCGACATCAATAATGCCTATTTAAACGATGAATCGCTCAATGTGGAATTGTTGGGGCGTGGTTTTGCATGGCTTGATACAGGTACACATGAATCGTTACTCGAAGCAGGGCAATTTGTTTATACCATTGAGAAACGTCAATCATTAAAAGTTGCGTGTTTAGAAGAGATTGGTTTCCAACAAGGTTGGATTTCTTCAGATGAACTCCGTGAAAGTGCCGAAGCTTTAAAGAAAACTGACTATGGTCAGTATTTGTTTAAATTGTTGGACGATGCGCAATGAAGGTAGAAATCACCAAAATTGCAGGCTTACTCATTCTTCACCCACAGGTATTTGGGGATGAGCGTGGCTGGTTTATGGAAAGCTTTAACCAACAGCGTTTTGAGACAGCCTTACAAGAACTGAATTTGCCAATTCCACACTTTGTACAAGACAATCATTCCTTATCACAAAAAGGCGTATTACGTGGCCTACATTATCAACTGGCACCGTATGGTCAAGGTAAGCTTGTGCGTGTTGTACAAGGTCGCGCATGGGATGTCGCAGTGGATGTGCGCCCTGAATCGTCAACCTATGGTCAGTGGGTGGGTGTCGAGCTGAGTGCTGAGAATAAAACCATGTTTTGGATTCCAGAAGGTTTTGCGCATGGTTTTATGGCTTTAGAAGAGAATACTCAGTTCTTGTATAAAACTACCAACTATTATCATAAAGACAGTGAGCGCGCGATCATGTGGAATGACCCAACGCTTGCTATTGAATGGCCTTTAGATCAAGTTGATGAAGTGTTGGTGAGTAAAAAGGATGAGTTAGCTGCTTTTTTTTAATAATACTGAATGTGTATTGTTTAAAGGATCTATATCGATAGATCCTTTTGGGGTTGGTTACTTTTTAAGTTTAAATAACGGGATAAAGCCAAAGCACTTCACTTTTATTTGATTTCCTTTAATTTTGACCCAAGAAAGAGGAAGTTTAATAAAATTCAGTAAATAAACAGTTGGCTTTGAGCTTTCGATATTTTCATTAAATAAATGTGCAAATGATGTTTTGCTTAACCAATAATACCAAATATCTGATAAAGGTGGTCTATCTATTTTTGCCCAAGGTTTTTGAGCAGCATAGTGGATGATTTTTGGTCGATAAGTTGCATCGTAAAATGCTTTATTTGGATATCGCTCATCTTCATATTGCATTTCTTTTAATAGCTCACGCCATGATGGAATTGAACAATATCTGTATGAAATATATTGAATATGTGGGCTACATGCTAAGTTAATAACATCTTGGTCATTCCATATGAGTCTGCAAGGTGGATTTTCGAGAATATCTAAGATTTTTTTTCCAAGATTAGCTTCTCTCATCTTTTTTAAATTCATAATCCAAAGACCACCACCTATGTAAGTATCTTGAATATTTTGAGGTAAATGACTTACTTGATGGTTTAGAAAGTGTGGTAAATGAATACCAGCGATATAAGAGTTAGTAATATTAATAGAAGATAATTCGGAGATATCATCAACAACGACAATATCAACATCTGAATAAATAATTTGATCGTATTGATCAAATTCAGGAAGAAGCATAGGTAAGCATCTGTACAAAGTTTCAACTGTGAATATCGAACCTACATGACCTGTGCAAAATTTTTGATTTGAGAAATCGATATTGAATTTACCCGAAACATCAATAAAGTCTAATGTTGCATTTTGATGTATTGAAACTTGCGCTAATAATGCGTTTCTATTCGAAGTGTCGATGCCAGAATGGATAACATAAAGTTTATAAAATATGTCAGGTTTAGCATTGGTGAGTAAACTTTCAAAAGTGACAGCAGCCTGAGGAACATAATTGTTATCAAAACGGCTTTGTTGCACAAACCTATCTGTAAAGGCTTTTTCAGCGATATAATTTTCAAATGAAGAAGCCTACACACAAAATCTACCGCACAACCAATTGGCCCGCATATAACCGAGCACTCATGAGTCGCGGAAATATTGCCATTTGGTTTGATCCTGCTACGCAATGGTATGCGCCATCAAAAGGCAAACAAGGGCGAAATCAAACCTACTCCGACGCAGCCATCCAATGCTGCTTAATGATTAAATCCTTATTCCGTCTGTCTTTACGTATGGTCACTGGCTTTGTGCAAAGTCTGATTAAACTTTGCGGATTAAATTGGATAGCTCCAGATTACACCACGCTTTGTAGAAGACAAAAGCATATTGATATTGTAATCAGCTACCAAAAAAGTAGCGATGGGCTGCATCTACTCATGGACTCTACAGGCATGAAGTTTCTAGGTGAGGGCGAATGGAAACGCAAGAAACATGGACCTGAATATCGTCGCCAATGGCGTAAACTTCATATTGGTATAGATGCTAAAACCCTACAAATACGAGCAGTTCAGCTTACAACCAATAATGTCAGTGATTCACAGGTGCTTGGTGATTTACTTAATCAGATTCCACAAGATGAGCAGATTAACTCTGTTTATACCGATGGAGCTTATGACACCAAGCAATGCCGTCAGGTCATTGCAGATCGGCAAGCGCATGCGGTGATTCCACCTAGAAAAAATGCGAAACCATGGAAAGATACAAAGAGTAGCTCGCTAGAGCGAAATGAATTACTTCGAACAATTAAACGTTTAGGTAGGACACTATGGAAAAAATGGTCAGGCTATCATCGGCGAAGTTTGGTTGAAACTAAGATGCATTGCATCAAATTATTAGGAGATAAACTTAGTGCAAGGAGTTTTGATAGCCAAGTGAATGAGATCCATGCACGTGTAGCAGTCCTTAACAGATTTACGGAATTAGGTCGACCACTTACCCAAGTTACGCCTTAAATTTGGCTCAATTAGGGGCGCTTTGCATTTCAAATCTTTGTGCAACAAAGCCTATCAAAACTGAAAAAAATTGGTGTTATCTGCATTTTGCTGTCTATATCAACGTATTCAGTATATAAAATTTTAACCTATTAAGCTTAAATTGTAGATGTTTACACTAATTTTTTTTTGATTTTTCTACGAAAAAGCTTAAATAAATGCATTAATGTATTTGATTTAAATGCTTGTGATACAAGTTCTTTGATAGGTATTCCTTGATTAAATGCTTTTTCTAAATAAATTGCATTAATTTTTCTTTCAATTTTTTTCTTAATGCTCTCTCTAGTTTGATCATTAGAAATTTTTGCTGAGTCTAAGAGTCGTTGTCTTAGTACAGGAAGCATAATTTTTTGATATCGAGTAAATTGTTCAACATGATTTAAATTTTGAGTGCCTAGATTAGATATACCAACATCTGTTCTATAATTAACTAACGGTTTGTCGATATATAGTAAGCCTCCTAAGATTGCACTACGATAAGCAATAACTAAGTCTTCATAAGCTCCTAGCTCAGTAATTTCACCAAAAACTTCATAAATTGATTTATGCCATGCATGTGCAGCACCAATAATTAGGCCACCCTCAAGTGCACAATTTTCAATTGAATGTCCTATATTCTTAATAGGTGGTTCCCAAATATCAGATAACACGCCTTCAGGACTTAATTTTGTGACGGATGAATAAATAGAGGTTGGTTGTGTTGGTGCTAAACAATAAGCATGGATAATTTCAGAAACACGATTTGGTAATGATATATCATCACCAGCAGCGGCAACTAATAAATCTGTATCGACTAAACTGCTTACATAATTAATATGCTTTATTAATCCAAGGTTTTGAGCATTTTGATTAAAAACTACTGTATGTGGCCCCTGATAATTTTTAAGGACTGTTGAAATAATTTTAACAGTATTATCTTTTGAACAGTCATCTGAAATTATGATGCTTAAGGGGGAGTAATCTTGGTTCAAAACCGAGTTTAAAGCATCTTCAATATAGCTTTCTTGGTTATAGCAAAAAAGAGCAATCGTGACAGAGGGCACTGGGCGTTGCTGGATATTGTTAGTCATTAAAAAAACTCTTAATCATTTCACATGTGTAAAGAACCTCACTTTCAGTTAGACAAGGAGATATAGGTAGGCTTAACACACTATTATGAATTTCTTCAGTAATTGAAAATGTTAGATGGTTTAAATGAGCATATGCTTGTTGCTTATGTGGTGGAATAGGGTAGTGAATGAGTGACTGAATATTCTTCCTAGATAAATATTCCTGTAGTTTTTCACGATGTTTGCAACGAATGACGAAAAGATGCCAAACATGACTTTTATTATCTAATATATTGCTAATAGTAGGGAGTTCTATATTTAAGTTCTGTAAATTACTTTGATAAATTTGAGCAATATTACGTCTAGCCTGTGTATCTATATCTAAATATTTTAACTTTACATTTAAAAGAGCTGCTTGTATTTCATCTAAGCGACTATTCATGCCTATATATTTATTTACATATTTTTCATGTGAGCCATAGTTTCTAAGTGCAACCAATACTTCTGCCAGCTCATCACAATTAGTTGTAATTGCACCAGCATCTCCCAATGCACCTAAATTTTTTCCTGGATAAAAACTAAATCCAGATGCATCCCCCCAATTTCCAGCTTTTTTACCTTCAATTTCTGCGCCATGTGCTTGAGCTGAATCTTCCAGAACTAGAAGGTTGTATTTTTTTGCAACTCGCATAATGTGTGGCATATTTGCCAATTGGCCATATAAATGAACTGCAATAATGGCTTTTGTTTTTGATGTAATTTTTTCTTCAATTAGCTTCGGATCTAAATTATAAGTATTAATATCGGGTTCGACTAAAACTGGTTTTAGATTATTTGCAGATATGGCTAAAATACTCGCAATGTAGGTATTTGCTGGAACAAGAATTTCATCGCCATCGTTGAGTTTTCCAAGTTCTTTCCATGCTCGTAGTACTAAAATAAGCGCATCTAACCCATTTGCAACACCAATTGCATGTTGGGTACCACAATATTGTGCAAAATTATTTTCAAATCGCGCTAATTCATTTCCATTGATATACCAACCAGAATCAATCACACGAGTAGATGCTTCTATTAATTCTTGACGATATTGTTGATTAATTTTTTTTAAGTCTAAAAAGTTAATCACGATTTGTATGTCCTATAATTTGAGCTGGATTTCCAGCGACAATAGCATATGGTGGCACATCTTTAGTAACAACAGCCCCAGCACCAATTAAACTATTATGGCCAATAGTTATACCTGGTAACATTGTTGCATTGGCTCCAATAGATGCACCTTTTTGCACAAGGGTGGTTAAAAATTTATCGGGATATTTTTTAGACCGTGGTTTAAGGTCATTGGTAAAAGTTGCATTTGGACCAACAAATACATTGTCCTCAAGAGTAATGCCATCCCAAATAAAAACACCAGATTTAATTGTGACATTATTTCCGATTTTTACATCATTTTCGATTAGGGTGTGCGCGCAAATATTGCAGTTTTCGCCAATTTGGGCTTTTGGTAAAATTACAACAAATTGCCAAATTTTAGTATTTTTACCGATATTTTTACATTGATTATCACTTAAGGGGTGTTGGTAAAAATTTAACTCATTGTCCATAGATTTTTAAAAACTCATTATAATCACGAATATAATCTGCTTCATCATAAAAGTTATTGGCTAAAACCATAAGCACACAATCTTCTGAAAAATCATACATTTCCCTCCAAATAGCAGACTCAATGAGTAGACCTTGTGCTGGATTATCTAGAAGTAAGTTAATTTTTTCTTTTCCATCATCAAGAAGAAACCGACATGATCCCCTAACAGCAATAACGACTTGTGATAAGTTTTTATGTGCGTGAAAACCTCTCCGCACACCTTCAACTGTATTAAAGAGGTAATAAACACGTTTAATTTTAAAGGGGATATTTTTATCCTGCTCTAATGCTACAAGTGAGCCGCGTTCATCACCATGAGTTTGTAATGGAATTAATTTAATTTGCATAAGCGGATTATAGAGTTTAATTCCTTTATATTTTAACAATAATTAACGATAATTAGAAACTTATATTGTGTTGATATTAAATAATAAATTCTTATATTTAAATATACATCTTTTCACCGGATTTTATCTTCCTAAACCTCTTATACCCCCACAAATACTGCTCCGGAGCGTAATTAATCATGCGCTCCATTTCTTTATTTAAAGTATCGACGGAAAGCTGTAAGTCTTTAGATAAAATATCATTTGATAATTCAGTCACGTAAATATCATAACCCGATAAATCTTCACGTCTTAAACAACTGAGTCCAACCACAGAGCATTGTGTTTTAGCCGCAAGTTTGGAAAGAAGCGTAGAAGATAGCGCATTTTGACCATAAAAATAAGAATAGATTCCACCAGATTCTTTCGGGACATGATCCGGTAAAATCGCAGAAAAACCACCCTGTTTGAGATGCTTAAATAAAGCACGCACACCAGAATCATCGGTCGGAACCAGTGTCGCATTCAGACGTTGCCGAGCTTCCAGCATAAAGCGATCGACATCTTCATTTTTGCTGGGCTTATACATAATCACAGGAGAGGTATGTTGATTGACCCAGACATTCAACAGCTCCCACGTGCCAAAATGAGGCACTACCGCCAAGCAGCCATGCGGGTTTTTTAAAGCCTGAATAAATAAATCTGCACCATGCACATCTCGAATTAAAGACAGCGCATAATCGGGTGATGAACCCCAAATCTTGACCGATTCCGCATAGGTCATACACTGACTTTTCAGGCTGCGTTTACTTAAATCAGCGCGTTCAGATTCCGAAAGTTCAGGATAGGCAGAGGCCAGATTAATCTCAGTTACTCGGCGTGCAGAAGAATGGCTGAGATACAAAAGAGATCCAGCCAGTTGCGCAAGATTTTGAATCAATCTTAATGGAAATTTGGAGAAATTTTTGAGTAAGGTGTACATGCTATCCAGAGCGTCAGATTATAGGTCTTTATCTGGATTGCCCTTCAGCACCATATAAATCAAACCGACGAAAATCAGTAAGGCACCTAAAATACTGCTCAGGCAAAAATACACAATACGTTCATTGGTATCGAGGTTGAACAGGTTGTTGGCAAGGATATAACGCATGAACAGCCATTGAACCACTGAAAATACAATAAGCATAATGCTGCGATTACGAACTGCAGGACGCATAGCCATTGCGAATTACCTTAGATTAAAAACTATCGCTATTATGCCACTGTTCCAGAGTCGACTCAATCACACAAAAAAAGCCCCGCGCAAGGCAGGGCTTTTCACTTAAATCTTCAAGAATTATTCTTGAGATTCAGCTTTTGGTTTTTCACGTAAGCGAATACCAAGGTCACGCAGTTGGTTTGATTCAACTGGTGCCGGTGCTTGCGTCAATGGACATTCCGCAGTTTTGGTTTTCGGGAATGCGATCACGTCACGGATTGAAGATGCACCAGTCATCAACATTACCAGACGGTCAAGACCGAATGCCAAACCACCATGCGGAGGAGCACCGTAACGTAATGCATTTAATAAGAAGCTGAATTTCTCTTCCGCTTCTTCTTCACCAATACCAAGCGCTTCAAAGATCGCTTTTTGCATTTCAAGGTTGTGAATACGCAGTGAACCACCACCGATTTCAGTACCGTTCAATACCATATCGTAAGCAACAGACAGAGCAGCGCCTGGGTTGTTCTTCACTTCTTCTACGCTAGATTTAGGCAGCGTGAATGGGTGATGCACAGACGTCCATTTACCATCATCAGTTTCTTCGAACATTGGGAAATCAACAACCCAAAGTGGCGCCCACTCACAAGTTGCAAGTTTCATGTCATGACCGATCTTCACACGAAGCGCGCCCATGGCATCGTTTACAACTTTGGCTTTGTCTGCACCGAAGAATACGATGTCGCCATTTTCAGCGCCAACACGTTTCAATAGATCAAGCACGATTGGCTCGATGAATTTCACGATTGGAGATTGAAGACCTTCGATACCTTTTTCAAGTTCGTTGACTTTGATGTAAGCCAAACCGCGTGCACCGTAGATGCCTACAAATTTGGTGTATTCATCAATCGCGCTACGTGGAAGTGAACCAGCACCCGGTACGCGAAGCGCAACGATACGACCTTTAGGATCTTTAGCAGGGCCTGCGAATACTTTGAACTCAACGTCTTGCATGAGGTCTGCAACGTCAACCAGTTTCAAAGGAATACGCATATCTGGTTTGTCAGATGCATAGTCACGCATAGCATCGTTGTAGGTCATGCGTGGGAATTTATCAAACTCTACGTTTAGAAGTTCTTTGAACATCTTCACGGTTAAAGTTTCCATTAAATCCATAATGTCATCGTCACTCATGAACGATGTTTCAACGTCGATCTGGGTGAATTCAGGCTGACGGTCAGCACGTAAGTCTTCATCACGGAAACATTTCGCGATCTGGTAGTAACGATCAATACCGCCCACCATCAACAACTGTTTGAATAGCTGTGGAGATTGTGGCAGTGCGTAGAAGCTACCGTTAGAAACACGGCTTGGAACTAGATAGTCACGTGCACCTTCAGGCGTCGCGCGAGTCAAAATTGGAGTTTCAACGTCCAGGAAACCATTGTCTTCGAAGTAGTTACGAATCAGGTTGGTCAATTTAGAACGGAAACGTAGGCGATCTAACATCTCTGGACGACGGATGTCCAAGAAACGGTATTTCAAACGAATTTCTTCAGAAATATTGGTGTTTTCGTCATTCAAAGGGAATGGCGGAGTGTCTGACTGAGCAAGAACTTCAATTTCTTTACCCAAGACTTCGATCTGACCGCTCACCATATTGGCATTTTCTGTGCCTTCATAACGGCGACGTACACGGCCTGTAATTTTTAATACGAATTCTGAACGTACTTTGTCCGCAGTTGCGAATGCTTCAGGGGTATCCGGGTCAATAACCACTTGAACAAGACCGTCACGGTCACGCATATCAAGGAAAATCACACCACCGTGGTCACGGCGACGGTGAACCCAGCCGCATAATGTTACAGTCTGGTCAATTTGAGTTTCGGTTAAAGAACCGCAGTAATGAGTTCGCATCATAGCGTTAGAAATCCAACTATATGGGTTAAGGTCAGCGAATACGTAAACAGCGTACCGCTTTGAGTAGAGGTAGGATTATGCCTCTTTGGGCATGTTGTCACAAGAACTTGGGTCAAAAACAATATCATTTTAAAGTGAATGAGATAAAAGCCAGCACTTTGCTTAGCCCATCCGGCGATCGCGATCTAAAAATAAAAACAGCAAACAGCCCAGACTAAAAGTGATCAGAAAACCCTGACTGAATTGATTGATGGAACGGCCGGTAAAATAGTACAGATCGGATTGCCAGACTTCTGTAGAGATATAACGTGCATAATCCCAGACTGAAAATAGGCCAGTGAATATCGAAAACAGCAATAATCCGCAGGCATAAGCTTTGATTTTCAGGTTCACTGCCAGATATTGCTGATGTTTTTTATAGTAATGCACGCTCATCCACAGCATAAACGGTAAGGCCAGAAAGGAAGTGCCGATTTGTAAAATTCGATGCAGCGGATAACTGTGTCCAAAAAGCTGAAATGGTCGTGCTAGAAAATCATGAAAAGCAAAAGTACGAAAGTCTACATGAGTCAAACCATCCCAGATTAAATGCGTGGCAGTACCGATGATCACCGCCAGACAAACTGCCAGAAAAAACTTGAATGCTGAAATGAGAGTGTGAATATTTAGATCATGCTGAATTCCGACAAAGCGGTAAATGGCTGGCCGATATAGAGCATACCAGATTGCACAAAAGCCCAACCCGATCCACAGGTCCGGATGAATCAGCGAGGACCATAAATGCGTAACATTCGAATTGCTGGAACTAAACAGACGATGTAAATCGGGCACCATACAGCCAATCGCCAATGCAGCAATCGGAAGCCGGTTTCCGCTTAAACGTGAAAGAGGTGGCGCAAGTACAGCATGAGACAGGGTAAAGGGCATAAAAGTTTTTTTAAAGATGAAAATAACCAGAAAACACATTCTAATAAAATATGCGATGGATTATCGTAAAGGATTGCAAAAACAATGAAATGTTATATTATAACATTCATCCAAAATGGTGAATTTGAGCTTCAGTCATGTCCTTCCCTAAGAATCTAATAACACTTTCAATTTTTGCTGTAGTTGCGCCTACAGTATTTGCAGAGCAATCTTCCTCTTCTATCCCGGTTCAGACCATGGACACGATTCAGGTGCAAGCTCATCCATTGGTGCAGACTGCAGCGGACTTTGCGGTAGCGGATCATGTTGTAGATCAGAAAGCCTTGTCTGAACGTGCAACCACCATTGGAGATGCATTGGCAGATGAACTGGGCGTATATTCTAACCAGTTTGGTACGGGGGCCAGCCGTCCGGTGATTCGTGGGCAAGATGGGCCACGTGTCAAAGTCTTGCAGCATGCTTCAGAGACAGCCGATGTTTCCACGTTATCTCCAGATCACGCCGTCACCGTCGATCCGATTTTGGCGAAACAGGTCGAAGTGATTCGTGGGCCATCGACGTTGCTCTATGCAGCAGGAACAGTGGGTGGTCTGGTCAATGTCACCGATCAGAAAATTCCAACGCAAATGCCTGAAGATGGTCTGGAAGGTACAGTCGGTCTGCGCTATAACACCTGTAGTGATGAGAAACTGGCCAGTGCAGGAATTACGGCTGGAATTGGTGAAAATTTTGCTTTGCGTGTAGAAGGCTCAAAACGTAAGGCCAATGATTATATTGCCCCTGGTTATTTTGATACGCATACCCACAAAGAAGAGCATGTTGAAGATAATGGTGAGATTCATATACATGAGCATGAACATAGTGTAAAAAAACGCCGTGTAGACAATACCTTTGCCGAAGGGCAAACGGTGAATATTGGTGGATCATGGATCCATGACCGTGGTTTTGTCGGCTTATCTTATAGTAACCGCCAAGACCAATATGGTCTGCCAGGACACAGCCATGAATATCATGGCTGTGAAATTCATGGCGATCATTTTCACTGTCCAAAACCGGGTGAAGATGAGCATGATCATGAAGAAACAGCAGGGCCGTGGGTAGATTTAAACTCTGAGCGTTATGATGTTCGTACCGAGCTAGAACAACCTTTTGCCGGTTTTGACAAGTTGCGTGCGCATGCCAGCTTTACCGATTATGAACATGATGAACTGGAAGAAAATGCAGTCATCAGCAACTTTAAAAGTAAGGGTTATGATGGACGTTTAGAACTGGTGCATGTTCCTGTTGCAGGTTGGGAAGGTGTCATTGGCACCCAGCTTTCACAGCAGAAAATTAATTTATCGGCTCCAGAATCGCATAGTCATGCAGAACACGATCATGAAGGACATGAGCACGATCAGAGTGAGCATGCGGGTCATAATCATGATGTGTTAATGGCAGATACCAAAACCCAAAAATACAGCCTTTTTGCTTTAGAACATAAGCAGTTCGGCGATGTTCATGTTGAACTTGGAGCACGTGTCGATCATCAAAAAGTAAAAGTAGATTCGGAGCAGAAAGATTATTCAGGTACGGGTGTTTCTGCATCTGCGGCTGCGAATTGGGAGTTTGCACCGAATTACAAACTGTCTGTAGTGGGATCACATCAACAGCGTTTGCCTCTAGCGCAAGAGCTGTATGCTGATGGTCTGCATTTTGCGACCAATACCTATGAATTGGGGAATCCTGATCTTGATAAAGAAAGGTCAAATAATCTTGAATTAGGTCTGCACTATGCAGGGGATAAACTGGATTACCATGTGCATGTCTATCACAACTGGTTTGATGATTATATTTATGGCGAAACGGTAGCGCAGAAAGGTAATTTGCGCGGCGTGCAATATACCCAAGACCAGGCCAGATTCTATGGCACTGAGGCTCAAGCCGGTTATCAGATCAATGATATGTACAAGCTGAGTATCTTTGGCGATTACGTGTGTGGCAAAATTGAAGCTGAGAATGCACCACGTATTCCTGCCGGTCGCTTAGGCAGCAAAGTGGAAGCAGATTTTGCCGATGGCTGGTCAGGTCTGGCTGAATATTATCATGTCTTCAATCAGGACAAGATTGCCAGCTATGAAGAGGAAACCCAAGGCTACAACATGGTCAATGTGGGCTTAAGCTATACCAATACCCTTGCAGATAACAATGCTTATCGGGTGTATTTCAAGGCCAATAACCTGCTCGATGATCAGGTCTATTCCCATACCTCGTTCCTGTCGAATATTCCGCAAGTCGGTCGTAACTTTAGCGTCGGTGTGCAGTATGATTTCTAAAGCAGTGATGAAATAACTGACCAAATCAAAGAGATGTCACTGAAATTGACTTGAAAAATCATCTGATAAAACCTAGCCTGAGCATATTGGGTTAGGTTTTTTCTTATGCGTATCTTTCAACGAATTCACAATAAACTGAACTGGTCAAATCGCCGTTATGCGGCATTGATTATCAGTCTACTGGCGGTCAGTTATCTGGCATCTGCTGTTTATCATACTTATAAGCCTTTGCCGGAAGGTCTGAATTACACCGGCAAGCTGCGCCATGCCGAAGTCAAGTTTCTGGCCGACCGGACTTATCTGGATGCCGAAGGAAAACAGCACTTAGATCATCGTATTTTTAATGAAATGCTGAAGATGATTGAAGAGGCCAAATCACTGATTGTACTGGATCTGTTTTTATTTAATCAGCAAACCGGTGCCTCGACACAGGAACATCAGGCATTGAGTCAACAGTTGAGCGATGCCTTAATCAGTAAACGTCTGCTGCAACCGCAAGTTGAAATCAAGTTCATTACCGATCCGATCAATTCAGTCTATGGCGGAATTCAGTCCGAGCAGTATCGCAAGTTACGTCAGCATGGTATCGATGTAATTGAAACCAATCTGATCCCTTTGCGGGCGTCCAATCCGAGCTGGTCGGGGTTCTGGTATTTATGTTGCCAGGGCATTGGTAATAATCCGGAAAAAGGCTGGTTGCCGAATCCATTTGGCCCAGAAAAAATTACTCTGCGCAGTTATTTTGATTTATTTAACTTTAAAGCCAATCATCGTAAAACCTTGGTGGTAGACACCGATCAGGGCTGGAAAGCGCTGGTCACCTCCATGAATCCGCATGATGGGAGTTCGCGGCATTCCAATATCGGTTTATTGGTCTGGGGAACCACAGCCGTGGATATTCTGAGAACAGAACAATCGGTCGGCATCATGTCACAGGCCAATATGCCAGCCATTATCGCGGGCGATTTTCAGGCAGAAAATACCCAGCCACAAGTTCAGGTACTGACGGAAAAAGCCATTTATGATGCGACTTTAAATCTGATTCAGACGGCGAAAGAAAATGAACAGATTGATCTGGCCATGTTTTATCTGTCCGAGCGTAAGATTATTAAAAGTCTGATTGCGGCGCATGAACGCGGGGTTAAGGTTCGGGTTTTACTCGATCCCAATAAAGATGCCTTTGGCCGTGAGAAAAACGGGATTCCAAACCGACAGGTGGCTTCGGAACTGCACAAGGCAGGCATTGATGTACGCTGGTGCAATACCCAGGGTGAGCAATGTCATAGCAAAATATTGATGAAGCGTAATGCTCAGCAGGCTGAAATGATTTTAGGCTCGGCCAATTTCACCGCACGCAATCTGAAAAACTATAATCTGGAAACCAATATGCGCGTGCTGGGTCAGCATCAGGCAGAAGTGTTTAAAGATGCCCAACAATATTTTGATGGTGCATGGTCAAATCTGAATGGCCGTGTGATGAGTGTGGACTATAGACAATATGAAGACAATTCATGGTCTAAATATTGGCTGTACCGCTTTATGGAATGGAGCGGCTGGTCGACGTTTTAGCATCTCTAATAATCTCCCTAAATCCCTCTTTTGAAAAGAGGGACTTTACCTCCCTTTTTTAAAGGGAGGGTAGGAGGGATTTTTTAAGGCTCCGGATTCGGTGGAACCAGTTCATCCAGTTCTTTATCGGACAATGCTTCAAGTTCAGCAAGATCCGTTTTAATTTTCCATTGCTCTTCATGGTCGACCGGATTGGGTAAACGCGCTTCTAGCCAGTCACAGACTACATCTGGCGGGAAATTGGCATGATTACATTGAATCACCCAAGACAAGAAATCTTTGGCGACACCATTCATATACGGTGGTGGCGATACTGGCAGGAACTGAGTCGGAAGACGTTCATTTTTAGAAATATAATTCAGGACATGACCTAGTTCCTGTACGGTCTGCCAAGCCAACGGATGATCTACATTGATCTGAAATTTAAACCACCATGCCTGTTTGCCATCTGAACCATAGCTATCAATCCGTTCTTTTTGAACACTCGGCACTTTAGAAAAATATTCATGTAAACGATCGAAATTTAAATCAGACACAGTATTCAACTCGAAACATTAAAAAAGTGATTTTAGCATAAAGCAGTCGCCTGCCGATGGGCCTGCTAGATTGAAAATACGCAGGCACATTACAAAAAATTGCAGGGTCAGTAAGCGTATTCATATTTTCTGCATTTATTTTGTTTAAAATATAAACGAGTGATTGAGAGGAAGCTCAAATGAAAATAGTGTTATTGAGTGCAATATTTGCTGCATTGCTATTGGGGGCTTCTGCACAGACGATGGCCGGAAACGCTTGGGGCGGATATACAGGGGTTGAACGTTCTAAGCCGAATTACCGCGCTGCACCATCACGCTCTTATGATCCACCACGGCACTCTTATCCGCAGCGTCCGATGCCACCTAGACCACATTACCCACAACGACCGACCCATTGGGGTTATCCGCCTGCTCAAAGTCAAAGTGGTCTCAATATCCAGTATCAGGCACCGACCACGATTTATCAAAATTCCAATAGCTATAGCTGGGTGAATGGCGATCCGAATGTGGCTCGAATTGAAAGTTCAAGATATAGCGTTATCAGTGACTGGCAGCGTCTGGGCTTACCTGCACCACCGCGTGGCAGTTACTGGATTTATGAAAATGGACGTTATGTGCTGGTGCCGAATCGTTAAGTTAAAAATCCCCCTTTATTCAAGGGGGATTTTTTATATCAAGCCAACTCATCATCTTCCGGACGAGGCGTTTTGCCTTGTGGCACTGGTTTCTCGCTGTGTTTGTCACGAATTACCGATGGATAGGTCCATGACGCATAGCGCACCACTAAAATGGCAAATGCCATAATCAGGATCGAACCGGTAATAATCACCAGATCCATACTGGCTTTATGCGTGTGCTGAATGTCCGCAATGAGCAAGCGGGTCAGTGCGGTAATGGCAATATAAATCAGGAAGCGTACCGGCATATGATTGGTTTTAAAATAGATCCCCACCATGGCACCGAGTTCGAGATAGATGAACAGTAAAAGAATATCGTCAATGGTGGCGAACTGTTTCACGGTCAGAATATCGATGACGGTATGGCCAGCGGACCAGATCACCATACAGCCAATAATAAACAGCGCAATATAATGAAAACTTTCTACAGCAAGATTACCAAAACGGTCGAGGAGGGCTTCAAGTTTTTCAACTTTGGGATGGGGTTTCGGCATAAGATCCTCCTGATTTTTATGTGATATAAACAATACTTATAGAATAACCTGCAAAAATTATGCACAGAATGATTGGATGAAAAATAAAGATTAAATTATTTGAACTTTTGCGCTTTTTTTAGACTAAATTGCTATATTGTATGGGTGGTACATTGAATAAATAGGAGAAAAAAGTGTTAGATAAAATTCAAACAAAAATTGACCAATTAGAAGCCGGAAAAAAATTAATCCTCGGCGTAGGCATTAAGGCTGAAGATATGCAAAAGGTGGTGGAACTCTGCGAGTCTTTAGAGTCAGAGGGGAATATCAAAATTGTGAATAAACATCTGAATCCGAAAAGCAATAATCAACCGGATTCTTTAATGATTCAGAAAGTTTAAGTTTCGAATTGTAATAAAAACGCCTGCATCAAGCAGGCGTTTTTGATTATGGCTGTTTCAGCTTAAGCTTGAGTCGTGAAGTAATCTTCAGAGAAGTTCATGATCAGGTCAGAACCTGATTTTACTTTGGTGATGCGTAGAGCCAGCTCAGGCAGAATGCGTTGCACAAAATAATTCGCCAAAGCCAGTTTGTTTTGATAGAACTCGCCCTCTTTATTTTTCGCAGCATTGGCAATACGCGCGAACATATACGAGAAGCTGAGCAGACCGACAGCGTGCAGATAGTCGACCGCGGTCGAGTTCGGGAAATCATGACTTTCTCTTGCTGCTTCCAGAATAAACTGAGTCACCGATTCGACTTCAGTCGCTGCATCCAAAGTGGCATCTTTAATGAAGTTTAGGTCTGCATCCAGACTGTTGGCAAAGTCACGGATTTCAGAGATATATTCAGAGATATATTCACCGCCACATTTAATGGTTTTACGACCGATTAAATCTTGTGACTGTACGCCGTTGGTGCCTTCATAGATCTGGGAAATACGCAGGTCACGGATACATTGCTCCACACCCCATTCACGGATATAGCCATGACCACCAAACACCATTTGCGCATCTAATGTTGCCTGGAAGGCAGTATCGGTTAAATAGGCTTTTGCGATTGGCGTGAGTAGTGCCACGCGGTCATTGGCTTTTTTCACGGCTTCTGGATCGGTAGAGAACTTGGTAATGTCCAGTTGCTGACCGACATAGACTGCAAAGGCACGAGACGCTTCATTGTTGGCACGTACATTCAGCAGCATACGGCGTACATCACCATGCACCAGAATACTGTCCGCCGGTTTGTTTGGCGATTGAACGCCAGCCGCACTGCGACCCTGTAAACGATCGGTCGCGTATTGTGCAGCATTTTGATAAGCAAATTCAGAAGCACCTAAGCCCTGAATTCCCATGGACAGGCGTTCGTAGTTCATCATCACGAACATCGCAGCCAGACCTTCGTTTTCTTTACCCACCAGATAACCTTTAGCGCCATCAAAATTCATGACACAGGTCGCAGAAGCTTTAATGCCCATTTTGTGTTCGATAGAACCTGGCCCTACAGGATTGCGTTCGCCAACAGAACCATCTTCATTGACCAGGAATTTCGGTACGATGAACAGGGAAATACCACGTGAACCCGCAGGTGCATCTGGTGTTTTGGCCAGAACTAAATGAATGATGTTTTCCGCCAGGTCGTGGTCACCACCAGTGATGAAAATCTTGGTGCCGGTGATGCTATAGCTACCATCCTCATTGCGTTCAGCTTTAGTCTTGATAATCCCCAGATCAGTACCGGCATGTGGTTCAGTTAAGCACATGGTGCCCGACCATTCACCCGAATAAATTTTAGGTAAATAGGTTTGTTTTTGCGCTTGTGAAGCATAGCTGTTTAAGGCCATACCTGCACCGACAGACAGCAGCGGATACAGCATGAAAGACGGGTTGGTGGCAAACAGCATTTCATCAGAAAGTACCGTTAGCATTTTCGGCATTTCCTGGCCGCCCCATTCGGTATCTGCGCCCAACCCGATCCAGCCGCCTTCGGCATATTGTTTAAAGGCTTCTTTAAAGCCAGCAGGGGTAGTCACATTGCCATTTTCATATTTTGCGCCTTCTTCATCACCGCTACGGTTGAGTGGCAGGGTCACGTTTTGCGCAAATTTCGCCATTTCTTCCAGAATAGCTTCTGCTGTTGCAGCATCGAGGTGCGCTAAATTTTCATTGGCTTGCCAGAATTGTTCTGCATTAAAGACATCGTTGAGGATGAATTTCATATCGGCAAGTGGCGCGTTATAAATTGGCATGGTGTGTCACCTGTTTATTGTTTGATTAAATAAGTTTTAATCAGTCTAAAACACTCAAAATCTGAATGTTAGACGACTAAAGGTTAATTCTGTAACTCGTTATAAAGAAAAAGGACTGTCTGTTCATTGACCGTCCTTTTTCTGTGATGCGATTAGTCTGATTCTAACTTAGAATGCGAAATGTTCTGCATCCAGGTTCATCAATGGCTCTACACCTGTTGCGATCACGTCAACATGTGAACGAACGCGTGGCAGGATTTTCTTGAAGTAGAAGCGTGCAGTGGTCACTTTGGCATTGTAGAAGTCAACTTCAGTGGTGCCAGCAGCCAGTTGCTCTTGAGCAACCAGTGCCATACGTGCCCATAGGTAAGCCAGGGTGACATAACCAGAGAAGTACAGGTAATCGACCGCAGCTGCACCGACTTCTTCAGGGTTTTGCATCGCACGCATACCAATTTGCATGGTCAGGTCGCCCCATTCCTTGTTCAAGGCAGCCAATGGCTCAACGAATTCTTTCATTGCAGCATTGTCTTTGTGCGCTTCAGCAAATTTGTGGATCATCTTGGTGAAGTCTTTCAACATCGCACCTTGAGTACCCAACACTTTACGACCTAACAAGTCCAGCGCCTGAATTTCAGTGGTACCTTCGTACAAACAGGCAATACGTGTATCACGTACGATTTGCTCCATGCCATGCTCAGAAATGAAGCCATGACCACCGAAGACCTGCACACCGTGTTTCGCAGCTTCAGAACCGGTTTCAGTCAGGAATGCTTTTGCGATTGGGGTAAGTAGAGACAAGATATTGTCTGCAAATTTACGATCGGCTTCTTCTACAGCATGTTCAACCACGTCCGCATATTGCGCCAATAGGTAAACCAGTGCGCGACCTGCTTCAGCATATGCTTTTTGGGTTAGCAGCATGTTACGTACAGCTGGATGCACAATGATTGGATCTGCTTCTTTTTCCGGGCTCTTAGGGCCAGACAGTGAACGCATCGCCAGACGGTCTTTTGCGTAGGCAAGTGCACCCTGGAAAGAACCTTCAGACGCTGCCAGACCTTGTACTGCCGTACCGATACGTGCGGTGTTCATGAAGGTGAACATGCAGTTCAGACCACGGTTTTCAGGGCCAATCAGGAAGCCTTTCGCGTTATCGAAGTTGATCACACAGGTTGCGTTACCGTGGATCCCCATTTTATGTTCGATTGAACCACAACGTACGCCATTGCGATCGGCAATAGAGCCATCGGCATTCAGGTTGAACTTCGGTACGATGAATAATGAAATACCTTTGGTGCCTTTCGGTGCGCCCGGTAAACGTGCCAGTACGATATGGATGATGTTTTCAGCCATGTCGTGTTCACCCGCAGAGATGAAGATTTTCTCGCCAGAAATGGCGTAGCTGCCATCTGCTTGTGGCTCGGCTTTGGTACGGATAATACCCAGGTCAGAACCTGCATGCGATTCGGTCAGGCACATGGTACCCGTCCACTCACCTGAAACCAGTTTAGGCAGGTAAGCATCTTTTTGTTCAGCTGAACCGTGGTGTTCTAAAGTACGAACCGCACCGTGAGACAGGCCAGGGTACATGCCCCATGCCCAGTTCGCAGTACCGACCATTTCAGAGATGGTAATCCCTAAAGAGTTCGGTAAGCCTTGACCGCCATACTGTTCTTCAGCAGAAAGTGAAGGGAAGCCCAGCTCGATGTATTTTTGATACGCTTCTTTAAAGCCTGTTGGTGTAGTCACCACGCCGTCATTCCAGGTACAACCTTCACGGTCGCCCGCCTGGTTAATCGGAGAAAGTTCATTTTCACAGAAATCAGCCGCAGCTTCTAAGTACTGATCTACCAGTTCACGGCTTACGTTTTCTTGGAATGCAGGGAGATTTGCATAGTGTTGTTCAGCATTTAATAATTCATGCAACACAAATTGCATATCACGTAAAGGCGCTTTGTATTGTGGCATATCGGTTTCCTCAATACTGGTTTAACCAGCGTTATAATCTTAGATGAACTAAAAACGTATCTTCACTGACACGGTTTGGAATGATTCTAATCCTGCAACATCTTCCCCTGCGGTACAAGCTTTTCAGGGGGATTTCTTGGTGACTGTAAAGTCAAAGATTAATATGCATGACGTATTAAACATATTGAGTATAAAGGCTTTAGTCATATTTTGTATGATACGAATAGTCAACTATCCAGGGTAAATAGCACGCAATAAAAAAGCACCCGAAGGTGCTTGTCGTGAATCATTGATTCCTATGCATTAATAGGCAGATGTTTTGGGCTGGAAACGAACATGACATTGACCATTCACTGTTTGTTCACCTGCTTTGATCTGTGCAGCAGTACCATCTTTCTTGCCTTGACAGGCTTGCAGCATCGCTTGTTGTTGTGCCTGACGCTGAGCCAGACGTTGATCAAACTGTTTGGTCAATTCTGCACGTTTTGCATCAGTTAATGCTTCACCGCGCATCATGCCGCCACGGACATCGGCACGCATTGGACGATGTTCACCTTTCATGCCGCGGTGTTCACCGCGCTGGCCTTGCATGTTTTTACGATCGGCTTTAAAAACGATAGTGCAGCTGCCATCAATGGTTTTATCACCGGCCTTGATTTGAACCGCTGAACCTACGGCTTTATTGTCACAGGCCTGTTGCAGCTGTTTGGCAAATTGCAGACGTTCCGCACGCTTTTCCTTAAACTGCTCGCGCTGTTCAGGCGAAAGATGATGCTGTTTTTTACCCTCATGATGATGTTTCATCATTTGGCGATGCTCATTGTTCGGTACATTACTGGTAGATTGACAGGCAGTCAAAGCACCCATAGAAAGAACACTGGCACTGATTAAGGCTATTTTTGTCATGGCTTGCATTGTATTTATTCCCGTCAAGAACCTGATTTTATGTCAGGTAAAGATTAAACGATAAAGATGAAGAAACAATGAAGAGTTTTTTGATGCCATGTTCGCTACAATAATGAATATAGAAGAAAAATTGAGATTTCTGTTTTGAACATTCGCCGTATTCCGATTGCATTACGTCTATTTTTGACCGTACTGTTGACCACGCTGGTTATTACCACAGTGAGTCTGGGTGTACTGCATCTGAATATGCAGCGTAATTTCGCCCGCTATGTGGCTGATGTCGAAATGCAGAAACTGGATTATGTGATTAAAAATCTGGCGGATGTCTATGCGGTGTATCAGGACTGGGGCAATGCGATTCAGGCCCAGATTCTACAAATGGAAGGGGAAGCTGCGCCAGATGATTATGACCGTTTATCACGCTGGTGGCTGCGCCGTCAGTATGATATTGCCTTGCAGCAGCGCTATTTTCAGGAACAGACCCTGGTTCAAGTCGCACCCAGTATGGTCGATCCGGCTTTGCCACCGCGTCAGGTCAATGAAGAAGAGTTACGCCTCCTGGCTTCCAATCTACCCTCGCAGTTTCAGCCCTTTGAAGGCCTAAAATTTCCGCTGAGTTCCAATCAGAATCTGTTTAGAACTGACCGTAAGAATGGCGAACAAGCAGCACAGCAGCCGACCGGCAAGAAGCAGTTTATCCAGATGCCGGACCGTCTTGGTCTCAGTTCACGTCTTTCATTGTATGATGCAAAACGGCGTTTTGTGGTCGGTGAGGCTTCAGATGAGCAGATTTCCTATCGTCCGATTATGGTGAATAATCAGATTGTTGGCTATCTGGGCTTAAAGCCGGTTCTGGATCAGGATGATGCCTTAAGTATTAATTTTTTTAGTAATCAAAAGCGTTATTTATTTTTGGTCTATGCGCTCAGTATTTTGGCCAGTCTGATTGCCTCCTTGTTATTGGCGACTTATTTCAAGAAACCAATTCAACGTTTGCTGAATGGTACGCGTGCTCTGACCCAAGGCAATTATCAGTATCAGGTCAAAGTCAACCGCAATGATGAATTGGGTGATTTGTCCAATGAATTAAATGCCTTGGCTGTGATTCTGGATCAGCATGAAACCTCACGCCGTCAATGGGTGGCAGATACTTCACATGAATTGAAAACGCCACTGGCGGTATTGCAGGCACAGATTGAAGCGATGCAG
The DNA here is from genome assembly GCF_013419135.1 of Acinetobacter sp. YH12100. NCBI lineage: Bacteria > Pseudomonadati > Pseudomonadota > Gammaproteobacteria > Moraxellales > Moraxellaceae > Acinetobacter > Acinetobacter sp. YH12100. Next base: position 51,829 of record NZ_VPAQ01000010.1, on the reverse strand, counting down.
GATGGGATTCGTAAACCCACCCCTGAACATTTTGCTTCCATGCTGGCGCAGGTCACCAGCCTGAAAAAACTGACACAGGATCTGGCCGCATTGGCACAGGCCGATGCGCAGCAATTGCAATTTTACTTCTCGACGGTGAATCCGTGGGAGGTGGTACAGCAGGAACTGATCAACTTCCAGCCAAACTTTGAACAGGCCAAATTGACGGTCACTGCAGAAGGCGAAGATACTGAGTTAAATCTGGATCTGGACCGCTTTAAACAGATTGTGGCCAACTTGCTCAGTAATAGTATTCGCTATACTGAAGCGGGCGGGCAGGTGCATATTCATAGCATGCAGGATGAGAAAGAATGGAGCTTATATGTCGATGACAGCCCATTTGGTTTGAGCGATGAGCAACTGGCGCGGATTGGCGAGCGTTTCTATCGTGTCGATGATTCGCGTACCCGGGCGACTGGCGGAACTGGGCTTGGTTTGGCATTATCATGTAAAATTACGCAGGCGCTGGGTGGCAGCTTAAGCTTTGCGCATTCACCACTCGGTGGTTTACGCTGCAAACTGAGTTTTCCTAAACAAATGAAACCCTAAAGGAAATATATTGATGAAACATGTCATGCTGGTTGAAGATGAAATCGAACTTGCACAATTGGTGCGAGACTATCTGGAAGCTGCTGGTTTTGAGGTCAGTATGTTTCATGATGGGCAGGAAGCATATAACAGTTTTACCCAGCGTAAACCGAGTCTGATGATTTTGGACTTGATGGTGCCGCGTATGGACGGTCTGACCATTTGCCGTAAAGTGCGTGAACAGTCAGATTTGCCGATTATTATGGTGACCGCGCGTACCGAAGAAATTGACCGTGTGTTGGGACTGAATATGGGCGCAGATGATTATCTGTGTAAACCATTTAGTCCAAAAGAGTTGGTTGCACGGGTACAGGCAGTCTTACGTCGTCTGGACCGTAAATCAGAACCGGAAAGTAATGATCTGTTCCGTATGGATAAATCCCAACAGCGTATCTGGTATCAACAAAAGGCCTTGAATCTGACCCCGACTGAATTCCGTTTACTGGAATTATTCCTGGAACATGTCGGGCAGGTCTATTCACGTGCGCAATTGCTGGATCATATCAATCCAGACAGTTTTGATGTCGCGGATCGCGTGATTGACAGTCATATCAAAAACCTGCGCCGCAAGATTTCCGATGCAGCTGAAACCGGTAACCGTCATGAGTGGATTCAGGCGGTGTATGGGGTCGGTTACCGTTTTGAATATCCTGAAGACTGATTTTTAGTCCGGCTTAAGAAAAGCGAATGGGTGAGTACTTATTCGCTTTTTTTTATAAAGCATTATTCTTTTGATTTTATGAAAAGAACAGGACACTTGTATAATGCCTCCTGGATCATTTTTAAAGGGTTCTGAAACCTAGGGTTTTTGATGGTTAAGAATTTATTCTGATCTAAATTATTTATTACTTTTTTAGATTCTGATTGAGTGCGAAAAACTTTAAGCTATCAATATTTTAATTTATTTCAATATAATAATGAAGGCAGTCTCTAGTATCCTCACCCATTAAAGGAAATCTTGCCCAATTTTTTAAAATGTCTGTTTGGGTGAAACCTGATTTCATCAGGGCGTTTTTTGATCTGCTATGTTCTGCATCACAAAAAGTCTCAATTCTTTCAAGAGTGCTATTATTTTTTAAATAGGTAATTACAGCTTTTAGTGACTCTTGCATGAACCCTTGTCCTTGAAATTTTTTTCCTAGTCCAAAGTGGGTTTCCCCACAATTCTCTTTATTAAAAAACAATACAATTCCCAGAGCCAAATCAGTTTTCTGGTCGCTGACAATCCAGGCAAAATTTTCATCTGGGTCTTCCCAGTTGACCCCACACCAATTTTCCAACATGTTTTTTGTCTGACTTATATTTTTATGTGGCATTCTCTGGAGGTATTTGCTCGCTTCCCAGTCTCCGAAATATTCAGTAAAGAGAGAATTTTCATCCCCAGTCTGAAATTTACGTAAATTTAGACGATCAGTTTTTATAGGCGAAGCTAATACTTTGCGAGTTTTCATAGTTATTTAATTTAAAATTCTAGCTTTAGTTTAAAAATATATGATCAGTTTATTCAAGTACAGCTTAAATGTTCCTAAGTAATTTAATTTTTCAGTTGATAAAAGTTCATCGTTAAATAGTCATGCCTTACATCAATACACATTCGGTTGGGGGTCAAATGACATTAGGACAAAATATTTTTAAAGCAAAAACGTTGAACATCCTTAATTTTACTGAATTTTTTACCTTTTACTGGCTTGAATATGTCCTTGTTTTTTAACAATTCTTCTGCCTGAGGGTAGCTCAGTTGATTTTTACGTAATTGATCAATTGTAGTGCTCTGCCTCACCTCAAACACAGATTCAGTCCAGCTTCCATATTCTGGAAGGTAAAAAATTCGATTTCTATATATCCAAAAACTCCCTTTGAGCGAAATCCCTTTATATAAGGGATGCTGAATGAACACATCTTCCTCTTTTTTCCATTGAGAGAAGGGCATATTGTTTAGCATTCTAATTTCTGAAGTTGTTGAGCATAATTCAGAAAAAAACATGAATAAAGTGCTTGAGAAGGTTTGATATTTTCTAAAAAAATAAATGTGCTTACCATTACTGAATACACTTGGGGATAATCTGTGAAGGTCTGAGATAAAGGGATTTTTGTTGAGGACTTCAAGTTGAAGCTTTTGAGTATTAAAAAAAGCGATTTGATCCTCAGAAGTAAAAATTGGGAAAAAGGTATGATTGTCATCTTTTTTAATTATCTTTAGATTTGGATAATCAATTTTATGTGATTGATAAAAATAGCGATCGCTTAGTGGGTCATATAAGTAAATTTCGAAGTCAAATGGAATGGATTTTAAAGCGTCATTGTAATTTAAATCTAAAATTTCATGTTTATAAAAAACATTTTTTTGATCTGTGATATAGCTGTTTTCTTGCCAGATTTTTTCATGGGGTTGAAAGGAGGTTAAATATCTTAAGTGATATGGATCTGTTGATTTTAACTGTTGTCCTTCAACATAAGTCGATTCACCATTCGTCACGATATTTTTAATTATTAGCTTATAGTTTTGCTTACCATTTTTTAACTGATATAGAGGGTAGTGGTATCCTGATTTTGCAATTTTTCTCCCCAATAACATCGAATCTATTTTTTCAGATAAAGTAGGATCGATCGAATCTGAACTTGCCCTAAAATTCCAATCACAAAAATAAGTATTTTGATGATCAGTCAGATAGCCCCCTCCCAGATAAATTAAACGAGAAGGGCTTAGATTAGGAATTTTTTGAAATCCACAATACACATTGTTCTTATCTAGGGCTATATTTTTTCTTCGATTTTGATCTTGATCAAAAGAATCTTTCCAATGGAAATGTTGAGCCAATGTTTTAAATGAGTTTACATCCGCTTCTGGAATGGGAACGCCATATCGAGCAAGTGGAATGGGGAAAAAGTAATAAATTTGATTATTAAATTTTTGAAAATGAGACGATTCATTTTTAACAAGAGCGACCCCTGTACGGTTAAAATAATCTGTGATGAGTCCTGGAGGGGAGAATTGCGCTAAGCGTTCCTCCTTGCTTAAAGTGGGTTTGGTGAATTGAGGAAATAGATAGATTAAGACTAGTATGGTTAAAGCAATCCCTATCATTTTTATATTTGACATGCATCCTCACATGAGCAATGAAATTTTATTCTTGAAGTATTAGGTTATTTAATTTTTAGTATTTAATAGAGAAATTCTCTGTCTTTCAACTTTCTTCAATTTTGCCACAACCAACTCATAAGAATTCAGCACCAAATCTTTAATCAAAGATTCATCCAGATCTTCCTCCTCGTAAACTGAAATCCAATGCTGTTTATTCATATGCCAGCCAGTACGAATATATGGATAAATATCCCGCAGCATTGCACCGTGCTCAGGCTCGACTTTTAAATTAATGGCAGCTTTACTTTGTAAATGAAAAGTCAGCATAAAGACTTTATCCATGACTTTATAAACATCACAGCCCTTGCCAAAAGGCTGGGTGACTGTTACTTCAGGAAGTTTTAAAGCAGTTTGGGCAGTAAGAGTGTGTAAGGTCATAAGCTGTGAATAAATAAAAAAACTGTGGATAGTGTTTAAATTATCCACAGTTTTTATTTTAGATGTGAATAAATTAAGAAGAACAGCTGACCATTACTTCTGGCACATCACTTGGCAATGGTGCTAAATCTTCAGCATGTTCAAGATCTGGCTGTTTCAGATAAGGCTGGCTGAGCAATTTAAACAAACGATCGACTTCGGAAAAATCATCACGCTCTGCCCGTTCAATGGCTTTCTGTGCCATGTGATTGCGCAGAATATAATGCGGATTGGCTTGCTTCATGGCGGCATCCAGTTCTTCAATATCCTGATGTGCACGAATAGTTTCATATTGTGTCAGGAAAGCTTCAAACTGACGGCGATCCAGACAATCATCTTTAATAGCGTCATAGTCTTTATTTTGCAGGCGGATAAAACTCTGGGTGTAATCCAGTTGCTCACTTTGCAAGATTCGTAAAAATGCCATCGCACAGTCAAAACTGTCTTTATGGAAACCTGGTAAACCCATTTTCTGGTTTAAACCGTGTTTGTAATGTTCCAAGAATGTCGGCTCATAATGTTCCAGACAGCCGGCCAGATCCTGTTTCCATTGTTCTTTGTCATAATCCGCAGGGCAGAGGGGAACCAGATTGTTTAACCATTGCCACAAGTTCCAGTGCCCGATACTTGGTTGTTGCTGATAGGTATAACGCCCTTGATAATCCGAGTGGTTATTGATCCAGTTCGGACGGAAGCGCTCCATAAAGCCATAAGGACCAAAGTCCAAAGTTGAACCGGTAATATTCAGGTTGTCAGTATTCATCACGCCATGTGCAAAACCAACCAATTGCCATTTGGCAATCATGATGGCAGTGCGCTGAATAACTTTGGTGGCAAAGCTCAGAATCGGCTGTTCGGCTTGCAGGCATTCCGGATAATGCCATTCAATACATTTCTGGGTAAATTCAGCCAGCAGATCCGGCTGATATTGATTGATCCATTCAAAATGCCCGAAACGAATATGACAGTCTGAGGTACGTAACATCATTGCACCGGGTTCGAGCTTTTCGCGTTGAATGCCTTGCGTTGAGGAAGTAAAGCCAACCGCATTGCTCGACGCTACACCCAAAGAATTTAAAGCATGACCCGCCAGATATTCACGAATCACCGAACGCAGTACTGCACGCCCATCACCCATACGCGAATAGGGCGTTGCACCCGCACCTTTTAAATGCAGGTCAATAGTCTGACCTTCCTGATCAAGGATCTGTGCAATTAACAGGCCGCGACCATCTCCCAATTGTCCAGCCCATTGACCAAACTGATGACCTGCGTAGACCATGGCCAAGGGTTGAAACTCAGCAAAGACTTTCTGACCACTACACATCTCGACCCATTGCGCTTTGTCTTCATCTGACCATTGCAGTTGTTCTGCCAAAGCTACGTTAAAATGCCCGGCTTTTGCGCCTTTCAACGGTAGCGGAACTTGATGGTGGTAAAGGGCAGCAGGAAGGGTTTGATAACGAGAGTTAAAATACATGGCACTCAGTACAGGCTTGGAATACCTTGACTATAACAAAGTTGCCTGTAGAAAACTGTTGTATAAACGAGAGTTCAAGTTATCTTTCAGACATAAAAAAAGCCCCGATTGGGGCTTTTTTGTGAGCAGTTTTATTAAGATACTGCTGATTTTTTCAAATTACGAACCAGTAAATTCAAGGTTGCCCGGTGATGGGATAAACGCTGTTCAACCAGCTGGAATTCAACTTTCAGTTTGTCATCCATCTGGTGAATTTTTTCTGCCATAGAAGCCTTTTTCACCTGAATTTCTTGCTCTTTCAGTTTGGCCCAGTCATTTAAAGTTTGGGTAAAGGCATCATATTCCTGAGCAATCTTGGTTTTCACAGTAATGATGTCTTCAGAAACATCATGACCATAGACCGCAAGATCCTGTTCAGCATATTTAAACTTCATCGCCAGTTCCGCTTTTTTGATATTAAAGCTAGGAATACGACGTAAGTTTTTGGCTAAACCCAGTTTAGAGCAGGTCCAGATCAACCATTTGGTTGGATCGTATTGCCACCATTTCACGCCATTACGGTAATCGTACTGGAAAATGTGGTGGTAATTATGATAACCCTCACCCCAGGTGGCAATCGCAAGTACGAAGTTGTCACGTGCAGTGTTCTCGTCGGTATAAGGACGATTACCCCACATGTGACACAGCGAGTTGATGAAGAAAGTCACATGATGGCTCAGGATTAAACGCACTAATCCACCCAGCAGCAAGACTCCCCAGACATCGCCGACTGCCCAGCCAATTGGAAGCAAAATAGCAGCATGAACGGCAATCACTAATGGAATATAGTATTTGTCCTGAAACATGACGACTTTGTCTTTTAACAGATCTGGCGCATTTTTATAATTGGCCACACCTGATGGATAATCACGTAACATCCAGCCGATATGTGCATACCAGAAACCTTTGTTGATCGAGTACGGATCTTGATCCACATCATCGACATGACGATGATGAGTACGGTGACCAGATGCCCAGAACAAGATACTATTCTGTACAGCAAATGTACCCATAATCATTAAGATGATTTTTAATGGTAGAGTGGCTTCATAAGCACGATGTGCCCACAGGCGATGGTATCCTGCTGTAATGCCAAGGCTGCTTACGCCCAGTAAAACAAACATGCTGATCCAAGCGGCGGCGCTAAAATCATGGTGATACGCATATAACGGAATTGCAATCAGGGCGACAATGGGTAATAACACCAATGCAAACACCGCAATCCAGTTAATGGGGGCTTTGGGTAAGGGAGCATTCATCTCCAACAGCACTCCTAGAACCTCGGAAGGTTTAACAAAAAGCAGAAACCACTGTTGATTTTAACAGCAGCCTATCTTGTTTATATTAGCATGTGGCCTATAGCATCACTAGCATTATTGTACGGTTGTATTGTACTTGTCAGTAACAGGATAAGTAGGGCAAAAACGACCATTTTGCCAGTCTAGACGGGGCTTGATTTCCGACTAAGTGACTGAGGATTATCGGTCTTTTAGACTATTTAATTGGGCTAATATTAAGCGATTTAACTGTTCATCATTTCTACAATATTGCCAGAAAATTTGCAGAATATATCTCATAGAAAATTAATTTAACATTCAAGTCGAATCAATCTAAAAGTCAGACACGCTTTAATAGCTTGACATGAAATCGAGCTGTCTTAAATAAAACGATTTGAACTGATCAATAATCAGGCTGTTTTTTAGAGTTGCTGCAGCATCAGTTTTGGGTAATCGGTAATCAGCCCTTGAATTCCCCAATCACGCAGCTCTTTGGCTCGGCTCACATCATTGACCGTCCAGACACTGATATTCAATTCAGCAGCCTGGGTGGCCTGAATCAGGTCTTTGCTGGCCAGCTCATTCATCCAGCCAATATGACAGCAATCCAGTTCTAGCGCCTGATCAATCGCTTGATATTTTAGGTCGGTTTCGATGAGTAAACCGCGTTTTAGCCGGGAATTTTGCTGTTTGAAGGCTTGCAGGACTTTGGCATCAAAACTGGTAATGATGGCCGCCTGCTCATAGCCTTGCAGTTGCTGTGCAACGCCCAGTGCAATTTTCTCAGCCGCAGCTTCGGAATCGACACTTTTGATTTCGACTTCAATATGCTCAAAGTCTCGAATGACATTTAAGGTCTGATTTAAAAGGGGAGTGGCTTCGACTTTATTCCAGTCTGACCAGGTCACAGCATGATTATAGTGTGCAAGATCTTGACGATTGCATTCATATAAATGCTTTTGCAAACCTGTGGTTCGCACAAAATCATCATCATGCATGATGATTAAGGCATTGTCTTTGAGCTGACGCACATCAAACTCAACGGCGCGAATACCGATGTCTTGAATATATTGAAAACCGCCTAGGGTATTTTCAGGGGCTTCGCCACGTGCACCACGATGACCAATTATGCGCATAGACTGCCCATAAATTGAGAAGTTGATTTCATTGTATGCGTGCTATGTGACAAAAAGATGATAAGGCTTATTGTCGTCAGATGCACTGTAAAATCAAGATACATCTGACGCGTATTTTTAGATTTAGAATCAAGAAATAATTCTAGTTTTCGATGCTGTCATTGATATTTTTTTGCCACAGCACTTCTGAACCGCCCTCGCTGCGTTGCAAGGTGCGCGATGCTACAAATAGCCAGTCTGATAAACGGTTCAGCAGTTGTAGCGACGCTGCCTGAATATTCTGGTCGCGAGAGTGGACTGACATCACGCTACGTTCTGCCCGGCGGCAGACTGCGCGCGCCTGATGGGCAAAGCTGCAGACTAAAGTGCCAGCAGGCAGAATAAAGTCTTTGAGCATTGGCAAAGCTTCATTCATTCGGTCGATATCATTTTCTAGAAAATCAATCGACACAGGTTGTACCAGATTAAAACCCGGAATACACACTTCACCACCGAGATCAAATAACCAGTGTTGAATCAGGCTTAAAGATTTGTCCCAAGTGGCTTTATCTTCAATCGTGCTTGCTGAAATCTGTGCACGTAGTACACCAATCACGGCATTGAGTTCGTCCACATCACCGAGTGCATCAATACGTAAATCATCTTTGGCGACGCGTGAACCATCACCCAGACCTGTGGTGCCTGAATCGCCTGTGCGGGTGTAAATTTTACTTAAACGGTGACCCATGTGAGTTCCTTCATTTTTAATATGCTAAATATAAAAAGAATCATGCCATAGGCATGACATGATGCTCAAAAGTATTTATTGAAACGCTGAACTTAGTATTTAAACGTTACACCTACAGAAGCTAAGCGACCACCGTTGATGTAATAGCTACTATTCCCATAACCTGTGCGGTATTTACTATCGCTGACATTTTGAATGTTGCTAAATACTTTGATTATGTCATTGATATTATAATAACCACTCATATCAATATTGAAATGACCTGGTATTACAACTGTGTCATAAGCGCTATTATCTGAAGATGAGACTGCCGTTAATGTTGTTGAGAAGCCATATTGAGCCTCATCCCATCCCATTGTAAATGCTGCTTTTTGGCGAGGGCGACGGCTTAAATCTTCATTTGTGGAATCATCTTTGGCACGAATATAATTATAGCTTGTGCTCAGGTACAGATGGTCACCTGTCCATTTCAGATAAGCTTCAGCACCTTTTATTGTGGTTTTATCAATATTGAGATTTTGATAAACAGCATCATATCCGTCACATAATGAGATACATTCGGAGTCTATTAGGTTTTTGACTTTAGTTTTATATGTCGAAACACCTGTACTAACGCCGTAATTAAGTTGTTGATCTAAACCAATTTCATAAGAAATACTTTTTTCTGGATCTAAATTAGGATTACCACCATACGCATAAAGTTCATTTAGATTTGGTGCTCTAAAAGCACTGCCAATATTAGTGTAAACACTTGTTAGTGGTGAAATTTGATAACGAATACCAGCTTGGGCTACGGTATTAGTTCCATATTTATCATTATCTTCTAGACGTAAGCCGAGTTGGGTATGAATCCCATCCGTATTGTATTGATGTTGAATATAATAGCCTTTGGAATCAACACTTGAATTAATTTTAGTCCCATAAGAGAGCGCATCCGCTTTTATCTTCTGATAAGTACTTCCTAAAGCAATATTCTGTTCAGGTGTCAACTGCCATTTTGCATATACATCGGCTTCTTGAGTTTTACTGAATACATAGTCATATTGACCAATATAATTTTTTTGGTTTTGTAGTAGATCATCTTTAAATTGGGACATCCGTGCATTGACTTCAACTTGAGAGCCAATATTGATACGGCCTTTGAGGTTCAGAAGTTCATTTTTAAAATCCTGATCGGTCAAAGCGCCAGAATTGTCGTATTGGCTGTTACCTTTATTTTCACTGTAATCTAAAGATGCTGCATATTGTTCTTTGTCTACACCAACTTTGGCGCTATAGCCTTTTTGGTCAAAAGCAGCGCGTTTTCCGTTTTGAATTTCTTTTAGTTGAGTACCATCAGTTTCTAAACGTTGTCCACGAATTTGTGCGTAAAAATCATCTTCACTGAGATCAGCACCAATCAGCGATTTATAAGTTTTATTTTCACCAATTTCACCTGTAATAAAAGCACCTGTTTTTTCAGGTGTTTTTGTAATCATTTGCACGACACCACCAATTGCATCTGTGCCATACAAAACAGATGCAGGACCTTCTAACACTTCAATTTGTTTGATATCAGTTGTATCTAAAAATGGAAGAGATGCAGCACCTGTCGTTGCCGAATTTAGGCGAACGCCATCTTTTAAAATAAGTGCTTGAGTTGAGTTCGTCCCACGTAAGAAAATTGACGTTTGTTGACCATAACCGCCTAATTGTACAATGTTGGCGGATGCTTGGCTTTTTAATAACTCTGGGAGTGATGCAATTGGTGAGCGATCAATAATTTGTGGTTCAATAATTGAAATACGTGCAGGCACATTTTCAATTTTTTCTTCGGAACGCGTTGCCGTTACAACAATCGTATCTAAAGAAGCTTTGGCAATTTTTTGTTCAGTAGCGTGAACAGATGAAGTAAAACCCAACGCAAGTGCGATTGCACCTACTAAGGCAGTAGGTTGAAATTGAATAGACATGAAATGCTCCATACATTCACTTCCCCGTGAATGATTGGGTGATAGAACACAACAAGCAGGTATCCGGACTTAAATGTGCAAAGCAGCGACTTTGCTGTATATCCACCTTCCCACATCAAGATGCAGTGGTGTAAACCGAAGAGTTTAAATTGATAGCCGTTTCATTTTTTACCGTTGCGGGGGCAGTGCTGGATTTACACCAGCTTCCCTAAAGCCTGAAGGCTTGGACTTGCTGCAAAGTGAGCGCAGTATAAAGTCAGTATGAGTTATATACAATCTGCATAGAGAATAATCCGGATGAACTTTACGCAAGCCGGAAAAATTGCATTACAATGATTTGCCCCAATCTTATAGATTGTTCAAGACATTGGTAGATCTAGAGCCAGAATAATATGCGAACCCGTGCCAAAATTTGTGGAATCACCCGAGTCGAAGATGTTCATGCTGTGGTGAACGCAGGTGCAGATGCGATAGGATTCGTATTTTATCCACCGAGTCCCCGAGCTGTTACAGCAGAGCAAGCTGCTCAACTGGTTCAAGCCATTGCACCTTATGTGCAAGTGGTTGGACTGTTCGTGAATCATTCAGCTAATGAGATTCAGGATATCTTGCAAACGGTTCATCTTGATATTGTGCAATTCCATGGTGATGAAACGCCGGAACAATGTCAGACAATCGCTCAACAGGTCGGACGCCGCTGGTACAAGGCCATTCAGGTCAAACCTGATCTTGACGTAGTTACAGAAATTCAACGTTATCAAGATGCTGGTGCGAGTGCAGTGCTGTTAGACGCATGGCATCCTGATCTGAAAGGTGGTACGGGCCACAGCTTCGATTGGGAGACATTTCCCAAACTTGATATTCCCTTGATCTTGGCAGGCGGTTTAAATCCTGACAATATCGAACAGGCAATTCTCACCACACAGGCCTATGCCGTAGATGTGAGTGGCGGTGTCGAGTCCGCAAAAGGTATTAAAGACCAACAACTCATAGAACGCTTTATGCAAGGAGTCCATCGTGGATCAGCAAAATACTAGCCAGAACAGTCAGGCAGTTGACTATACCCAATTCCCGGATGAACGCGGGCATTTCGGTATTCATGGCGGACGTTTTGTGTCAGAAACACTCATGGCGGCTTTAGAAGACTTGGAAAAGCTCTACTTCCGTATGAAAGATGATGCACAGTTTTTGGCAGAATTTGACCGTGATCTGGCGTTTTACGTCGGTCGTCCGAGTCCTTTATATCATGCTGAACGATGGTCGAAAGAGTTGGGTGGTGCGCAAATTTATCTGAAACGTGAAGACCTGAACCATACCGGTTCGCATAAGGTCAACAACACTATTGGTCAGGCCTTGCTTGCAAAATTGTCAGGTAAAAAACGTATTATTGCCGAAACAGGTGCCGGTCAGCATGGTGTAGCAACCGCCACAATTGCAGCACGTTTAGGTCTTGAATGCGTTGTATTTATGGGCGCTGAAGATGTCAAACGTCAGGCCATGAACGTGTACCGTATGCGTTTGCTCGGTGCGACAGTTGTGCCTGTACAAAGTGGCTCTAAAACCTTGAAAGATGCCATGAACGAAGCCATGCGTGACTGGGTAACCAATGTCGATTCAACTTACTATGTGATTGGTACCGTGGCAGGCCCACATCCATATCCGCAGCTGGTACGTGATTTCCAGTCGATTATTGGCCGTGAAGCACGCCGTCAGATTCAGGAGCAAGCTGGTCGTCTGCCTGATGCCTTGGTAGCCTGTGTTGGTGGTGGTTCCAATGCAATGGGCTTGTTCTATCCATTCCTGAACGATCAAGATGTGCAAATGTACGGTGTAGAAGCCGCGGGTTTGGGTATTGAAAGCGGTAAACATTCAGCGCCATTGAATGCCGGTCATGTCGGTGTACTGCATGGAAACCGAACTTACCTGATGTCTGATAAAGAAGGTCAGATCATTGAAACGCATTCAATTTCTGCCGGTCTGGATTATCCGGGTGTGGGGCCAGAACATAGCTTCCTGAAAGATATGGAACGTGTGAACTATGTACCGATCACGGACAATGAAGCCCTACAGGGTTTCCGTGATTTAACCAAGATTGAAGGCATTATTCCGGCGCTGGAAAGCGCACATGCCATGGCTTATGTGTCTAAACTTGCACCGACCATGGACAAGGATCAAATCATTATTGCGACGGTTTCAGGTCGTGGTGATAAAGACTTGATGACTGTGGCACGTATTGATGGCGTGGAAATGGTTGAGATGTAACTGTTCTGATCAGCCTCTTCCTATGGGATAGGTTTGGAGAAGGTAAGTTAAAAAAAATCGTGCTAAGAAAACTTGGCACGATTTTTTATTGAGTAGATTTTGAAAAAACACACTGGTATGGAATTAAGAAAACTCACCTTCAGCGCGTTCTTTGGCCCATTCGCGTAAAACAAATTTCTGCAATTTTCCGGTCGAGGTTTTTGGAATTTCGGTAATCACAACATCTTTAGGCACTTTAAAACGCGCCAGATGCTGTTTGCAAAATTCTATAATCTCTTCCGCTGTTGCAGTTTGTCCTGCTTTGAGTTCTACAAAGGCACATGGTACTTCCTGCCAGCGTGGATCCGGCTTGGCCACAACAGCTGCCGTTAAAATGGCAGGATGCTGATACAGCACTTCTTCGACTTCTAGCGAGGAAATATTTTCCCCTCCGGAAATAATCACGTCTTTAGATCGGTCAGTAATTTTGGCATAGCCATCAGGCTGACACACGGCCAGATCGCCGGTATGGAACCAGCCACCGGCAAAAGCTTCTGCGGTCGCTTCCGGATTTTTCAAATAACCTTTCATCACGATATTGCCACGGAACATGATCTCGCCCATGGTCTGACCATCATGCGGAACTTCCTGCATGGTGTCAGGATCAAGCACTTTCATACCATCTTGTAGCGGATATGGCACACCCTGACGTGAATGCAATTGCGCCTGTTCCTGAATAGACAAATCACTCCAGCCGGCCTGTGATGCACAGAGCGCAGAAGGGCCGTAGGTTTCAGTCAAGCCATAGACATGTGTCACGTTAATTCCGATATTACGCATGCCTTCAATAATTGCAGCCGGCGGGGCAGCACCCGCCACCATGACTTCGACACGATGGTCAATTTTGGTCTTTTTCTCTTCAGGCGTGTTGATCAGCATTGATAGGACAATCGGTGCACCACAGAAATAATCGACTTTATGTTCAGCAATTAGTTTGAAAATCAGTTCGGCATCGACTTTACGCAGGCAGACGTTGGTTCCGCCGTTGGCCGCCATAGTCCATGCAAAGCACCAGCCATTACAGTGGAACAGTGGCAGTGTCCATAAATAGGTGGCACGCGGCATCATGCCACAAGCAATGATATTACTGGCGGCATTAATGTAGGCACCGCGGTGATGATAGACCACACCTTTCGGATTACCCGTGGTTCCAGAGGTGTAACTTAAGCTGATGGCATCCCATTCATCTTGAGGCAAATGCCAGTCAAAATTTGCATCGCCTTGGGCAATCCAGTCTTCATATTCGATTTGACCAATACGGCTGTCTTCACCTTCAAACTCTGCATCGGCCACATCAATCACATAAATTTCTTGTGAAACCAGCGCCAGTGCTTCGGTCGCAAGTGCAGTAAATTCAGGGTCGACCAATAAGACTTTGCTTTCAGCATGTTCCAGCATAAAGGCGAGCGTCTTGGCATCCAGACGGGTATTTAAGGTATTGAGTACCGCACCTGCCATTGGCACAGCAAAGTGCGCTTCAATCATGGCAGGGACGTTAGGCAGCAGGACAGACACGGTATCATTTTTACCGATGCCTAATTTTTGGAGTTGGTTGGCAAACTGACGGCAGCGATTGTATTTTTCACGCCAGGTAATGCGGCGCTGACCATGAATAATCGCATTTTGATTCGGATAGATATAAGCTGCACGATCTAGATAGCGTAAAGGTGACAAGGCTACAAAATTTGCGGGGGTACGCGGTAATTCATCGTATGCGCTAACCATGGTAAAACTCCGTTGTATCGTTATTTTCATATCCTTTTGAAAAGATATGCACTTCTTCGAAATCTTGCATTTATGCTTTAGTCGAGTAAATTAATATAAATTTTAAGTCATTGAATATTAATTAAAATATTTAGCCCTATTTGATTTTTTTGAACCCGTGGGTTCCCATATTTGATTTTTTAGGTATTTTACTCTAATTGAGTCAGTAAAATAATATGAGCCAGAGAATAATAATGAAAATACAACAGGCGAATGCAGTCTGGCGAAACTGGTCAGGGAGTCAGCACAGCGCTCCTCAAGTTTTTCAGCCCAGAGAAATAAGCGAATTACAAGGTTTGGTGAAGTCACAGGCAAAGATTCGTGCAGTAGGTGCGGGGCATTCATTTAGTGCTTTGGCTAAAACCAATAATGTGCTGCTTCATCTCGATCATTTAAAAGGTGTGGTGGCTTTGGATGAGGCAAAAGTTCAATGTACCGTGCACGCTGGTACGCGTTTATATGATTTAGGTGAATATATTGCCCCGATCAATCAAGCTTTACCCAATCAGGGGGATATTGATCAGCAAAGTCTGGCGGGAGCGATTTCCACGGGAACGCATGGCACCGGCATCGATTTACCCTGTTTATCTGCTTTTGTGGACGGTTTTGAATTGCTGACTGCAGATGGAGAGCTGTTGCAATGTGATCGTCAGCAAAATGCGGACATCTTCCAAGCGGGGCGTGTGGCGTTAGGTAGTCTGGGGATATTGACCAAAATTACCCTGCAAAATCGTCCGCGCTATAAATTAAAAGAACAGATTCGGCTGTGTCCATTAAAAGAAGTATTTGCGCATATCGATCAATGGAAACATCAGCACCGGCATATTGAATTTTGGGCTTTTCTTCATTCTGATCAGGTCATGCTAAAAACCCTGGATGAAACGAATGATGAAATTCAGCCAAGGCAGGAGAACTGGCCATCTGAAGATGCGTTATTGACTTTGTGTTCTGAATTGACCCGATTTATTCCTGCATCTAATCCTTATCTGCAAAAATTATTGGGTGTTTTTGTTAAACCGAGTTGTTATGTGGATTGGTCATCCCGGATTTTTCCGACTCCGCGTCAGACCAGATTTAATGAAATGGAATATCAGCTTCCGGTCGATTCCGGCTTGCAGTGTCTGCAGGAGGTTTTAGCCACCTTAAGGAAGCAGAATGTGCCGATGTTCTTTCCAGTCGAGTTTCGTTATGTCAAAGCCGATGAGATATGGCTGAGTCCTTTTTATCAGCGTGATTCGGTTTCGATTTCGATTCATCAGTTTTATAAACAGGATTGCCGAGCTATTTTCGATCTGGTCGAGCCGATTTTTCAGAAGTATCAGGGACGGCCACATTGGGGAAAGTTGCACAGCATGACAGCCGCTTCGCTGTGTGATCTTTACCCAAAATGGGATGATTTTATGAGATTGCGCCAGCAACTGGATCCGCAGCAAAAATGGCTGAATCCGCATTTACAGCAGTTGTTTTTGTCTGAATAGCAGGAGCGAATTATGCAATCGAAGTATTTTCAGCAACTGACCCGAGATTTGCAGCAGCAGGGAACTGGTACACCGCAACTGATTCTGGATCTGGCTCAATATCAGCAGAATCTGGAGATTGTACAGGCAAAAATCCCTGCGCAGCTCAAGCCGCGTCTGGTGGTGAAGTCTCTAGCCAGTATCCCGCTACTCAAACTGGCCAGTGAAAAGCTGAATACCCGACGATTTATGGTATTTCATTTACCCCATCTTTTAGAAATGATGAGAGCATTTGAACAGGCTGATATCTTGCTGGGTAAACCGATGCCAATTCATGCGGTACAAGGTTTTTATCAAAACGTTCCTGAACAAAATAAAGCAAATGATCAAAGCAATATTCAATGGCTGGTCGATGACATAAAGCGCTTGAAGCAATATCTGCAATTCGCTCAAGAATCTAATCTTCAGTTAAATATCAATATTGAAATTGATGTCGGCTTACATCGTGGTGGGGTGAGTAGTCAGCAACAGTTAATAGCCTTACTCAAACTCATTCAGCAATATCCCGACGCTCTCAGGCTTTCAGGGTTGATGGGCTATGATGCACATGTCGCCAAATTGCCGAATATTTTGAAAAGCCCCGAAAAAAGTTATCAGCAATCGCAGCAGATTTATCAACAATATAAAAATACTATTCAGCAGCAATTCCCCGATTTATGGCGGGCAGATTTGTGTTTTAACGGTGGTGGCAGTCCGACCTTTATGCAGCACTGCCAGCAGAGTGTCTGTAATGATCTGGCTTTTGGCTCGATGCTGCTCAAACCCAGTGACTTCGATCTGGACAATTTATCCGTTTTAAAATGTGCGCTCTGGATTGCCACACCGATTTTAAAGGTATTGTCTTATAGCCAGATTCCGGGTCTGGAAATGCTGAATCATTTGCCGCATCGGCATAAAGCACTGTTTATCTATGGTGGCTATTGGCAGGCAGATTATATTTATCCTGAAAAAAGCCGGCCGCATCTGTTGTATGGTCGCAGTAGTAATCAGGAAATGCTTCAGGTACCTAGGCAATGCAATATTCATGTCGATGATTATGTGTTTTTAAGGCCGACACAAAGTGAAGCCATCATTCCACAATTTGCCCAGCTCTATGTTTATCGTGAGAGAACATTTATTGAGTGGCAGACTTTCCGGGAATAACCACATTTTGAATTAAAAGATGAGCCTAAGTCTTTAAAGATCAGGGAAAGATTTGGGAGTAAATCTGATTTTTATTGGGGAAAAGGTTTAATCATGCGGCCAAGCCGTGTAAAATTCGAATCGATTTTATTTATCCACCGTTTTTATCTTTTGAGGTTTTCCTCGATCATAATCTCGCGGTGACATGCTCCATGGTACGGGGCATCACTCCTTAAGGATTTCTTATGCCAATTATCACTTTGCCAAATGGCGATCAAAAACAGTTTGATCAAGCCGTATCTGTGATGGACGTTGCACTCAGCATTGGTCCTGGTCTTGCAAAAAATACCGTTGCTGGTCGTGTAAACGACCGTTTAGTGGATGCGTCTGATCTCATCACTGAAGATGCAACCTTACAAATTATTACGCCTAAAGACGAAGCCGGTGTCGAAATTATTCGTCACTCTTGCGCGCATTTGGTGGGTCATGCGGTTAAGCAACTGTTCCCAGAAGCAAAGATGGTCATTGGTCCGGTCATTGAAGAAGGTTTCTACTATGACATCTGGATGCCACGTCCATTCACATTAGACGACATGGCAGCCATCGAAGAGCGTATGAAAAAGCTCATCGATCAAGACTATGATGTTGTGAAAAAAATGACCCCGCGTGACGAAGTGATTGCAGAATTCACAGCGCGTGGCGAAGAATACAAATTACGCTTGATCAACGACATGCCTGAAGAAACACAAATGGGCTTGTACTACCATCAAGATTACTTGGATATGTGCCGTGGTCCGCACGTACCAAATACCAAATTCTTAAAATCGTTCAAGCTGACTAAAATCTCTGGTGCTTACTGGCGCGGTGATGCGAAAAACGAACAGTTACAACGTATTTATGGTACAGCGTGGGCAGACAAGAAACAGCTTGCAGCTTATGTAAAACGTATTGAAGAAGCAGAAAAACGCGATCACCGTAAAATTGGTAAAGCGCTAGACTTGTTCCATATGCAAGAAGAAGCACCGGGTATGGTGTTCTGGCATCCGAACGGCTGGACCATTTACCAGGTACTTGAACAATACATGCGTAAAGTTCAGCAAGACAACGGCTATGAAGAAATCCGTACCCCGCAAGTGGTTGATTTCACGCTGTGGGAAAAATCAGGACATGCTGCCAACTATGCAGACAACATGTTCACCACGCATTCTGAAAACCGTAACTACGCGGTTAAACCAATGAACTGTCCTTGTCACGTACAAGTGTTCAACCAGGGTTTAAAATCATACCGTGATCTTCCGGTACGTCTGGCAGAATTTGGTTCATGTCACCGTAACGAGCCATCAGGTTCTTTACACGGCATTATGCGTGTACGTGGCTTTACCCAAGATGATGCGCATATCTTCTGTACCAAAGAACAGATTGGGCCTGAAGTTGCAGACTTTATCAAATTGACACTCGACGTATACAAAGATTTTGGCTTCGAAGAAGTACAAATGAAATTATCAACACGTCCTGAAAAGCGTGTCGGTGATGACAAACTTTGGGATATGGCTGAAAAATCTTTAGCAGATGCTTTAGATGCTGCGGGTCTTGAATGGGAGCTTCAGCCGGGCGAGGGTGCATTCTATGGTCCGAAGATTGAATTCTCTCTGAAAGACTGTCTGGGTCGTGTCTGGCAGTGTGGTACCATTCAGTGTGACTTTAACTTGCCAGAACGTTTAGATGCGTCTTATGTCACAGAAGATAACGACCGCGATCAGCCAGTAATGTTACATCGTGCAATTCTTGGCAGTTTTGAGCGTTTTATTGGTATACTGATTGAACACTACGCAGGCTTCATGCCACCTTGGTTGGCGCCGATGCAAGCGTGTGTGATGAATATTACCGATTCTCAGGCAGAAGCATGTGAGTCAGTTGTCGCAAAACTTAAAGAAAACGGTATTCGTGCAATTTCTGACTTGAGAAATGAGAAAATCGGCTTTAAGATTCGTGAACGTACATTAGAGCGTATTCCTTACTTACTGGTACTTGGGGACCGGGAAGTTGAAGAAGGTACAGTAAACGTCCGTACCCGCTCAGGAAAAAATTTGGGTACTATGTCAATCGATGCTTTCGTTGACCTAGTAAAAGCAGCCGTTGCCGAACGCGGCCGGTACATTGTGGAGTAACAGCGATTAAACAGCCTGACCGTAATCAACAGGGCGGTAACAAATCAAACCGTCCTGCCTTGAATGATGAAATTCGTGCGAAAGAAGTCCGTCTTGTAGACGAAAATGGTGAGCAAAAAGGGATTGTAAGCTTAGCTGAAGCCCTGCGCGCAGCAGAAAGTGTGGAACTTGATCTTGTCGAGATCGTAGCCAATGCTGAGCCACCAGTATGTAAGATCATGGACTTCAACAAGCATTTGTTTGATCTTAAGCAAAAGCAGAAAGAAGCGAAGAAAAAACAACATCAAGTCCAGGTGAAAGAAATCAAGCTACGCCCGGGTACTGATGTTGGTGATTACAACGTAAAACTACGTGCAATCATCAAGTTCCTTGAAGAAGGTAACAAGGTGAAAATCACCCTTCGTTTCCGTGGCCGTGAAATGGCGCACCAACAGTTGGGTCTGGCTCAATTGCAAAAAATTGAAGCTGACGTGGCTGAATTCGGTACTGTTGAACAGATGCCGAAAATGGAAGGCCGTCAAATGGGTATGCTGCTTGGTCCTAAAAAGAAAAAGTAAGCACTCATGAAGCGAAAAAAGCCCTGCAGATGCAGGGCTTTTTTTATGCCCTAAAATTCCAAGCAGTTTGTATGGCCTGCATAATCTGTTGAGCCTGTTGCCGGGAAAACATTGACAATTGAATCCGGAAAAATCCGAGACAGATTTGATTGATCAGATCAGGCTGGCATAATCTAAAATCTAGAGTGCCATCGCGTTGACTGATGAGATGCGCTGGAGTTCTACTCAGCCAGCGCTTGAGATGGGCTTTGAGAGAATCGTATCGCGGATTCAGAAAGCTATAGTGTACCGAGTGTCGTTTTAAGCAGAGGCTGATCCGGAAACCGGCCAAAGTATAATAAATTGCCTGAGACGTTATTTTTAGTTTGGTTCCCAGCATGAGCAGCGAAAGACCAAGAAAGCCGCCGATATAAACATAAAAGCCAGGCGACTCCTGCCATAAAAATAACAATCCTTGCAGAAAGCTGGAATTGCTACGCAGACTGCTTAAATAAAAAATGCTGAATATGCCAACCGGATAACAGAGTAGTAAATATCCGATAGCGCGCATGATCGGACTACTCTGATGAAACAAGATTTTTTCTGACGCGTTCATAGCTTATTTTTATGATCATAAAGCGTATTATTTTAATGAGCTTAGAGAATCTGGAGTTAAAAAGAAAGGCCCTTTTGGGCCTTCTTTTAAGTCAAATCCAGCTTATTCAACTGATTTTTCACCATTTTCAATCAGCAGTTTATTGCCAATCGGAATTTGGCGCGGCAATTTCTCTTCTGGAATGATACGTTGCAAGTCAATGATCAATAGACCATTTTCATAATCTGCCTGTTGTACTTCAATATATTCATCCAGGCGTAAAGACAATTTAAATGTACGTCGTGCAATGCCTTTGTGCAAGAATTCGGTATGGTCATTGTTCTGGTTTTCAGGCTTACCTAAAATGGTCAGTAACTTATTTTCCAGACGAATGTCGAGTTCTTCTTGACGGAAACCCGCAGTTGCGACCACAATCCGATAATTATTTTCGCCATGCTTTTCGATATTATACGGGGGATAATTCGGCGCATCACTTTGCATGGCATAGTCAATAAAGTCATTCAAGCGATCAAAACCGATACTACGACGAAACAGAGGATGAAGATTTAAGTTGCTCATGATTAGAACCTTCTCGATTAAGCAAAGTTATAAAAACAAGAAAATAAGATCTGTCATGTCAGACATCGACAGTACATAAGATTGACGCAATCCTTATGCACAAATAAATATGTGTCTGCTGTAAAAATTTTCAAGATAAAAAATAAAAAAATACATGAATTTTTATTAAGATAATGATATTTATATAAAAATATTTTTGAAATACAGGCTTGTTGTTTCTGGCTGAATCCTCTATGTTGAATGCATCATGGCATAGATAAAGTGCAGGGAGTATTAAAAAAATGATCGATTTATATTATTGGGGCACCCCCAACGGCCATAAAATTAGCATTGCTTTGGAAGAAATGGGGCTGAAGTATCAAATTTTTCCGATTAATATTCTGGAAAATGACCAGTTCCAGTCTGACTTTCTGGCTATTTCTCCTAACAATAAAATTCCGGCGATGGTCGATCAGGAAGGGCCAGATGGCCAGCCGATTTCAATCTTTGAATCGGGTGCGATTTTGCAGTATTTAGGTCGTAAAACCGGCATGTTCTATCCGACAGATGAAATCAAACGTATTCAGGTAGAACAATGGCTGATGTGGCAAATGGGTGGACTAGGCCCGATGCTTGGGCAAAATCATCACTTTAGCCGTTTTGCACCTGAACGTATCGCCTATGCCATCGAGCGTTATGTCAATGAAAGCAAACGTCTGTATGGCGTGTTAAACAAGCAGCTGGTCGGGCAGGATTATGTGGCTGGTGAATATTCGATTGCCGATATGGCGATATTCCCGTGGTTGTTGCGACACGACTGGCAGCAGATTAATCTGGCAGATTATCCTGAAGTGGCTAAATATATCGATCGCTTGAATGCACGTCCTGCAGTTCAGAAAGCGCTCGCCATACAGGTCAGTTAAGCTGCAGCCTTTATGCTAAAATAGCCTTAAACAAATAAAGCCACCCTTAAGGTGGTTTTTTATTGGATGGATATATGAACGATTTTCTTCTGAATTTTACCAAGATTGTTGAAAGCAATACCCGAATTTACTGGAGTATTCTCTTCGGTATTGCTGCATGTTTAGTGCTTTATATTGCTGAAATTGTACATATCGATCAGGTAATTGCTGCTCTCAATACCAAAGATCAGCAGATTTTGCGTGCAGCGATTGAACCCATTACTCAGCAGTATAAATGGGGACGGATCATGGCAATGGTGGCAGCAGTACTGTGGTCCAGCTGGGAATATAGCAAAGCCAAGAAAAAACTGCGTTTAAGCCATTAATACTGGCATGAGCCTGTTTCTGCTCTTTCTATCAGCCTTCGGTGCAGCGACATTACTGCCTTTACAGTCTGAAGCTGTGCTGCTTGGTCTTTTGGTACAGGCAAGCCATAGTGTGGCACTGTTAATTGCGGTGGCCAGTCTGGGGAATATTCTGGGTTCCTGTGTCAACTGGTATCTGGGGCTCAAAATCGAGCATTATAAAAATAAAAAATGGTTTCCGGTGTCAGAAGACAAGATGCTCAAGGCACAAGTGATATATCAGAAATATGGCTATTGGTCTTTGCTGCTGAGCTGGGTGCCTATTATTGGAGATCCCATTACTTTAATTGCAGGATTACTGAAAGAAAACTTTGCCCGATTTTTGCTCATTGTCAGCCTGGCGAAAATTGGACGTTATCTGTTTATTTATGCGGCTTTTGCCCTGTTCTAAACCTGAAGCGATTTTTCTGATTCCGTTTTGCGCACTATTTTTAAAGTGAAATTATAAAATCATCCTGTTTAAATTCGCTTATTGGATGAAGATGCTTTTGTTTTAAACAAAGATGCTTTAGAATACTCGCTCCCTTACCTGCAGGTCGTTTTGTAATGGTGCAAACGAGCCGAACAGGTGTTCAAAAGAGGTTGTTATGCCTAAGATGAAAACTCGCCGTGGTGCAGCTAAACGCTTTAAAGCGACTGCTAACGGTTTTAAGCGTAAACAAGCGTTCAAACGCCACATTTTGACCAAAAAATCTGCTAAGCGTATTCGTCAATTGCGCGGCTGTGTAATGGTTCACGTAAGTGACGTTGCTTCAGTTCGTCGTATGTGCCCGTACATCTAAGGAGATTATAAATGGCTCGTGTAAAACGTGGTGTACAGGCTCATCGCCGTCACAAAAAAATTCTTGCTCGCGCTAAAGGTTACTATGGTGCTCGTTCACGCGTTTACCGCGTAGCGTTCCAGGCGGTAATCAAAGCTGGTCAATATGCATACCGTGACCGTCGTCAGAAGAAACGTCAATTCCGCGCTTTGTGGATTGCACGTATCAATGCTGGTGCACGTCAAAACGGTTTGTCATACAGCCGCATGATTTCTGGCTTGAAAAAAGCTCAAGTAATCATTGACCGTCGCGTTCTTGCTGACATCGCTATGCATGACGCAGTTGCGTTTGCTGCGATTGCTCAAAAAGCAAAAGATGCGTTGGCTGCATAAGTCTTTATGACTTGAAAAAAGACCGCCATTTGGCGGTCTTTTTTTGCCTGAAAAATGGGAAATAGCTAATGCGCGATTTTCGTGAAATATGGTCGCCCATCGATCAGACTAAAAAAAGTTAAGTTTGCGAATAACGACACCGATACTATTTCAGAAAAATGGGCTGAAACTAATACTGTAATCTGCTTGAATTTAACCTTTTATTCCCATCTTTACTGAGCAATAAAAAGAGCATTATCTCGAGCGCTGAGTAAAAAATAATTGCGGTTAAATTCAAATAATCGAAAAAATATCAAACCCTGGTTGAGTTGAGATTCAATTGTTTGATGAATGATCAAAACTCATCGCGAAAACCGACAGCATTATTTCAAGCTCATCTCTGCTGTCGAATATCAATATATCCACTGGATTCGGCTAAGTTTTATCCAAGAAGTTAATATTTTCTTGCTGAAATCTTAAAGACCAAAATAGTAGCCAATCAGACAGATAATCACGGTAATCACAATCAAGGTCAGTACATTTGCAGAATTAGATTTGCCCGGATCTTGAGGTTTTTCCGCTTTAGATATTTTGGGCGAACGGTGTTCGGTACTCATACCCACAAATGGGTCAGGCGCAACTTTTGGGGTGAGCTGTGCAGTTTTATAGTGGTTGGCAACTTTGCTGATGAATTTGGCACTTAAATCATCAATTTTTTGTGAAAAGTGGCGTAAATTGAGCTGCTGATCTGAGCTCAGGACTTCACCATCTGACGTATAGGGATGTTGAATTTTAGTTTGAATAAACTCATTTAAGGCATCTAGCCGGTATAAAGTCTGATGCGCATAATCAGCTGAATAGTCGGTTGGAATCAGGGCCAAATGACTTTCTGTATCTGCCTGAATTGCAGGTATCGTGCCGTAGTATGGAAGATTGGTATATGCCGGTTCTATAAAATCTTGAGCTAGGCTGCTTTCAAATAACTCATAATTGGTATAAGCCTGAATATCATCCCAGTTCGGTGCTTCCAGATCTGTGTCAATACGCTTGGCCAGTTTGGGATTCAGCTCATAACACCAGAATGTTTCATGACGTAAAGGGGACTGCTGCGATTTAGGCGCTTCGTAATCATTGTCCGCGCTATACCATTCCGGCAATTCTTTGCCAATAATCCAGGCAGTTTTGGCTTTGGCACCATGGCTGACGATAAAATGCGCCAGAGGTAGCAGCTCGACATTGGCATTCGGATTTTTTTCATCAACCAGTAAATCCGAGCGATGCAAGCTTAGTCGGCGAACCCCTTGTTTTTTAAGTCCTTCCAGCCAAATCTGAAAATGCTGGGCCAATAGGTGCTGTGACATCAGATCCCGGAAGGCAAACTGATGCTGATTAAAAATGGAATGTTGAATCCAACGATTGAAACTCAGGTCCTGAGTCAGATACTCATTGCCATAAGTGACCAAGGTCAGCTGCTGTTTCCAAATTTGATCGAGTGCCATAGTGATTTGATCTGATTGATATTGTGTTTATCTTATACTTTTTATATTTAATCATGCCAATCTAATTTTCCTTAAAACGTATCTTCATCAAAGTGTCTAAAAACTGTTAGAATGTGGGGTTTTAAAATATTTTTTAACCTGTTGCTTTGAGAGTTACTATGTCACTGGAAGCCCTGACCACTGAAGCGCTCGCTGCGATTGCAGCAGCAGAAGACCTTGCTGCACTTGATCAAGTACGAGTGCAATTTACGGGGAAAAAAAGCCAGCTCGCGGAACAATCTAAGTCGCTTGGTAAAATGGATCCTGAACAACGTAAAGTCTTCGGTGCACAAATCCATGCTGTACGCGAAGCCATTACCGCTGCATTAACATCACGTCAAGCTGAACTGCATAAAGCGGCGTTAGAACAAAAATTGGCAAGCGAAACCATTGATATTACCTTGCCCGGTCGTGGTCAACAGGTGGGTAGTATCCACCCTGTAACCCAGGTACAAGAGCGTATTTGTCAGTTCTTTACCAAAGCCGGTTTTACGGTGGCCACTGGTCCTGAAGTTGAAGATGACTATCATAACTTTGAAGCGCTGAATATTCCGGGGCATCACCCGGCGCGTGCCATGCATGACACCTTTTACTTCGATGTAAATCATTTGCTACGTACGCATACGTCTGGTGTACAGATCCGTACGATGGAAACACAACAGCCACCGATCCAGATCGTGTGTCCGGGCCGTGTCTATCGTTGTGACTCGGATCAAACCCATTCGCCAATGTTCCATCAGATCGAAGGTTTGTATGTGGCTGAAAATACCAGCTTCGCAGAACTGAAAGGTTTGTTGATTAACCTGCTGAATGAATTCTTCGAAAAAGATTTGAAAGTACGCTTCCGTCCATCTTATTTCCCGTTCACTGAGCCGAGTGCTGAAGTGGATATCATGGATGAACGCGGTCGCTGGTTAGAAGTTTTGGGCTGCGGTATGGTGCATCCAAATGTGCTACAAGCTGCCGGCATTGACCCTGAGAAATACAAAGGTTTTGCTTTCGGACTGGGCGTAGAACGTTTTGCGATGTTGCGCTACGGTGTGAACGACTTACGTATGTTCTTCCAAAATGATGTGCGTTTCTTACGCCAGTTTGCTTAAAACTTTTTATTTAATCCTCTCCTAACCTCTCCTTTAAGAAAGGAGAGGGACTCCACGAAATAAATGGGGTTCTCCCCCTTAGAAAAGGGGGAGTCAGAGGGGGATTCTAGAGATTTGAATTACAGGTTTTATATCAATGAAAATTAGCGAAAATTGGCTACGCACATGGGTCAACCCAGCCATCGATAGCGACAAACTTTCTGATCAATTGACCATGTTAGGTCTTGAAGTCGATGAACTTGCACCTGCAGCAAAAGCATTTACAGGCGTAGTGGTTGGTGAAGTTCTGACAGTAGAACAGCATCCGGATGCAGACCGTTTACGTGTGACCACTGTGAATATCGGTACAGCTGAGCCATTACAAATCGTCTGTGGCGCGCCAAACGTACGTGTAGGCATGAAAGCGCCTGTAGCAACCATTGGTGCGGTATTGCCGGGTGATTTCAAAATCAAGAAAGGCAAGCTACGTGGTATTGAGTCTCAAGGGATGCTGTGCGGCGCTTCTGAGATTGATCTCGAAGATAAAATTGACGGTCTGTTAGAGCTACCAGACGACGCAGCTGTGGGTGTCAACATTCGTGAATATCTGGATCTTGATGACAATGTGATTGACATCAGTATCACGCCGAACCGTGGTGACTGTTTCAGCATTCGCGGGATCGCACGTGAAATTGGTGTGATTAACCAATTGCCAGTGACTGCGCCTGAAATTAAAGAAGTGACTGCAACCATTGCTGATGAAAAGCAGGTTGTAGTCAGCACTGAAGGCTGTCCACGTTACTTAGGTCGTGTGATCAAAAACGTCAATACCAAGGCAGCGACTCCTGTATGGATGGAACGCGCATTAGCACGTTCAGGTATTCGTCAGCACAGTATTCTGGTCGATATTACCAACTATGTCTTGATGGAGCTGGGTCAACCGCTACATGCATTTGATGCTGCTAAGGTGCAAGGCGCAGTCCATGTACGTCAAGCCACTGCGGACGAAAAACTTGTGCTTTTAAACGAGCAAGAAGTTGAGCTTTCTGACAACGTGATGGTGATTGCGGATGACGAAAAAGCATTGGCGATTGCCGGTATCATGGGTGGCCTGTCTTCAGCAGTCAGTGATGCAACCACTGAAATTTTCCTGGAATCTGCTTTCTTCGCACCATTACATATTGCCGGTCGTGCCCGTAGCTTTGGTTTACATACGGATGCCTCACAACGTTATGAACGTGGTGTGGACTTTGAATTGCCATTAATTGCAATGCACCGTGCATCTCAGCTTATTTCTGAGCTGGCTGGCGGTGAATTTGGACCAATCACCGTGGCGGAAAAAGCTGAACTTTTGCCAAAACGTGATGCGATTGAATTAAACCAAGCTCAAGTCGATCAGTTATTAGGTTATAAAGTTGAAAGCGATTTTATTACTGATGCCTTGACACGCCTTGGTTGCACGGTGATGGTAAAAGCAGAAGGCGAATGGTCTGTAGTTCCGCCATCACATCGTTATGATATGGTGATTTATCAGGATTTGATTGAAGAAGTTGCACGTATTCATGGCTATGACAACATTCAAATCAGTCTGCCTGTGATTGATGTGAAGTTGGCAAAATACCAGGATCAGTTTGAACTGGGTCAATTACGTCAAACGGCGGTGACTTTAGGCTATCAAGAGGCGATCAGTTTTAGCTTCGCTGACTTGAAGCTTGAAAAGCAACTTAATTCCGGTGTGAATCCATTAGCATTAGCAAATCCAATTTCAAGTGATTTGGCTGTCATGCGTTCTACCTTGTTGTCTAGTCTGATCCCTTGTGTTCAGTACAATGTTAACCGTCAGCAAAGCCGTGTACGCTTCTTTGAACTGGGTTTACGTTTTGACTATCAGGAAGCCAGCAGCATTCATGATTTAAAACAGATTCCAACCTTTGCGCTGATTGCAACCGGTTCACGTCATGTTGAATCTTGGCATGCTAAACCTGCTGCAATGGACTTCTTTGACTTTAAAGGTGATGTAGAAGAAATTCTGGCTGCCGGCCGTGTCAAAGTGGAATATGTACGTTCAGAGCGTAGCTGGTTACACCCAGGTCAATCCGCAGAAATTCTCGTGAATGGTCAATCAATTGGTTACCTAGGGCGTCTACATCCTTCTCTGGAAGACGAGCTTGATCTGGCAACGACTTGGGTGGCAGAATTGGATCAAACGGCTGTTTTGCAAACTTATGTATCTAATTTTACAGAATTATCACGTTTTCCATCGGTTCGACGTGATATTGCGCTTTTAATTAGTGATAAGATTAATGTTAGCGAAATTCAGGGACTTATCGAAAAAACAGGTGGGGAGCTTTTAGACTCGACGTGGTTATTCGATGTGTACACTGGACAAGGAGTAGAAGAAGGGAAACGCTCACTGGCATTTGCACTTCTCTGGCAGCATCCAAGCCGTACACTGGAAGATGCTGAAATTAAATCAGGTATGGATAATATCCTTCAAGTGTTAGAAAACACTTACCAAGCGACATTGAGGGCTTCATGACAGCACTAACTAAAGCAGAAATGGCTGATCATTTAAGTGAGCTCACGAGTTTAAACCGTCGTGAAGCAAAACAAATGGTTGAGTTGTTTTTCGATGAGATTAGCCAAGCGCTGATCTCAGGCGAACAAGTAAAACTTTCGGGTTTTGGTAACTTCGAGTTGCGTGATAAGCGTCAACGTCCAGGCCGTAATCCTAAAACGGGTGAAGAAATTCCGATTTCTGCACGCCGTGTGGTGACCTTCCGTGCGGGACAGAAGTTCCGTCAACGTGTGGGAAATGAGCAGATCAACTGATCTGCTTTTTTTTAAATTCTGTTATTTTTCTAAATTTCAGTTTTTAAAATAAAAAAAAGAGAGCTCAAGGCTCTCTTTTTTTGTACTGAATAATCTAAAAGATTATTGAGCAGCAGCTTCAGAAGCAGCAGTAGCGTCAGCAGCAGCGTCAACAGCAACAGCAGCAGCAGCGTCAGCTTCAGCAACAGCAGCGTCAGCTTCAGCAACAGCAACTTCAGAAGTAGCTTCTACAGCAGCAGCGTCAGCAGCAGCTTCAGCTTCAGAAGCAGCTTCTACAGCTTCAGATGCAGCTTGGTTAGCGTCAGCAGCAGCGTCGTCAGCTTTTTTAGCACAACCAACGAAAGCTAGAGTAGTAGCAACTGCAGCAGCAATAGCGATTTTTTTGAATAACATGGCATCACTCTCTAAAAATTGAGATTAAAAAAAACCTAAGTTAGTCTGTTAAGTGCTTTTATTGTTCCTAATTGTGTTAGGGACTAACAACGCAGGAGCAGTCTAACTGGTCTGCAAATATGCTATCACTGCGCCTTTTTAATTGCTACTAGCAAGACTCAAAAAAGTACTGAAAAATGCTAAAAAATCATAAGTTTTTAACAGAAAATAACAATGGAATGAAACATTTAGATTGGAGAAAGGCTTGTTAAGTTTTTAAAAGTTATACAATTTTTAATTTGATTATTTTATTAATCAAAAACTTAAAAATAAGTTTACATAAATGAGGCTCGATTGTTTCATTGTGTAATTTATGTCAACCTAAAAAAAGGCCACCGCTTAGGTGACCTTTCATTTGAAATTTTAATTCGAGGCTTTACGTTTCATCTGATCAAAGAAGTCATCATTGGTCTTGGTTTCTTTCATACGATCCAGTAAGAACTCCATCGCTGCCAATTCATCTTGAGTATGCAGCAGCTTACGCAGAATCCAGACTTTGCGCAGATTGTCTTCTGACATCAGGCGTTCTTCACGGCGAGTACCAGATTTCTTGATATTCATCGCAGGGAAGACACGTTTTTCAGCAATACGGCGATCCAGAGTAATTTCCTGGTTGCCTGTACCTTTGAATTCTTCGTAGATCACTTCATCCATCTTGCTGCCTGTTTCAATCAGGGCAGTAGAGATAATGGTGAGTGAACCACCTTCTTCAATATTACGTGCAGCACCGAAGAAACGTTTAGGACGTTCTAATGCATGCGCATCTACACCACCAGTCAAAACCTTGCCTGATGAAGGAATCACCGTGTTATACGCACGTGCCAGACGGGTAATCGAATCCAGTAGAATCACCACATCTTTTTTGTGCTCAACCAGACGTTTGGCTTTTTCAATCACCATTTCAGCGACTTGAACATGACGTGCAGGTGATTCATCAAAGGTCGACGCAACCACTTCACCGCGAACGGTACGTTCCATCTCGGTGACTTCTTCTGGACGTTCATCAATGAGAAGAACAATCAGAATAGCTTCTGGGTTATTACGAACAATCGATTGCGCAATACTTTGCAGCAACATGGTTTTACCGGCTTTTGGCGGTGCCACAATGATTGAACGTTGACCCTTACCAATCGGTGCCACCAAGTCGATCACACGTGTGGTTAAATCTTCAGTGGTACCATTACCGAGTTCCATCACCAGCTGTTCAGTCGGGAACAATGGGGTCAAGTTTTCGAATAAGATTTTATTACGTGAATTTTCAGGGGTGTCGTAGTTAATCTGATTAACTTTAAGTAAGGCAAAATAACGTTCGCCTTCTTTTGGTGGACGAATAGTGCCAGTAATGGTGTCGCCAGTACGTAGGTTAAAACGACGAATTTGAGAAGGACTGACATAGATATCGTCAGGGCCTGCTAAATAAGAACCTGCGGCTGAGCGTAAAAAGCCAAAACCATCTGACAAAATTTCTAGAACGCCATCACCAAAAATCTCTTCGCCATTCATTGCATGACGTTTTAAGATGGCAAAAATAATGTCTTGCTTACGGTTACGAGCCATACCTTCAAGGCCCATAAACTCGGCAATCTTGATGAGTTCGCCAATCGGTTTTTTCTTGAGTTCGGTTAAATTCATAGGTGGTCAGATAGAATCAAAGTTCTGAGGTACAGGTTAGAAAGGGAGTAACATTCGGCCGCATACAAGCATTCAAACGAAAGCAATTGAATTTGCAAAAGAACAATTCAGAGATCTGTTTGAGTGTTTCAAAGAAAAATGTGAAAAACAATTTCTATTGCCGAGCGGCATCTTATGTAATGTGTCTTGTAAGAAATTGGCAGGATTTAAGATCCTTTATCTCTTGAGTAGCAAATATAAGAGAAAATGTCGGCTTTGTCAATTTATAGCCGAAAAAAATACGCGATTGTCAGTCGCGTATTTTTTACTGAAAATGCTGGGCTTAGATATTGTCATCAATAAACGCAGTCAGTTTAGATTTTGGCGCAGCACCCACTTGAGTTGCAACAACTTCACCATTTTTGAACATCAACAAAGCCGGGATATTACGGATGTTGAAATTTACGGCAGTTTGTTCGCAAGAAGTTACGTCAACTTTCACGATTTTAACTTTGCCCTGGTATTCATCAGCAAGCACTTCTAGTACGGGTGCAATTGCTTTACATGGTGCACACCAGCCCGCCCAGAAGTCGACCAGTACAGGTACGTCTGATTGAAGAACGTCTGCTTCGAAGTTTGCGTCAGTAGTGTTTACGATGTTGCCAGACATGGAATGTGCTCCAGATTAATATTTTAAAGATAACTAATTATTAGTATTACATAGCCATCTTTAACAATGTAGGGGAATCTGTAAATTTTCAATGCTTAATGTTATTTTGTCTAATGGATGATCACGATAGTGATGATCGTGTCCTACTATTGTTCCCGATATAAAAAGAATCATGCATCAAATTGTCGCTACAAATGGCTTTTAAATTGCATGCATGTGAATTACTCTAAGCACAATTCGTTAAAGGTTTATTTCCGGAATGTCTGACTTTTTGATTGATGAAGAATTACTTGCCGCCATCGATATGGGATCAAATAGCTTTCATTTGGCCATCGCACGTGTAGATCATGGCGAAGTTAAAAAAGTGGCATCAATGTCAGAAAAAGTTCAGCTTGCCGCCGGACTCGATGAAAATAAAAATTTAACCGAAGCTGCACAGCAACGGGGTTTGGCCTGTCTGGCACGTTTTGTCGGACGTTTAGGTGCAGTTCAGCCAAATCGTTTACGGATTGTGGCGACCAATGCCTTGCGTCAAGCCAAAAATGGGCATGAATTTATTCAAAAAGCTGCAGAAATTCTACCCAAACCAATCGAAATTATTGCCGGCCGTGAAGAAGCCCGTCTGATTTATCTCGGGGTTTCGCATACCATGGCCAACAGTGGTCGTCGTCTGGTGGTTGACATCGGTGGCGGTTCGACTGAACTGATTATTGGTGAAGAGTTCGAGCCGATTCATACTGAATCGGTGCAGATGGGCTGTGTCGCCTTTACCAAGGCTTATTTTCAGGATGGTGAGATCAGTGCCAAAGCTTTTGATAAAGCGGTTACTGCGGCGCGTAAAGAAATCTCCGGAATTGCCAATACCTATAAAGAAGCCGGCTGGGATGCGGTGGTCGGTTCCAGTGGCACGATCAAGGCCTGTCGTCAGATTTGTATCAATATGGGCTGGAGCAATGACAAAGAACAGCTCACCCGTGAAGGCCTGGAAAAACTCAAAGACAAACTGCTCAAATATAAATATGTCTCGGATATGGAATTCGAAGGTCTCAAAGAAGACCGCCGCGCGGTATTGCCGGCTGGGATTGCCATTCTCTATGCTGTGTTTGATGTGCTCGGAATTAATCATCTGGTTTATTCGGATGGTGCGCTGCGTGAAGGCGTGATGTATGACTTGCTTGGCCGTTTCAAGCATGAAGATATCCGTGATCGTTCCGTACATGCCCTGATTGGTCGTTATAATGCCGATGCCAAACAGGCCGAGCGTGTGGTCCAGACTGCACAAAAACTGTTTAATGACGTGGAACATGAACTGGGCCTGACGATAGAGGATAGCGATCTGTTACGTCGTGCTGCCTATCTGCATGAGATTGGTTTGGCGATCAGCCATAGTGGTTATCATCGTCATGGTGCCTATTTATTACAACACTCGGATATTGCCGGTTTCTCACAAGTCGACCAAAATCATTTGTCACATTTGGTCGCACACCATCGCCGCAAATTGCGCGTTGATGCCAAGCATGATGTGATGAAAGTCGGTGGATCGAAACTTTTATGGTTATGTTTGCTGCTTCGTCTGTCGGTTTTGGTCAATCACAGTCGTAGTGATGAGATGCTTCCTGCCATTGAACTCAAGGTTGAAAATGCGCAACAATGGCAGCTCAGCGTGTCTGGTGATGCCCGACAATGGCCATTGCTGGTGGCTGAACTGCATGATGAACAGCAGCAATTTAAAAATTGGGAGATTGAACTCTCGATTCAATCCGAACAGTTTGTTAATTAATACCTTTATAGGGATGAAAACGGTTAACCTATGAAAAATAAAGCGACTCCATCAAAAGCATGGGCGACAGTGCAGATTGCACGTCATCCGGAACGTCCACAATTTCTGGACTATGTGGGTGAAATATTCACTGAATTTGATGCTTTACATGGTGACCGCCTATATGGTGATGATGGTGCGATGATTGGTGGTCTGGCGCGTTTTGATGGTCAACCTGTGATGATCGTCGGTCAGCATCGTGGTCGTAGTACCCGTGAAAAATTACAGCACAATTTTGGCATGAGTAATCCTGAGGGTTATCGTAAGGCGCAGCGTCTGTTAGACATGGCTGAACGTTTTAATCTGCCAGTCTTCACTTTTATTGATACCATGGGTGCTTATCCTGGTGTTGGTGCAGAAGAACGTGGTCAGGCTGAAGCCATTGCCACCAGTCTGGCGCAGCTTTCTAATTTGAAAGTACCGGTGATTGCAACTGTACTCGGTGAAGGCGGTTCAGGTGGCGCACTGGGTATTGGTGTGGCAGACCGTGTGGTGATGCTGTCTCACAGTATCTATTCAGTGATTTCACCTGAAGGCTGTGCATCGATTCTTTGGAAAACTGCCGAAAAAGCCGAACAGGCCAGTGAAGCCTTGGCGCTGACTGCAGAAAAATTGCAGAAAATGGGCATTGTAGAATATGTGGTGGATGAAGGTGAGGGCGCTCATTTAAATCCGGATCATGTCATGAACAGCTTGAAAGCAGTGTTAAAAGAAGCTTTGAATGAACTGCAACCAATGGAAGCGCAAGCACGATGCGAAGCACGTTACCAACGTTTAATGAAGTTTGGCAGCGACAATTTAGGTCTGGTTTCTTAAAACAGCTGCAGGGCTTTCCTGCAGAGACAAAATTTCTCATCGGGTGCAGTGGCGGCGTGGATTCTATGCTGCTACTGCATCTGATGTTTTTTTTATGCCCGGAAAAAGTTCGGGCGATTTATGTCGATCATCAATTACAAGTTCTTAGTGCAGATTGGGGCAAGTTCGTGGCAGATCAATGCCTGCGACTGAATATTCCCTGCATCATCCAGCCGGTTCGGGTCGAAAATGGCAATCTGGAACAGCAAGCGCGTCATTGCCGTTATCAGGCTTATTTACAACATTTGCAAACGGATGAAATTCTGGTGCTGGCGCATCATCAACAGGATCAGGCAGAAACCTTAATGTTACGTTTATTGTCTGGTACTGGCGTGGATGGTTTGGCGGCCATGAAACAGGTTGATGTACGTGAAAATCTCACCATTTGGCGGCCACTGCTGGATATTTCCCGTGAGCAGATTTGCCAATGGGCAAAACACTTAAATATTCAAAATATTGAAGATCCGAGCAATGCTGATACCCATTATGACCGGGCCTGGGCACGCCAGACCCTTTGGCCAGTTTTGAGTGAACGTTATCCGAAAATGCAGTCTGCGCTGGTACGCACCAGTGAACTGATGCAAGATGCCCAGCAAATTTTGCAAGAAGTGCTACAACAAGATGTACAGGCGTGTGGAACCGATACGCAACTTGATTTGTCTAAACTTCTACAACTTTCAAGATCACGGCAACGTCAATTACTCTCCGCCTGGATGAAAGGCGAAGCGCAGTATCGTCCCTCTTTAGATATGGTCGAGCGTCTGCAACGCGAGGTAATTCATGCCAAACCCGATGCGCAGGCGGCCTTACACTGGAAAGATTATTACTATGTACGCTATCAGCAGCAACTATATCGTTTGACAGAAGAGGTTTATTTGGCCGAGCAGCAACAGCTTCAAACTGGCCTAAAAACCTTGAAAATTGCGTTAAAAGATCATGTGCAGGTCTTGTCCGGAAAATATGTCATTGAATCTGCAAAGGTGGGTTTATCCACAGCATTATTGCAGCAGCCCTTATACTTGCAGCAGCGTCAGGGGGGTGAAAAGATCCATCTCTATGGTCGTGTTGGCGCCTGGCCGCTGAAAAAAGCCATTCAGGAAGCGCAAATATTTCCTTGGGTTCGGCATACTATTCAAATATTAAGCACAGATAATGTTATGCTAGGCGTGTTTACCCCTAAAGGATTTTGGTTGGCCCAATCTGCATATTGTGAAGCAGGGGGATGGCTGCCGATTTCGGTTTCTTCAACTTTAGAACTCAACAACGAGCATTAAACATGAGTGCAGCTTTAAATTGTAATATTAGTTTTATTGGTGGCGGTAATATGGCCCAAGCCTTAATTGGCGGCCTGATTTCGCGTGGTTTGCCAACAACACGTATTACAGTTTCTGATCCGGTCGAACAAGTCCGTGCCTTACTTGCGGAAAAAGAAATCAATGTGACCGATGATAATAGCGCTGCAATTCAGGATGCAGATATTGTGGTGTTTGCGGTAAAGCCTCAAGTTTTGGCACAAGTGTTACAGCCTTTAAAAGGTCTGGTCAATGATAAGCTGATTATTTCCATTGTTGCCGGTGCGGAAATAGCGACATTGGCAAGCTTATTGGGGACAGCGCGTATTGTACGGGTCATGCCGAATACGCCAGCCTTGGTACAAACCGGGGCGCATGGTCTATACGCCCACGAAGATGTAGAAAATAGTGACCGTGATTTGGCCAGTCAGGTTTTAGCCTCTACGGGCTTGACCATTTGGGTGAATTCAGAAGCGCAAATTGATGCGGTGACTGCCGTATCGGGTTCGGGGCCGGCTTACTTTTTCTATATGATGGAAAGTATGATTCGTGCGGGCAAAAATTTAGGGCTGGATGAAAAAGTGGCTACGGCGCTGACCTTGCAAACGGCTTTAGGTGCGGCACAAATGGCGATCACCAGTTCGAACACCCCAGCCGAGCTGCGTAAAAATGTGACCTCTCCAAATGGAACGACACAGGCAGCCCTTGAAGTCTTCGATCGCGCCCAGATTTCTCAAAATATTCAGGCCGCACTTGCTGCTGCACAAAAACGCAGTCAAGAACTGGCACAAGAGCTCAGTGAAAGCAGCAAATCTTCAGTTTAATTTTTAGGAACGTTCAAGTATGGGTGCAAATTCTGCGCTAATTTTTGGCATTATCATTAACGTCGCGATTTTGCTCGTATTCTTCCGATTTTTAATGCAATTGGCTGCTGTCAGCCCCTACAATCCCGTGGTTCTTTCGACTGTAAAAGCCACTAAAATTGTAGATGTGTTTGGTCGAATTTTCCCAACTTTGGCCAAAGGCCGTGTCAATACTGCCGCTTTGGCATTATTGGTGGTACTGTATTTGCTGAAAATTTTCGGCATGATGTATCTCTCTGGTGGCATGCCGAATGGTCCTGTGCATTTACTGATTTTGACCTTTGTCACCATGATGCAGGACTTGATCCGTTTCTGTCGTTATTTGATTTTCGCTACGATTATCTTAAGTTGGGTGGTGATGTTTACCCAGTCTCGTTCACCGTATATTGAAGTGGTTCAGGAGTTGGCTGAACCATTGCTGGCACCTTTCCGTAAGATTATGCCAAATATGGGGATGATCGATCTCTCTCCAATTTTTGCTATTTTAACCTTGATCATCATTGAAATGATCATGAATCAGGTGGCAATTGTATTGTTGACCGGACTTTAATCGGATTCAAATAAAAAGGACGCTGAGGCGTCCTTTTTATTTGCGCCTCCCTTTTCTAAAGGGAGGTTGGGAGGGGTTTAAATTTCCCCAAACCCCTCTTTTTCAAAGAGGGGCTTTACCTTACATCTTCCAACTCAAAATTATGGACTTCAAGAAAGGCATAGGAATAAGTAAATGAAAGTTCCTCTTCCTTTGGGATGAGAAGCATTGCTGCGCAAGGGGGAGAGGGGTTTAAAACCAACCTGCATCCCCTTGCCGAATATATGCCTCATCTCCTATAAGGAGGAAGGGGCTTAAAGGCGCATTAATGCGCCTCATCCCAGTTTTTACCTTTACCGACTTCAACCACCAACGGTACAGAAATCTGCAATACCGATTGCATGACTTCAGCCAGTTTCGGTGCCAATTCATCGGCAATAGCTTCATCGACTTCAAACACCAGTTCATCGTGGACTTGCAACAGCATTTTGGCCTGATCTTTTGGCAACATCTTGTCGACTTCAATCATTGCCATTTTAATGATATCTGCAGCCGAACCCTGTAGCGGGGCATTAATTGCAGCACGTTCTGCTGCTTTACGCACCATCATATTACGAGCATCAATATCCGGTGTATATAAACGACGACCAGAAACGGTTTCGACAAAACCTTGATCGAGTGCCACCTGACGGGTGCGTTGCATATATTCATAAATCCCCGGATAACGATGGAAATACTGTTTAATGTATTCTTGTGACTCTTGACGAGTAAAGCCCAACTGACGGGTTAGACCGAATTCAGACATGCCATAGAGCAGACCAAAATTCACGGCTTTGGCTTGGCGACGTTGATCATTTGTCACCTCTTCAAAAGCGATGCCCAAAACTTCTGCTGCAGTACGACGATGCACGTCCTGACCGTGATTAAAGGCATGTACCAAGGCTTCGTCTTGGGAAAAATGCGCCATGAGGCGTAATTCAATTTGTGAATAATCGGCAGCGAGCAGCACACGACCTTTCGGTGCTACAAAAGCTTTACGAATTTGACGGCCAATTTTTTCGCGAATGGGAATATTTTGTAAATTTGGATCTGTTGAAGATAGACGACCCGTTGCAGTCAGCGCTTGATGATAACTGGTGTGCACGCGGCCACTGTCATTATTGGCCTGTTTGCATAAACCATCGGTATAGGTGCTTTTCAGTTTAGACAGGCCACGATATTCCAAAATCAATGCGGCAATCGGATGATCCAGTTTTTCTAAAATACTTTCACTGGTGCTGTATTGGCCAGTCGAGGTTTTTTTGCCGCCTTTGAGGCCCAGCTTATCAAACAAAATTTCACCGACTTGTTTTGGTGAGCTGACATTAAAACTTTGATCTGCTAATTCAATAATCTGGTTTTCCAGATTCTGAATGGTTTGTGCAAATTCTTCACTGAGCTGGTCAAGGAAATGCACGTCTAACTGAATGCCATTTTCTTCCATTTTCGTTAATACACGTGCCACCGGCATTTCAATGCGATGCAAAAGCTGACTTAATTCAGGATGGACTTTGAGTTTTTCATCCAAAACTTCATAAAGACGATAAGTGACATGAGCATCTTCAGCAGCATAATGTGCAGCGGTTTCCAGCGGAATCTGGTTAAAGGTTTTCTGTTTGGCTCCTTTACCGGCAACTTGTTCATAGGTCGTGGTCAGATGGCTCAAATACAGACGCGCCACATCATCCATACCATGACG
Organism: Acinetobacter sp. YH12100; assembly: GCF_013419135.1. NCBI lineage: Bacteria > Pseudomonadati > Pseudomonadota > Gammaproteobacteria > Moraxellales > Moraxellaceae > Acinetobacter > Acinetobacter sp. YH12100. The sequence continues at coordinate 12,754 of NZ_VPAQ01000010.1, read as the reverse complement.
GGTTGCCACAGAATTCAGCACATACGATGCCAGCATGGTATCAAAATACCAGCCTGCCAAATGAATGCCATGATTTTCCAGTACATGCGCATCGTATTTCAGATGATGACCAATTTTCTGTACGCTGTCATCTTCCAGAATCGGCTTGATCTGTGCCAAGATGACTTCACGATTGAGCTGTTCCGGTGCGCCTTCATAATCATGGGCCAAAGGAACATAGTAAGCATCGTTGGCATCAAAGGCGACCGAGAAGCCGACAATCTGCGCGATACGATAATCCAGACTGGTGGTTTCAGTATCAAAGGCAAAACGTTTTTCGCTACTTAAGCGCGCAAACAGCTTGTCCCAGTCCTGCTGGTTTAACACACTATGATAGGTTGCTTGACCTAGCTGATCATCGCCACTGGTCACAGAAGCATGATCTTCTGTGGTGTCTGGCAGAGTTGCCGGTTTGGCGGTAATGGATCTTGCCGCCTGTTTATAATTTGAATGATTCGGGTTGTTTGGGTGATCTAAGGATTGTAGCTGATTACGAAATTCCAGCTCGGTGTACAAATGACGTAAGGTCTCGACATTCGGCTCACCCAGTTTTAAATCGTCATAACCAAAGTTAAGATCCAGATCGATCACAATACTGGCCAGTTGATGGTCCAGTGCAATGCCCTCCACATGCTCTTTAATATTTTGACCGACTTTGCCTTTGATCTTGTCGACATTTTCTAAAATGCCGCCAATCGAACCATATTCGGTTAGCAGTTTTGCCGCGGTTTTGGCACCGACACCCGGCACGCCCATGATGCCATCAGAAGCATCGCCCATCAGGGTCAGGTAATCAATAATCTGATTTGGCCATACGCCAAACTTTTCAAACACGCCATCGACATCCAGCGGCTTTTCTTTAAAGCTGTCTTCCAGGGTCACTTTGTCTGTGACCAATTGCGCCATATCTTTATCACCAGTCGAAATCAGCACCTGATGTCCCAAGGCTTCGGCACGTTTGGCCAATGTTCCGATAATGTCATCGGCTTCGGCACCCGGCAAGGTATGCAGGGGAATACCCAGTGCACGAATCAAGGCATGCAAATAAGGAATCTGTTCGGATAATTCCGTCGGCATGCTCGGGCGGTCACCTTTATAAATCGGTGAAAGCTCATGCCGGAACGTCGGTTCTGGCGTATCGAAAATCACCGCCATATGGGTCGGTTGGATCCGACGCATCAGTTTTTGAATAGCAGAAATCGCACCACGAATTGCATTGGTATGTAAACCGGTTGACGTGGTTAATGGTGGCAGTGCATGAAAGGCACGAAATAAAAAGTAAGAGCCATCGACCAAGACAAATGGTGGCATGTAATCAATTCCTTATTCAAAATACAGCGCTATTGTACGTGATTTTTACTGCGCTCGCTGAGGCGAGTCTGAGTTTACAGCTTAGCGAATATCGGCTGAAGATGAAATAAGCAGCACAAGCTGTTGTATGATGGAATGATTCAGGAAAGAGAAATATAAGAATGGCTGCAGGACGCAATGAGTTACGCATGATCTGGCTGATTACTCTGCTAATTGTTGGGATCAGTGCTTGGTATCTGGATTATCAGATTGTGACTTATCTGTGTGGTGTGGGTTTTCTCTTCAGTGTGATGCAATATGTCAGCGCAGTAGAAGCCCCGCTACAGCAACTGGCTGCACAGCAGCAGAGGTCTCTGGAACGCAATTCGAAAGTTCCTTTATATGTCTCTTCAATTATTGCCATTGTCGGTGGGCTGGCCGAGCTTGACTGGTTGATGGGCATCGGGATTACCGCCTGGGTGTTCTTTTTACTCCGATGGCTGCAACGTCTGGAAGGGCGCTTGATACAGTTACAGTCGCAATCTTATTCTGCCGATCCACCACCCTCGACACCACCGAACTGGTCTGATGCTGCACCTGTGACTGCTCAACCGGCTCTAAATTCTCAGTCCACGCCTAATCTCATCGATCAAGTGCAGCGCTGGATCTTTCAGGGCAATCCGGTCTTAAAAGTCGCCATTAGTATTTTAGTGATCGGGATTATTTTGTTGCTGCGTTTTGCCACCGAGCACTGGCAGCTGAGTCTGGCTGCTAAATTAGGTCTGGTTGCGCTTGCCAGTTTGTTTGTAACAGGACTGGGCTATCGGCTGATTCCTAAAAACCGCAGTTTTGCTCTGGCGCTGGAAGGATTAGGTTTAGGGAGTTTGTTTCTGACATTATTCTTTGCCTATTACAATCTGGTGATTCCAACACTACCGCTGGCAGCATGTGTATTTATCATCATTTTGGCAATGACGCTGTATTTAAGTCTGAAACAGGAAAGTATCGAACTGGCCATAATGGCTTTGCTGATTGCTTATCTGGCGCCGTTTACCTTGCCAATCCGAGATGCTTCCGCTGTTGAGCTGATCAGTTATTACTTGCTGATTAATGTCGGGGTGGCAGTGCTGAGCAGCTTCCGCCCCTGGAAAATTCTCAATCAGATTGCCTTTTTAATTACGGCGATTGTCGGTGGAATGTATAGCCTGATTCATGGTGATACTCATGAGCGTTATGCCATGACTGCGCTGATTCTGGCGCATAGTGCGCTGTTTATCTGGCTGGGTTTTCGTTTTAGCCAGTTGCTGGCACGACAGGATTTGTCCCGTTTTCAGCTAAAACCGGTACTCGACTTGGCCTTGATTTTTGCCGCACCGATTACTGCTTATATTTTTCTGTATCTGATTCACTTTAATCAGCCCGATCAAAAACTCTGGCAAGCCGGTCTAAGTCTGTTGTTCGCAGGGGTCTTTGCCACTTGTTGGACTTTATTGCGCCAAAAACAAACGATTCAGCTTATTTCACAAAGTTATCTGAGTCTGATGCTGATTTTTCTGGCACTGGTGCCACCGATCTTATTGACCGAACAATGGAGTGTGGTTGGTTGGGCTGTGGAAGGGGTGCTGATTTATCTATGGGCCTTAGAGAAAAATGTCCGGGTGGCGCATTATTTAAGTATGGGCTTATTGTTGATGGCCGGATTTAGCAGCCTGTATTATCTGGTCGAAATCAATCCCACACCGCGGATGATTTTCTGGATTTTGAGTCTGTGTTATGTGGCAGTGGTGGCGATCAGTCAGCTTAAAGAAAAATACCAGCAGCAACTGGATAGCCTGAGTATCAGTTTTTTAAGTAGTTTAAGTGTTGCAGCCAGTTTAATGCTCTTTGCCTTGCTGGAAGATGAGTTTTCGAGTCAGCATGCCTATGTGTTGAGTTTATTCATCATCACACTGGGCTATGTGCTGTTGAATGAAATGATTCTGCGCAAAAATCAGCAATGGTCCTGGTTGCTACCGAAGTGGAGTGGTATCTCACCCTTGCTGGTCATTGCAGTGATTCTGACACTGGATCGTAGTCAAAATGCGGTGATTGTCTGGGATAGCGGTCTGGAGCGCGGGGTTTTTGCCCTTTCAGCTATATTACTGGCCATGCTGTGGCTCAGACCGCTGGCTGGTTTGCAGCTATCCAAAGAATGGATGAGCTTTGGTGTTTTTAGCAGCCTGGCTCTGGCAAGTTTATGCCTGATCCCGAACATGCCTTATCTGAGCATGGTGATTTTACCTTTATTATTCTGCCTGTGGTGCTATCGGCAGGATGTGCAGTCAGGCTGGCAGCAGCTTTGGCAAACCAAGAGCTGTTTATTGCTGATGGCAACTTGGCTGGTTTGTTCACAGCTGTTTAGCCAGCAAGCTTTTCAATATTACTGGCTGCCGATTCTCAATCCTTTTGACCTGATCAGTATTGCCATGTTTGCCAGTTTTATCTGGATGCTGTTACAGCAAATCAAGGTGGGACGTGATAAAGGCATGATTGCAGTTTTAATGGTACTAAGCCTGTTATGGCTTTCCAGTTATATGGTTTTAAGAGCTTTACATATGTATTTACACACGCCGTTTAATGAGCTGGCATTATGGAATAATGCAACAGTTCAGCTGAGTCTGACCATACTCTGGGTATTACTGGCCTGGATTACCATGTGGACGGCGACACTCAAAAAACTGAAACCGATGTGGATTTTAGGCGGCAGTATTCTGGTGATTGTGACTTTAAAGCTCGTACTATTTGACCTGTCGCATATTGGCACCCTGACGCGAGTCATTTCCTTCTTGCTGGCAGGTGGGGTGATGCTGCTGATTGCCTATATTGCGCCGATGCCAGAGAAAACTGATTGAATCCTCTCCCTAAGCCTCTCCTTTAAAAAGGAGAGGGAATCGAAGGGTTATTTCAGATCAGGCTCTCTTTTGAGTGCCTTGTCATTGGCATATTGGTCAATATCAACATTCTCTAAGGGGCGAGATAATGGATGGTCGACAAAGCCCATTTTCGGCACCGGAATTTCAATCTGATTATCGACAAAGCCATTACGAATCCGTTCCTGCATTTCATCACGTACTTTCAGATAATTTTCCTGTTGGCACCACACCGCAAACAGCAGTTCAATCGAAGATTCACGGAACGCAGTAACGGTGACGGCCGGTTTCGGGTCGGCCAGAACCAGTGGATATTTATTGGCGACATCCAGCAGCACTTCTCGTACTTTAATAATATCTTCGTGGAAATTGATCGCCAGCGTAATCGGAATACGCCGTATCGGAAATTTTGACAGGTTCTGTACCGGCGCCCGAATCAGCTGTTCATTCGGCAAACGTACATAGATATTATCCTGCGTGAGGAGTTTGACTGAAAGCAGGTCAATCGAAATCACTTCACCTTCAATGGTATGCCCACGAATCAAGGTGATTTGAATAGTATCACCGACTTCAAATGAACCTTCACCAATTAGGAACAGACCACTGATCAGGTTGGATGCCGAGGTTTGTGACGCAAAACCCAAGGCTACGGTGAGAATCCCGGCAGCCCCGAGGAAGACACTCAGTTTAAAACCGGCTTCTTTCAGGCTGGCCATTACAAACAGCAGGAAAATAAAATAGAAAATCCCGCGGCGCCAGACCAGCTTCTGATGGGCATTAAAACGTACACCAATGGTCCGAATAAAGGTATTGGAAATAAAGCGCGCAATCAGGAAACCAATAAAACATAACACCACCGCGACCAAAATTTCGGTTAAACGGTCGGTATTGATATTGGTAAATACTCCCTTCAGGCTGTTGGTGACTTCGGTCGGAATATTTGAACTTGGCATCAGACGCCCTTAGAAAAATGAATCAAACATATTAAATAAAGCGCCCGCCGGATCACGCGGTGGATGCAGATAGGCGACTTCACCGGCATTTGGCGGGGTACGGTTCTCCACCCGAATACGCGGTGGGCGGTCCGAACCTTCATGCAAGACCCGGATTTGCGAGGTCCATAAGCGCCCGGTACTTTCACTGTAAAATAACGGCAGGGCAGGCACCGGGACATTCATCCGGTCAAAGCGCAATTGCTGGTTACTGGTATTGTGAAATTCAATCGGTGTAACCGCACGAAAAGCGCGTGGATGCAATTGTTTCAGTTCAGTTCTGCCATCGACTGCAGTGGCATAGCAGATTTCACCTGAGCGATGATTCGGCCCAAACCAGGTGTCTTTTGGCAAGATCACCGGGAGATCAAAAATTGGTTCGCGCTGCCCCTCGACAAAACCGGCAATCCATAAGGGCGTGCTGATATAAAGCGTACCACGTTGTCCGGCAGGAATATAAATCGGATCAACCGGCTTGATCACCACCGAACGGTTTGCCAAACGTGGCATCAACTGTAATTTATTTTGGGTGGATTTGAACATATAACGTTCAATGTGCACCGGCGCTGGAAAGGCAAAGTTCGGATCATCAATCTGATGCCATTGCTGCTCATAATCATATTGCACCACAGGACGATAGTATTCCAGTCGCCATTCCTGAATGCCTCGAGTCAGACGAAACAGCAAGGAACCAAACTGCCAGGCTTTGGATTGATTTATTTCAAAAATCTGTTCTCCCCACCAGCGCATTTTCGCTGTATTCGGGATTAATTCATCTTTATCTTGCGGCAATGTTGGCACCCTTTCTTGCTAAATCTTTGAAAACATACTTCACGCTGTCATATGCTTAGAGTACACTCAATTTAAATTTTTTCATCATTATTATAATCCGCGATGCAAGTACTTAAACAATTACAAATCCCATATAGCTTCGCCAAGCGCCATGGTGTGCTGTTGCGTTATGAGGGAGATCAGGCCTTTATTCTGCGTCGTGACAATACCTCGATGCTTGCATTGCAGGAAGCGCGCCGTCTGCTCGGTTATCCGGCTCATTTTCAGCTGTGCAGCGAACAGGAATTTAACCAGTTACTCAGCTCCAGTTTTGCCGGAGATAGCGGCGAATCACAACAGGTGGCTGCGGGTCTGGAAGATCATCCGGATTTACTCAGTCTGGCCGATTCCGTACCTGAAGCTGAAGATCTGATGGATCAGGAAGATGATGCGCCGATTGTACGACTGATCAATGCATTATTGTCTGAAGCGATTCGGGTCGGGGCTTCCGATATTCATATTGAATCTTTTGAGAAAAAACTGTCGGTACGTTTACGGGTCGATGGCCAGCTCCGTGAAATTGTCCAGCCACGCCGTGAACTTGCGCCGCTTTTGGTCTCGCGGATTAAAGTCATGGCCAAACTGGATATTGCGGAAAAGCGTATTCCACAAGATGGTCGTATTTCCTTGCGTCTGGCCGGACGTGAAGTCGATGTCCGTGTATCTACTTTGCCATCCTCTCATGGTGAGCGTGTGGTGATGCGTCTGCTGGACAAGCAGGCCGGTCGTTTAAATATGACCCATTTGGGCTTGATGAATAATGACTATGATCGACTGAAAACTCTGGTGCATCGTCCACACGGCATTATTTTAGTCACTGGCCCCACCGGTTCGGGTAAAACCACCACCTTATATGCCGCACTTTCTGACCTGAATGATGGTTCCAAAAACATCCTCACCGCTGAAGATCCGATTGAATATCAACTGGAAGGTATTGGTCAGACCCAGGTGAATACCAAAGTGGATATGACCTTTGCACGTGCCTTAAAAGCCATGCTGCGCCAAGATCCTGATGTGGTGATGGTGGGTGAAATTCGTGATCTGGAGACCGCAGAAATTGCGGTGCAGGCCTCCTTGACGGGGCATCTGGTGTTGTCGACCCTGCATACCAATACCGCGATTGGTGCTGTCACGCGTTTGAAGGATATGGGCATTGAGCCGTTCCTGCTTTCAAGTTCCCTGATTGGGGTAATTGCCCAGCGTCTGGTCAGAACGTTATGTCCGCATTGCGCGACCTGGCATGAAGCAGATGCTTTTGAAAAGAAACTGTTTGAAAATATTGAACATCCACAGGATTTAAGACTGCCGCAACCACAGGGTTGTGAACGCTGTGGCAATACTGGTTTTAGTGGGCGTACTGCGATTTATGAAATTGTGCCCGTCGATGATCATATGCGCCGTCTGGTTCATGGCAATGCGGCCGAATACGAAATAGAAAGTTATGCACGGCAGCAATCCGGTTCGATTCGGGATGATGGTCTGCGCAAGGTATTGGCAGGGAAAACTACCATTGAAGAAGTGTTACGGGTCACCAATGAAGCAGCAGAATAATTTTCTAATCTGCTGCTTTTAATGACTTGTCCTCAGGATATCTGGATATTTACCAGAGGCTGACGATTTTTTTCATCAGTTGGGCCCGAAAAGGTGCAGTCGGATTACCCGGATTCCGCTGAGTTTCATTTTCATAGAAGGTCTGCCAGGCCTGCGCCATTTCTAAAGTAACCCCATCCTGTTTCATTTTTTCAACATCGGCTGTGGTGACACGCTGGAAACGGACTTCGGCATCTTTGGGGCCAGCACCCCAACCAATGATACCTTTACCAAATTCAGGCAGAATCATATTGTTGGGTGTTGCAGGAATGGGCAGACGTTCAATCTCGGCATTAACTACAGATTTTACTTGGGGGCGAACTTTTTCTGAAATTTGCAGCTCTGCAAAAGAGGCAGTCGCAATGCTGAACAGGAGAGAACTAGAAATAAATAATTTAAACATAAGGTGATTTAAAATAAATTATTGCAAATAAGAATCATTATATATAAGTATTAAGATTTTTGCTTTTGTTTTGAAAATAGAATTGGCCTTTAAGGGAAGATGCAGCGATTAAAATTTTATAATAGCGCTCTAGCTATCCTGAAGCATTTTTTCAGGATAGCGGTTGAATCGAAAAATTAAGTAATGACGTTTAAGTTCACATCAATATTATTGCGGGTTGCATTTGAATACGGACAGACAATATGCGCGGCATCTACCAGTTTTTGCGCTTCTTGCTGATCCATACCTTCAAGATGGATATTTAAAGTCACCTCAATACCAAACCCGGTCGGAATTGGACCAATTCCTACATCACCCTCGATATAAGCATCTTTACTCATATTCAGTTTGTCACGATTGGCAACAAATTTCATCGCACCCAAGAAACATGCCGAATAACCTGCGGCAAAGAGCTGTTCAGGGTTGGTTCCACCACCAGGTCCCCCCATTTCTTTGGGCACGGCCAATTGTACATCTAAAATCTGATCGTCAGAGGTGGCGCGGCCATCACGACCACCTGTGGCTTTGGCATGTGCGGTATAGACGGCTTTTTCTAATGACATGAGCTTAATCCCTATTTATTGTTCATGGAGCTTCTATGCTCGGCGATTTTGCCTGAAGAATAAGCAGGGATTTTGTTAATTTATGCAAGTATCCGGGCAGGTTTCTTAAGAAAGTTGTAGCAGTTTACGATGTTGCATTAAAGGCATGGATTCACGGATTTTTTGCTGTTCACTTAAATCAAAGTCCACCGTAATCAAATGTGCGCCATCAGTATGGATCATATTCAACAGTTGGCCGCGGCTATTGGTGGCAGCTGCATGCCCCCAAGTCTGACGTTTTTCACCATGCCAGCCTTGTTGAGCAGCGCCAAGTACCGAACACTGGCTATCCATGGCACGGGTTTGCAGCAATAACTGCCAGTGCATTTCACCGGTGGTATAGGTAAATGCAGAAGGCGCAGTCAGGAGATTTGCACCCTTAGCACGTAAGCTTAAAGCCAGTTCTGGAAAGCGCAGGTCATAACAGACCATCAAGCCGATATTGCCAAAAGGAGTCTTGGCAACGACCACATCTGTGCCGGGTTCAAAGAATTTAGACTCCTGATAACCACCGACAGCATCGCCGACTTGCACATCAAACAAATGAATTTTGTCATAACGCGCTTCGGTTCGTTCAGGACTGATACACAGACTGACAGTACGCACCCGGCCATCTTGAATGATTGAACCATCCGGACGATAAGGGCAGGGCAAAGTCCCGGCCACAATCCAGGTTTGATATTGATGGGCAAGTTGTTCTAGACGTTGTTGAATGACTTCAAATTGTGCAGCAGTTTCACGTTGTTTGCCTGCTGCGAAACAGACGAAATTTTCCGGGAAAACAATTAACTCAGCACCATTGGCCTTACTTTGTTGAATTAAAGACTCAATCTCCACAAAATTGGCGTCAATTTCATTTTGAGAATTCATTTGTGCAACAGAAAGTAAAGTCATGCGGTCCTCTTATATAGTCGTTATACCTTTTGCTCGGAGATTTTATCTAAATTGTCTTGCTCTTTCTGTAACTGTTTGACTAAAGGTTCAAACATATTCTGGTTGCTTTGATTTAGCTTCATCAAGGTTTTATGCGCATCCAGAACGGTATTTAGCATATTTTGATGCGTGACATGTTCTTCCATCAGCGCACGGGTGCAGACATTCGGATCGCCACAATAATTCAGAATCACAAACACCTGGCTCAGTCCCATACTGTTGGCCAAAGTAGTAATGTCGGAATTGGTAGAAAGCATAACAGCTTGAATATTATGTACTTGCTTGAGTTTCAGTCCTAACTTGGCCAAAACACCGAGTACGGTACTGTCAATAAAACTGGTTTCGGTGAGATCAACGATAGCGCCAACTACGTTGTCCTGCTGTTCAATTTTGTTCAGTAATTTGTCTAGACTAATACAAGATTGGGCACGCACTTCGCCGATAAGCTTAAAAATATGCGTTCCATTCAGACTTGCATATTCAACATGACCTGTTGACATATAAATGCCATTTGCAGAGAAGGATATTAAATTATCCCATAGGGTGTATTGATACTCAAGTAGCTGAAAGTGGTAATCAAATTAAGTGCTTATAAAGTCTGTAAATATACTGCTAATTTACGCGGATAAAGCTTAAAAAGGCGATATCGTCGGCCACATGTTCTGGAGCCTGAAATGACTCATTCTGCAAGTGATGTAATAATTGCGAAAATTGCTCATTTAATCCACCATCAAAGGGTTCCAGTGCACCATCTGAACAGATAATAAAACGGGCATTAGGGCTTAATACCCATTCGTTTTCTTCAACCTCAAGCTCTTCGGTCAGGCCTAAAGGGAAGCTGCTGGTAGAGAAAATCTTAGGTTCTTGATGAGGTTCAAATATAATCGGTGGGGGATAATGTCCGGCACTGGACCATTTTAATACATGGGTTTCCAGATTTAAAATCCCGGCAATCATGGTGATGTGCTTTTCAATATTTTCCTGCATTAGCATGCCGTTAAGCTTTTTAATCAGCTCGCGCGGCGTTTTGGAGCGACCGTGAAAAGCAGCCATCCAGGACGTGAGTAAACTACTGGTGACGCCATGTCCAGATACATCGGCCAAATAGAAAATCACTTCTTTGTCGCTAATTTTCCAGTAATCATACCAATCTCCTGAAAGATAGGCTGAAGGCTGAAAATAAGTTTCGACCTCATAATTGGTCAGTTTAATCGGGTTGGGTAACAATCTTTTTTGTAGTTCTGCCGCAGAAGGCAGATCACGGCTATCCTGGTTACGTTTATATTGCGCATCAATTTTTTGCAGCGCCAGGTCAGGATTTTCAGGAAGTTTATTCCAGATCCAGCCTGCCAGCGCCCCTTGCTCCCAAGCCTGAGCCAACGCTGTGCCTTCATGCTCTAAGGCCAGCACAATGGTAGGCAGATTCCACTTATATTTCAGATAGTCATGTACATCTGCAATTGCGATAATCGTAGAATCATGCAGCTCATGATCATCCAGATAGATCATCTGAATATGCGGAAGCGTATCAAGTACCTGATCTAAATAGGGAATATCACGAGTCGGTTGAATGAAATACATAAAAAAGTGATTCGATCTCAGGGTTGGTTATACGATGTACTATAACAAGCAAGGTATTGCTAGCGAACAGATTTCACTAGCAATCATACATCAAGCATGAACTTAAAGATCTTCTTCTGAAGATTCAATATTGTTCTCATCAAAAGGTACATCTTCAGAACTATCTTCTTCGAAGTCATCTTCTAGGAATAGGGTATCTTGTTCTGTACCTTTCTTTTCAGCAATCGCGTAGTTGGTGCGTTGCAAGTAAATATCCCGAATCTGGGCATAACGATCACCGGTCAGCACCCCTTCAACATCCAGTATTTCCGAGCGGTTATCAATGGCACGCCAGAACTGGTCGGTCCAGTAAAGCCCATCTTCATCTTCGAGAAGATATTTTTGTGGGCGGGTTTGACTATCTACAGCAGTACCAATCACCCCACGCACTGAACTTGGGCCTAAAAATGGCAACATAATATAAGGACCAGACGCAACACCATAATAACCCAAAGTAGTTCCAAATCTCTCGTCTTCATGACTTAAACCAAGGCGACGTGCCGGATCAGCCAAACCTAAGGTCGTTAAAGTATTAATGGTAAAACGTCCCAAGGATTTTGCTGCGCGGGTCGGACGGCCCTGAATCAGCTGATTGACTACATTCCAGGGTTCACCCAGGTTATTACGGAAATTGGTGTAGCTACCGCGGACATCCTGTGGAACTTTCTCAACATACTGAACAGCTATAGGACGTACCACAGTACGGTCAATCGCATCATTAAACTGATAAATCTTTCTATTTAACGGTTGGAAAGGATCTTTGACTTCTTCAGCCTGTGCTGCACTGGCATCGACTTTTAGCTGTGTCTGTAATTGTTGTGCCTTGGCCGATATTTTGGTTCTGAGTGGCGTTTTCAAAGATTCATTTTCCACATCCGTGTTGACCTCTGCGAAAACATGTACGCTTGATACTAGAGAAAATAAGCATATAGATAAGTAAATAGAACGATGCATAAGGAAACCCGAGGCCTTGTCTGAGTAAAGAGCACTACTTATTAGTATAAAAATAATAAACGTTATATTCACGAATAGACATCATTTAAGCAAATTTGTATAAAAAATGAATGAAAATACACAAAAAGAGTAAAAAATGTACATGCAAAATAATTTTCTTGAAAAAGGTGTTGCAAGCGCTCTGAAATGCTGTAGAATGCACATCCATCGGCAGTGATGAAGATTAAAACTTCTGATAAAACAGTAACTTAGCACGAGGTGTTAAGATTGGGTTTTGTTGGTTAAGTTCAAATTAATTTGAATTACGGATTGACACTTTAGAAATTCAGTGTAATATAGCCGACCTAGCTTGCTGGTGACGAATCAGCAAGAAGATCATTAAGAGATTATGAAGAACAACTTGTGTGGATTTTTACTGGTTGATCGATCGAAATTATTTTCATTGATTGATGGTAGAAATTACTCGAAGTTTATTTGAGAAATATTTGTCAGAAAATTGATGAGCCAAGATTGGTGTCCTTTAGGCACTACTGATTTTAAACTGAAGAGTTT